>CAZQQD010000051.1:4211-21185 GCA_964595355.1 uncultured Ignavibacteriaceae bacterium | reverse complement strand
CATTTTTATTATCAAGTCTCAGGTTGTTAACGAGACTTTGCTCATTTACATCCATAACGGCATACAAAATCAGATCATTTCCTTTTTTCTCTTCTTTACGTATGTCATACATTATCCCCTTAAATTCAATTTCATGATCATTTTCTCTTTCAAACAGGTTTTCGTTGGATGAATTGATTACAAGCACAACCTCATTTTCAGCATCTTTGCCGGAAGAAATGATGCTCTCGCCTTCTTCCTTATATTGATAAAGTATTACACTGAATATAATCTCATATCCAGCAATGCTGAATATCAGTACGCTTATTAATAATATTGAAAATGCTTTCTTCATTAATTTTATATAGTCAGTACGTGATTTATAAAAATATGAAATTACTTTTTATTATCAATTATCAGCACGAATTCACCTTTGAGCTTTTTATCTTCAGCAATTTGTAATAATTCACCCGTTGTTCCCCTGTAAAATCTTTCATTGCCCAAAGTTAGCTGAAAAGCGACAACTGCGCGAAGATGTTTCCCAAGAACTTTTACTACATCGGAAAGCAATTGCCTGAGACGGTACGGTGTGTCGAGAATTACTATCACTTCTCTTAAGTTCTTTAATTTATAGAGCTGCTGCCTTCTCTGTTCTTTATTCGGCGATAACCAGCCATAATAATAAAATTTTTCAAAATCGAACCCAGTACCTATTAGTGCGGGCAGCAAAGAATTAGCGCCGGGTACAGGCACAACCTGAATTTTTTGTGAAATTAAAACATCTACCAGCAAATGACCGGGATCAGAAAAAAGAGGCGTTCCGCAATCAGAAATAAGCGCTGCAGTTTTTCCTTCAACAATTTTTAATAAAATATCGTTTACTACTTCTTTTTCGTTGTGTTCATTTAATGAAACCAGCTCTTTTTCAATCTGATAAAATGACAGCATTCTTCGCGCTGCTTTGAATTCCTCACAGATTATAAAATCCACAGACTTTAAAATATTCAGTGCACGGATAGTGATATCTTCGTAATTCCCGATAGGTGTTGAAACCAGGTAAAGTTTTCCTTTCATATTAACAAATTAACTAAAAGATTTTCAAATTTCTTACCGGACACTTAACATTTAATTGGGTGGTTTGGACTAATCTTCTTAATTTTGTGTAGAAATTATTCACGATTTGGGGGATCCAATGAGTCGATCTGTTCTGTTCTGGATTATTGCAATAATAATTACATTACTCTCCGCTTATTATCAAAGAGTCACTGGTCCTAGCTATCCGTTATCCGGAAAAATTACTATAGATGATCAGGATATTGTTTATCACCTCGACAGAAGCCATAATAGCACTGACGACTGTATAATTAAAGTTGACACAAAAGACAATTCTCTTTCAGGAATTCTTGAATGGAAAAGATTTAAGACTGATGATGAATTCACAAAAGTTGAAATGACAAACAAAGGCGGGATTCTTTCTGCATCTCTTCCAAAGCAGCCGCCTGCAGGTAAGCTTCAATACAGAGTGATTCTGAATAAAAACAATGAAAGCTTTGAAATTCCAGCGCAACAAAAATATGTTGTCATCAGGTTTAAGGGAGAAGTTCCTCTCTTCATTCTTATTCCGCATATCCTCGCAATGTTTGGTACAATGCTTCTTTCAACCAGAACCGGACTGGAAGTTTTTAATAAGGAACCGAGATTAAAATTATATACAGCGTGGACTATCGGATTTTTAATCCTGGGCGGAATGATACTCGGCCCAATCACTCAATATTATGCATTCGGTGCTTTATGGACCGGCTTCCCCTTCGGATTTGATCTTACTGACAACAAAACTTTAATTGCACTTATAGGTTGGCTTGTAGCAGCGTTCATGCTCAAACGTACTAAAAAGCCCGGTCGATGGGTTATCGGTGCGGCAGTTTTGCTGTTAATAGTTTATATGATTCCACACAGCGTGCTGGGTTCTGAATTAGATTACAACAAAATTGATCAAAACAAATCTCAGACAAAAATCATAAACCAAAACTAACCACAAAAACATAGGGTAATTTTATGAGTGAGGATCACGAACATGTACCGGTAAAAGGACTTCCCTCAAATGCATATACAGAATTAAAACCCGGTGAAGAATATCAGCCGGTTATGCCTCCCGAAAAAACAGTTCCGGAGGTAAGTTATTATTCAGTGCTCTGGGGTGTTTTAATGGCAGTCCTTTTTTCTGCAGCCGCCGCTTATCTCGGATTAAAAATCGGACAGGTTTTTGAAGCTGCAATACCAATAGCAATAATTGCTGTCGGTTTATCTGCGGCAACAAAAAGAAAAGGCGCACTCGGGGAAAATGTGATTATACAATCAATCGGTTCTACTTCAGGCTCTATAGTTGCCGGCGCTATATTCACATTACCAGCACTATACATTTTAAATCTCAATGCTGAGTTTTACAAAATATTCCTAGTCTCACTATTCGGCGGAATTCTTGGAATTCTTTTTCTTATTCCTTTCAGAAAATATTTTGTTAAAGATATGCACGGCAAATATCCATTCCCCGAAGGTACAGCTACTACAGAAGTGCTTGTTGCCGGAGAAAAAGGAGGCAAACAGGCAATGGTGTTAGTCGTTGCCGGAATTATAGGCGGGTTGTACGATTTTATAGTTGCAACTTTCGGCTGGTGGAGCGAGGTTTTTTCAACAAGAGTAATACCCTTCGGGGAAGCACTTGCTGATAAAACAAAACTGGTATTTAAGATTAATATTGGTGCTGCCATAACAGGCCTCGGCTATATAATTGGATTACGATACTCGGCTATTATTTGCGCAGGTTCCTTTGTTTCCTGGTACGTACTTATTCCCACAGTTGCTTTTATTGGTGACAAACTAGGTGTACCAATTGGCGCAAATGTTACAAAGCTGATTCATGACATGTCTGCGGAAGAAATATTCAGAAATTATGTACGTCATATTGGTATCGGCGGAATTGCAATGGCCGGTATTATTGGAATTGTTCGTTCTTCAAAACTGATAGGTACGGCTTTTTCACTAGCAGTAAAAGAAATTGCCGGTGCTAAAAATATTGTGGAAGATAAACTCCGTACACATCGGGATATTACAATGAAGGTGATTGCACTTGCTATTATTGCAACAAGCCTTGTAATCCTGGTTTTCTTTTATATAGGAGTAGTTAATACTTTTTTCTATGCACTTATCGGTTTGCTAATAGTTTTGATAATTTCCTTCTTGTTCACAACTGTAGCTGCAACGGCAATTGCTATAGTTGGTGTGAATCCCGTCTCAGGTATGACACTTATGACTTTAATAGTTACTTCGGTTATCCTGGTTTCAGTCGGACTTTCAGGTACGTCCGGAATGATAGCTGCATTACTTATTGGCGGTGTTGTTTGTACAGCACTTTCAATGTCGGGATCATTTATCACAGATCTGAAAATCGGATACTGGCTTGGTTCTTCGCCTTACAAACAGGAACGATGGAAATTTTTAGGTACATTGGTTTCAGCAGCAACAGTTGGTTATGTGATATTGATTTTAAATCAAACTTATGGTTTCAAAGGCGAAGGTGCACTCGTTGCACCCCAAGCTAATGCAATGGCAGCAATAATACAACCCCTGATGGCCAGTCAACCGGCACCGTGGATGCTTTATCTTGCCGGCGCTTTGATGGCATTGGTTTTAACGATGATGAGAGTTCCTGCTTTAGCTTTCGCGCTCGGTATGTATATCCCTCTTGAGTTAAACACTCCATTATTAGTTGGGGGAATAATAGCTCACTTTGTTTCTACCAGGAGCAAAGACGAAAAAGTAAACCATGCCAGAAGAGAAAGAGGAACACTTATTGCATCAGGATTTATTGCTGGCGGTGCTTTAATGGGAGTAGTGAGTGCGTTCCTCAGATATACAGGAATAAACTGGTTCAACGCAGTTTGGGCGGAATCTCATTCGGCTGAACTGGCTTCCCTTGTAATGTTTATTGGAATTTGTGTCTATATGTATAAAGACGCTATGAGAGCAAAAGTAGAAGAGTAAATAGTTCAAACAATATTTGGTGCCCTGGTAATTTAATTCTATATCGGGGCACTTAGTTTATCCAATAATACCGTAAAATCCACAAAATGCTTCCCTCAATTGTTGAACACTTTCAAATCGAATAACGTTTAAGCCCAATTCTTCAGCAACGCGAACGTTAGTTGAACTATCATCTATAAAAAGACATTCTGAAGCTAAAAGCTTATTTTCATTGAGCAATAACTCAAATGCTCGTTTCTCCCTTTTTATTTCACCTGATTGAAATGAAAAATATTTTTCATCAAATAAACTTAAGAAAGGATGAATTTTGTCTATATATTCGATCCACTCTTTTGCGTGATCCGAAAGAAGAATCAGTCTATATTTTTTACTCAGTTCTTCTATCAGCCCAATCATGCCCTCTACTTCATTGTGGAAGTTTTTCCTGATTACCGCCTTAAATAATTCCTTATCTGCTTTCCAATTATTCTTTTTGAATACATCTTCTAGGTATTCATCTTCAGAAATCTTCCCTTTCATTAATTCCTTAAATGAATCTATCCAGAGACTTTTAAGAAAATCACCTTCAGATAAGTTTACCAGCGGTGCGAGTTCCTTTTCAACGCCGATCAGACCGGCTATTAATACTTCAGATAAATCAAAAATAATTGTAGTTATCATTTTAAAACTAACGTAGGACAGAATATCATCCTGTCCTACAAATAAAAAAACTAATTCATTAATTTAATTTTTATTTAAGCAAATCCTGAACCTTAACAATTAACTCATCTACATTAACATCAAATCTCTCACCTGATTTTCTAATCTTTACTTCACCTTTACTTTCTTTCAGTTTTTTATCTCCAACAATCACTTGAATAGGCATACCCAAAAGATCGGCGTCTTTAAATTTAAACCCAGCTTGTGCATCAACACGATCATCATATAAAACTTCAATTCCTTTTGAGCTCATCTCTTTATAAAGTCTATCACAGGTTTGAACGATCTCATCTTTTTTCATGTTCAGTCCCATAAGATGAACGTAAAAAGGAGCAAGAGTTTTATCCCAGACCAACCCGTTTTCATCGTTGTGTTGCTCAATATAGCAGGCCATTACTCTTTCTACCCCGATTCCGTAACTACCCATTATGATCGGTTTTTCTTCACCGTTTTCATCAAGGAATTTCGCACCCATTGAATCAGAGTACTTGGTGCCAAGCTTAAAAATGTGACCTAATTCAATTGCATTGAAAACATCTAATTTATTTCCGCACTTAATACATTCTTCACCAGATTCAACACTCCGCAAGTCAAAATACTCAATAGTTTTTACGTCGCGCTTCAGATCGATTCCACCTAAGTGACAATCATTTTTGTTTGCACCGCTGTAAAGATTATTTGCATCTTTTAGTCTGTTATCGGCTAATATTTTTCCTCTAAAACCTATCGGACCAATTGAACCGGCGTCCGCTCCTGTAATATCCTTCAGTTCTTCGGGATGAGCAGGACGAACATTTCCTCCAAGCGCTTTTGCTAGTTTAGTTTCGTTTACCTCTTCATTTCCAAGCATCAAAACTAAAACCGGTTTGCCATCGTTTATATAAACTCTGGATTTTGCACATTGGGTTTCTTTTATTTTTAAGAATTCACAAAGCTCATCGATAGAGTGGACATTTGGCGTTGAAATCTCTTTTACTTCGTCACTATCTTTTTCTCTTCCCCTTTCTGAGACCTTAGACTCAGCTACCTCAAGGTTTGCAGCATAATCACAATTTTTACAATGTGCTACTGTGTCTTCTCCAGCATCAGATTTAACCATAAATTCCTCTGAACCGGTTCCACCCATTGCGCCGCTTGAAGCACCTACAACAAAATAATCAAGATCGCACCTGTCAAAAATTGCTCTGTAAGCTTTATCGTGTAATCCATATCCAACATCTAAACCTTCCCAGGATGCATCAAGTGTGTAGGCATCCTTCATTAAAAATTGTCTGCCGCGGATTACGCCGCTTCTCGGCCTCGCTTCATTTCTGAATTTAGTTTGAATCTGGTACCAGATCTGCGGCAAATCTTTATAAGATTTTACAACATTTCTGGCTAGATATGTTATTATTTCCTCATGTGTCGGAGCCAATACATAATCACGATTCTTAACATGAAACAATATATCCCCAAACGCTTCAATGCGGTTTGTTTCTTCCCAGATCTCACGCGGGTTTAACCCGGGTAGATGAAATTCCTGTCCTCCAATGGCGTTCATTTCTTTACGGATTATTTCGGAAATTTTCCTTATTACTCTGTACCCGAGAGGCAAAAAAGCATAAATACCCGCTCCTATCATCCTGATCATACCTGCTCTGAGCATAAGGATATGACTGGTTACAACAGCATCGTTTGGAATTTCCTTTAATGTCGGAACAAATGAATTACTTAATCTCATATAAAGTATCTCATTAAATAATTTTCAAAAATACAGAAATGGACAGGTTTATCAAAATTAAAGGTTTACACAAACAGTCAATGACATAAAAAAGAAAATCTTTCCATAAGAATGGCACTTTATTCGTTTAGTAATTGTTATTTGTTTTATTCAGGGTTATCTTAGTTTTCTAAGTTAACCTATCATTCAGCATATTGGAAAGTTAAATGACTAATCAGGAGAAATCTATCCATTCCAGATTTGAAGTAATAAAAGGGATGGAAAAATTTGTCGGGGAAAATATTGATTCGCTTTTAAAACCTGTAAATGAAAGCTGGCAGCCAAATGACTTTTTGCCCGATATGACTGCCAATAACTGGAAAGACTTATTAAACGATTTTAGAGCAAGATCAATTAATCTCTCCGACGAATTACTCGTTGTATTGGTTGGCGATATGATTACTGAAGAAGCTCTGCCAACATATCAAACGTGGCTAAACAGACTAAAAGGTATTACAGACACAACCGGTGCGAGCGATTCGCCATGGGCACAGTGGAGCCGCGGGTGGACTGCAGAAGAAAACAGACACGGTGATTTACTGAACAAATATCTTTATCTGACCGGAAGAGTAGATATGAGAGCTGTGGAAGTAACTATTCACAATTTAATCAGGAATGGTTTCGATCCTAAAACAGAAAATGATCCCTACCTTGGTTTTATTTATACTTCATTCCAGGAAAGAGCAACAAAAATATCTCATTCAAACGTAGGAAGGCTTGCACTTAAAGCAGGAGAAGAGAGATTGCAAAAAATCTGTGGAATGATCGCAGGTGATGAAGCGAGACACGAAAGAGCCTACAGACTTTTTATGCAAAAAATATTTGAACTCGATCCCGTTCAGGCAATATTATCTTTCGCAAAAATGATGAAAGTAAAAATTACAATGCCTGCTAATCTGATGCACGATGAAAAAGACAATAACCTCTATATAAAATTTTCTAATGTCGCCCAAAGGGTTGGTGTTTACACCGCAAAAGACTATGCTGAAATAATTTCAAACCTGGTGAAAGGCTGGAACATCGAAAATCTAAAAGGCCTTTCTGATATTGCCGCAAAAGCGCAGGATTATTTGTGCAATCTTTCGGAAAGATATTTAGCAGTTGCAGAAAGATTATCGTTTGCAGGCACAGCTGAAAAATTTAGCTGGATTTATGATAGGGAGGTTTAGTTAATAGCCTTCTCTATTTGTTTTACGATATAAACCGAATCACGGGGACGCACTAAGTTCTTGCAAGGAATGGTAAAAACATTTCCTTTCTCAACATGCTCAACGGCGTTATCCCCAAAAAGTATGTTCCTTATCTGAAGTTCAACTACACCTGTTGTCTCACCAATTAAATATATTTGGTCTCCCAAATTGAGCTTTCCGGTTTCCAGTTTTATTTCAGCAACTTTCGGTTTTTTATAATAATTTGTAACCCTTCCAACAAATTCTTTCCTGGTTGTCGCTTTGCTTCCATAAATACCCGCGTAATCATCCTTTCCCGGAGAGCCGAAATAAAATCCTGTTGAAAAACCACGGTTATAAACTTTACCGAGCTCATTCAATAATTCTTTTTTAATTTCAGTTGTCAATTTCTTTTCAAAATAAAGATCAATCGCTTTTCTATAAACAGATACAACCCTGGAAGCATATTCAGGGCTCCTTTTTCTTCCTTCAATTTTAAATGAATCAATTCCCGCTTCAATAAGCTGATCAATAAATTCAATTGAACAAAGATCTTCAGGAGATAATACATAATCTTCACCCAGTAACATTGACTTATCCGTACTTTTATCAATAATTTCATATTCTCTTCTGCAAGGTTGAATGCATTCGCCTCTGTTCGCGCTTTTGTCAAACATATAATGGCTCATAAAGCATCTGCCGCTGACAGCAATGCACATTGCTCCGTGGATAAATGCTTCAACTTCTATGTCTACTTTCGATTTAATTTTTTTCACATCTTCTAAAAAACATTCACGCGCAAGCACGATTCTTTTTGCACCGAGCTTGTTATACATTTCTGCAGATACAGAATTCGAGATTGATGCTTGTGTCGAAACTGCAAATGGCATATTCAATTTATTACATAATTCAATTATTGAAAGATCCCAGCATATGATCATATCTATTCCAGCTGATTTAGCCTTCGCAATTAGTTGATACGCTTGGTCTATCTCTCCTTCATAAATAATAGTGTTAATTGTCAGGTAGGTTTTAACATTATTTGATTTACAATATTTTACAATTTCCGGCAGGTTTTCTACCTGAAAATTTTTTGCTTTAGCCCGCATATTAAGCTGTTCTGTGCCGAAGTAAACAGCGTTAGTTCCTGCTTTTACTACTGCACGAAGCATAGTCCAATCACCTGCTGGAGCCATGAGTTCAGGTTTTTTCATAAACATTTTCCCATAATTCGAATACAAAGTTAAACAAATGCAAAGCCATTTTCTTGTACAAAACACCAACTATTGTCATTGAGAATCCCGATTTATCAGGATGAAGCAATGGATTCAATTATTTTTTATCCAATCGCATTTTATGGCTTCTGGCCAAATAGTTTATTGATAACCGTTATATTAACAAATTATGTTTCGAAAATTTCCTGGGAAGTAGTTGGTTTCCTTAAAAAGAAGGAACTCGAAGACTATTATGACACGGATACAAGTTTATTCTATTCTCAATTGAAGCTTAAAAACTAAAGAATTCGGTTTTAGGAAACAGGAGTAGAACCCCGAAGAATAATATCATACCAAATTTTGTTCATTTATTAATTCCCTTACTTTGGCTATTATTGCTGTTTCGTAGAACTAAATAACTATTTAAATGAAAAACTATTTAAGAATTTCTAACCTCACATTTTTTATTATTCTTTTTACCCTCCTATCTTCTGTTAATTCAGCAACTTACGCAGATTACAAAGAAGCCAAAGTAATAAAACATCTTGGCAAAAAACTACCTTTAGACCTGATTCTCGTGAACTCAAAAGGGGAAAAAGTAGAGCTGAGTGAGCTTATTAATAAACCAACCATAATTGACTTCTGTTATTATCGATGCTCTGGTATTTGTACTCCTCTTATGACTGAAATAGCTGACGTTATTGGAAAAGTAAAATACGATCCGGGAAAGGATTACGATATCCTCAGCATCAGTATTGATCAGAATGAAACTCCTCAGATGGCAGCACAAAAAAAGCACGCTATGATTGGATTGATTAACAGAAAGATTCCTGACCCTGCATGGATGTTTCTGACAGGTGACAGCACTAATATTTATAAATTAACAGACATTGCAGGATTCCATTTTAAAAGAACCTACGGCGGATTTCTTCACAAAGGTGTGCTAATCTTTGTTGATAAAAACGGAGAGATTGTTCAATATTTAAGTCCCGGCTATACAAGTAAGGGTGATTTTCAAATTTTGCCATCGCGTTTTGAAGTTGCGCTAGAAGGCGCACAAAAAGGACAAATTTCATCAACTATTGAAAGTGTTTTAAAAACCTGCTACACCTTTATTCCTAAAGGAAAAGATGCCTTAGTTTTTGGATTGATACTTTTTACCGGATTGGTAACAATTGTGATAGTTCTAATAATTATAAAAAGAGTAAAACCAAGAAGAACTATTTAAGAAAAAACCCTTCAGGAATTATTATATCACCTAAAGGGTTAGTAATTTATTTTGCCTTTTCTTCCCATACTTTTGCAATCTCAATTATGAATTTGACTGCGTCCTGCATATCCTGAACAGCAACCCATTCTAGCTGAGAATGAAAGCTATGTTCACCTGCAAAAATATTTGGGGTTGGCAATCCCATAAATGAAAGCTTTGAGCCGTCTGTTCCACCACGAATCGGATGCATTATTGGTTCGATATTTAATCTTTTTAATGCTTCAATAGCGTTGGCCTCAACGTGTGGATGCTTATCCAGAACCTCTTTCATATTTCGATATTGTTCAGTTACTTCAAACTCAACTTTTGAGCCAGGATATTTTGCAACAGCCCTGTTTGCCAGATCTTTCAGACTATCCTCAAACTTCTTTAGATCGGGTGTTTCAAAACTTCTTATAATAAATTTCAGAGTCGACAATTCCTCATTTCCGTTTATTGAAGTGCAATGAACATATCCTTCTCGTTTCTCTGTCGTTTCAGGGGAGAGTTTATCTTTTGGCAAACTGTCTATAAAAGTGCTGGCCATTTTAATTGAATTGATCATCTGGCCCTTCGCATAACCGGGATGAATGTTTTTACCAATAAATTTAATGACCATCATATCAGCGCTGAATGTTTCAGTTTCTATTTCACCCTTTGCAGAACCATCAACAGTATAGGCATATTTTGCACCTAATTTTTTAAGATCAATTTTTTCCGTTCCACGCCCTACTTCTTCATCAGGAGTGAAACAAATTTTTATAGTTCCATGCTTTACTTCCGGATGCGTAAGCCAGTAATTCACCGCATCCATAATCTCCGCAACCCCGGCTTTGTTATCTGCGCCGAGCAAGGTAGTTCCATCGGTAGTTATAATATCATAGCCGATCATATCTTTAAGTTCCGGGTTATCGCTTACCTTAATTACCCAGCTACCGTTTTTTAATTTAATATCTCCGCCCTGGTAATTTCTGTTAATGACAGGATTTATATCTTTACCCGTTACAGCCGGTGAAGTATCAACGTGAGCAATAAAAGCTATAGGATCAACATTTTTGCTTGTGTTTGATGGAAGTGTTGCCATCACATATCCCCAATCATCCATATGTGCATCCTTTAAGCCCATCTGCTTTAACTCTTCCGCCAAAGCCTTAGAAAGATTTTTTTGTTTTTCTGTGCTGGGAAAGGAAGTTGACTCTTCATCTGATTGAGTGTCAACTTTCACATATTTTAAGAATCTGTTTACACAGGTATATTGATATTTTTCATCAAACATAATTTTTCTCCCTCTTTAATTTCAAGGATTATCACTTATAGTTAAAAATTCCCACTATTCTTTTAGACAAACAATTAATAACTATTTAAATTTAACTTAATTTAGCCCCATTCTCAAAAATCTGTGAGATATCTTGAAATAAAATAAAAAAGGGATGCCAAAATGCATCCCTTAATTAAGCATAACATCGTAATTCGGTTATTTGATTTCTTCTTTTACTTTTATTTCGACTCTTCTGTTCATTGCTCTTCCTTCCTGAGTTTTATTAGTTGCTATTGGTTTAGACTCACCATAAGGAACAACTACCAAGTTATTTTTATCAACACCTTCGCTAACCAGGTAGTCAACAACAGCTTGTGCTCTTCTTCTCGATAAGTTCACATTATAAGCCACAGATCCTATTGCATCCGTATGTCCTTCCACAACCCATTTAAAATCGGGATTTTCTTTCATTGTTACCGCCAGACTATCAAGTACAGGATAGGCGTTCGGTAAAAGAGTTGCCTTATCAAATTCAAAGTTTGTGTCGCCGCTTAGAACAACTTTCTTAATTTTAGTCTTAACAACTTCTTTCTTTAATGGACAGCCAGTTGCATCGACTTCTGTTTCCTTAGGAGTATTCGGACATTTATCAAGATAATCAGCGACACCATCTTCATCTTTATCTAAAGGACAACCAGTTGCATCAACTGTAATTCCTATTGGCGTGTTTGGACATTTATCAAGATAATCCGGAACACCATCTCCGTCCTTATCTAAAGGACAACCATTCGCATCAACTGCAACTCCTGTTGGTGTGTTTGAACATTTATCAAGATAATCCGGAACACCGTCATTATCAGTATCTAACGGACATCCAAATTCATCAACTCTAACACCAGGAAGTGTTTCCGGACACATATCTTTTGAATCATCGACCCCATCTTCATCAGTATCCTCACCTCTTCCTATATAGAAAGTTAAACCAGTTGTAGCAGTGTAGAATAGATCGTTGTTCGGTCCCTGTTTAATATCATCCAGATTATCACCATCACTAACTACTACCCCACCGTTTATATTCCAGCTTATGTTATCAGATAGCATAACTCTTACGCCAAGTTCTCCGTTATAAACAAGCATATTTGTCTTGTATGTTCCCGCAGCATATCCCGGCAATTTATTTCCATTGTTATCTCTAGGATAAAACCAAAGGTTAGCCAAACCAACACTTAAATACGGGTAGGCTTTGTCATTAATAGACAAAGCATAAACAAAGCTACCACCAACATAATCAACTTTTGTAGAAAATTCATTTGGGGTTCTTCTCGAGTCTTTACCTCCGACCAACCCTTTTTTCCCAATTATTCTAAACCCGAATATTCCCTTTGAAGACGAAGGGAAAAAATAATCGAAAGAAACGTTCCCTAAATAATCAACTTTAGAATCCTTATAATCCGTAAATCCCAGCGTAATGCCTCCTTCGGCTGTTAGTCCAATTGCACCTGAAAGAGAATTAGTATAATTAGCTCTTATCTTTTTTGTTTGAGACAGAATAAATGGTGATATGAAGATTAATATCATACTTATTATCATTTTTTTCATAATTCCACCTTTATTTCATTCTATAAATATTCCTTAAAATTCTTTTGCATTTAAATAATAGAAATAAAATCGAATACCCAGTCGGGCATCAAGATTGAGTCCGTTATTTAAATGTTAAATTATTATTACTTAAAGGGGCAACTACAATGCCAATAAATAGAAATTAATTAATGTGAAATTTTGAGAGAGAATAAGATTTGTGAAAAGATTTGTTCTAAAGTACCTAAATACACTACGAATGTTTTTCGTAGTATTTTAATCTGCTAATCCCAATAAATCGGGCAAGAATACGTTTTAACAATATTAATAACCACGTGCTAAAACTTTTTCCAGATCGGCTTTAATCATTAATCTTATAAGATCACTAAATTTTGTTTTCGCTTTCCAGTTTAATAATTTCTCCGCCTTGGAAGGATTACCAATTAAAAGATCAACTTCAGTCGGACGATAATAATTCGGATCAATAACAACTACAGTATCTCCCTTCTTTAAATCTTTTGAAAAGTTAAGTCGGTAGCCGGAGGAATTATCATAATTAATTAACTTTTCAGCTTTTTCAAAAGCTATATTTTCTATAACACCTTTTTCTTTTTCACCTTTACCTGTCCATTCAAGTTCAATACCTAATTCTTTGAACGTAAGCTCTGCAAATTCTCTGATTGTATGCGTTTCACCTGTGGCGAGTACAAAGTCTTCGGCATTTTCGTATTGGAGAATTTTCCACATGCCCTCACAGTATTCGGGAGCATAACCCCAATCTCTTTTAGCATCCAGATTACCTAGCGCTAAAGCTTTTTGCTTTCCCGTTACAATTCTTGAAACGGCTCTGGTAATTTTCCTAGTCACGAAAGTCTCCCCTCTACGAGGCGATTCATGATTAAAAAGAATTCCATTACATGCAAAAAGATTGTATGCTTCGCGGTAATTAACGATCACCCAGTATGCATAAAGTTTTGCTACTCCGTACGGTGAACGTGGATAGAATGGCGTACTTTCCGTCTGTGGAACTTCCTGAGCCTTACCGTAAAGTTCACTGGTTGATGCTTGATAAAACTTAACTTTTCTCAACCCAACCTCACGAATTGCATCAAGAAACCTAAGAGTTCCAAGCGCATCGACTTGTCCGGTGTAATCAGGTAATTCAAAAGATACTTTAACGTGACTTTGGGCAGCAAGATTATAAATTTCGTCAGGTTCAGTTTTTTCAAGTAAACGATTTAAATTACTAGTATCTACAAGATCACCATAATGAAGAAACATTTTATTATTCAATATTTCCTTATTTCCATAAAGGTGGTCTATCCTGGCAGTATTAAATGAACTACTCCTTCTTATTATTCCGTGAACTTCATATCCTTTTTCAAGCAAAATTTCAGTTAAGTAACTTCCATCCTGTCCAGTAATCCCTGTGATAAGCGCTTTTTTCATTTTCTCCTTTAAATTATTTCCTATAGTTAGTAAGATACCAGCGATAAGTATTTTCTATTCCGTCTTTTAAAGAAGTTTTATATTTCCAGCCGAATTTATTTATCCTTGAAACATCCATTAACTTTCTTGGCGTGCCATCAGGTTTACTATTATCATAAATTATTTTCCCTTTATAACCAGTTATATCGGAAACAAGCTCAGCCAATTCCGTTATACTCATATCTTCACCACTCCCAACATTAATATGTGAAATTCCATTATCATATATTGTTTTAGCTTCTACATTTTCCAATAAAAATTTTATTGCCTCAGCCAGGTCTTCAACATATAAAAATTCACGTTTAGGTTTTCCTGTTCCCCAAAGGATTACCTCGGGTTTCTCTTTTTCTCTGGCTTCATGAAATTTCCTTATCAATGCTGGAAGAACATGAGAGGTTTCAAGGTCAAAATTATCATTCGGGCCGTAAAGATTTGTAGGCATTGCTGAATAAAAATTACAGCCATGCTGGCGATAATAACTTTCACATAATTTAATTCCTGCTATTTTTGCAACTGCATAAGGTTCATTGGTAAATTCTAAATAATCCGATAAAAGATATTCTTCTTTTAATGGTTGTCTTGCAAGTTTAGGATAAATACAGGAGCTTCCTAGAAATATTAATTTTTGAACATCATTTTTATATGATGCATTAACCAAATTTGATGCGATCATCAAATTATTATATATAAAATCTGCCCTGTATGTATTGTTAGCAAGAATTCCACCTACTTTGGCTGCGGCAACAATTACTACTTGGGGTTTTTCAGCTTGAAAAAATTCTTCGACTCCTTTTTGACAAACTAAATTAAGCTCAGTAGATTTTCGACAAACTAAATTTTCATAACCTTTTTTTTCAAGGACCCTCTTTATTGCTGAACCTACCATTCCCGTGTGACCAGCAATATAAATTTTATATTTTTTATAATCGGCCATCTAATTAAATATTAACTTCTTCTTATGAATTCATTAATCTTCTCTACAACAAACGAAAGCTGGGCTATGCTTAGTTCAGGATATATTGGCAAAGCTATTGAGGTATCAGCGACAAATTCAGCATTAGGAAAGTCCCCTTTACTATAACCAAGGTTTGCGAAACACTCCTGTAAATGAAACGGAACTGGGTAATATATTTCGTTACCAATTTCATTTTGGCCCAAAAATTTTCTTAACTCATCACGTTTTTCAACACGAACAATATATTGATTAAAAATGTGATAATTTTTAACCCCAGAATCTTTATAAACAGCTTTGGGTAAAAGCACTTTATTTTTAGCATCAAATTTTATCCTGCCCGTTTCTTCAGCTAATCCTGCATCTACGAATAACTTATTGTAAGTCTCCGCATTTTTTCTTCTTTGCTCTGACCAACCATTAAGATGAGGCAATTTAACATTAATTACAGCAGATTGCATTGCATCAATTCTAAAATTACCCCCGATATATTTGTGATAATATTTGGGATATCCACCATGAACTCTTAAAATATGCAGATGTTCACCTAATTTTTCATCGTTTGTTACATTTAATCCACCATCTCCAAAACACCCGAGATTTTTGCTTGGGAAAAAGGAATAACACCCAACATCCCCGATAGTACCGACAAATCTTCCATCTTTATATTGTACTCCAATGGCCTGAGCTGCATCTTCAATTACTTTCAGTTTCCTGGAAAGTGCAACTTCCATTATTTTGTCCATTTCACAACTTTGACCGTAGAGATGAACAGGAATAATAGCTTTTGTTTTTTTTGTGATCTTTTTTTCAATCTGTAACGGATCTATATTAAAAGTCACCGGATCACTATCTACAAAGACAGGGATTGCATGCAATCTCGAAACAACACCTGCAGTAGCAAAAAATGAATAAGTCGGGACTATGACTTCATCTCCAGGTCCTATGCCAACTCCCATTAAAGCAAGAAGTAATGCATCTGTGCCAGAAGAAACTCCTATTGCTTTTTTACAATTTAAATAATTACAAAAAGATTTTTCCATCTTTTCAACTTCAGGACCGAGGATGAAATACTGCGACTCAACGACTTTTAAAATTGAATTATCTAGTTCTTTTTTAAGAGCTTGATATTGTGGCTTAAGATCTAATAGCGGTACTTTCATTTTGTAAACTCTACATTTTCTATTTGAATAAGTAAAGTTAGTTATAAAACAGGGAAAATGAAAAAAGATAAATTGAATTTAAAAGGTTTTTATAAATTTTGAGATTTGAATTGTTGGAAAGTTATTGCATTAAGGTCTTTATCTGAAACTATAGGTTTTTCTATTCCCCAATCGATTGCCAAATCCGGATCGTTAAATAAAATAGATCGTTCACTTTCTTTGTTATAATATTCCGTACATTTATAAGAAAAAATAGCTTTTTCTGATAGCACCGAAAAGCCATGTGCAAATCCTTTGGGAATCCATAACTGCAATTGGTTTTCATCAGATAACTCAATAGAAAAATACTTCCCAAAGGTCGACGAATCAATACGGACATCAACAGCTACATCAATAATACTCCCCAAAATAACCTGGCATAGTTT
>CAZQQD010000051.1:0-4111 GCA_964595355.1 uncultured Ignavibacteriaceae bacterium | reverse complement strand
AAAATCGAGATATCCATAAAAAATATTATCACCTAAAATTAAAGCAACGCTGTCTTTTCCAATAAACTTCTCTCCAATGATAAAGGCCTCCGCAATCCCATTGGGTGCTTTCTGAATAGCATAAGTAATTTTCATTCCAAGGTAAGATCCATCTTCAAATAACTTTTTGTAAAGAGGAACCGTTCCTTTATCAGAAATAACTAATATTTCTTTTATTCCTGCGAGCATCAACACCGAAAGAGGGTAATAAATTAGTGGTTTATCATAAATAAGTGTTAACTGCTTGCTATATACTTTTGTAATAGGATAAAGACGAGTACCGGATCCACCTGCAAGAACAATTCCCTTCATTTATTTTCCTTTAAATTTCCAAAAGTTTTGATTCCAAAATAAGCATATTCATAAAAACAACGAATCATCTTTTTAATAAAAAATATCTTCTAAAGCAAAGTGCCCCGCATAATAAAAATAGCAACAGTAAAATAAATCACAAGACCTGTCACGTCCACTAACGTTGCAACAAGAGGTGCAGAGGAAGCTGCCGGATCTGCACCGAATTTTTTCAAAAGTATAGGTAACATCGAACCTGCAAGAGTTCCCCATAAAACAACACCAATCAGAGCTCCGCTCACAGTAAGAGCAACAAGCATCCAGTGAACTCCATACATTCCACTCGTAGCTTGCCAAATTGAAATCCTTAAGAACCCAATAACTGCAAGAATTGCTCCTAATACGAGACCAGAAATGAATTCGCGACGCATTACAAAAAACCAATCTTTCAAAGTTACTTCTCCCAGGGATAAAGCACGGATTACAAGTGTTGAGGCCTGAGATCCGGAATTTCCACCACTGGAAATAATCAAAGGAATGAATAGGCCAAGGACAATGGCTTTGCTTAATTCACTCTCAAAAAATCCCATTGCAGTAGCTGTAAACATTTCACCTATGAAAAGTATTGCCAGCCATCCTGCTCTTTTCTTAATCATATTTTTAAATGAAATAGTTGAATAGGATTCATCAAGAGCTTCAACACCACCAAGTTTGTGGATATCTTCCGTTGCTTCTTCTTCTGCAACATCAAGAACGTCATCAACTGTAACAAGACCAATAAGTACTCCGTGTGTATCAACTACTGGCAATGCAATCCTGTCATATTTTTTAAATAATTCAACTGCAGTTTCCTGATCATCCGTTACATGAAGTGCAACAAAATTTTCATCCATCAGATCAATAACATGGGTATCCAATGGTTTTAATAAGAATTCTCTTATTCGTATATCATCAATTAATTTCCCTTTATCATCAAGCACAAAAATTATATTTATAGTTTCACTATCCTTACCATTTTTCCTAATGTAATCCAGAGACTCACTAACTGTCCACTCCGGCCTTATAGCCAGATAATCAGGAGTCATCAAACGACCAACACTATTTTCTGGATAACCAAGTAACGTTTGTGCTATTTTTCTTTCTTCTGATGAAAGTAAAGTAATTAATTGCTTTGCTGCCGCACTCGGCATGTCTTCAAATAAAGCTGTTCTATCATCCGGGGACATTTCATTCAGAACATTTGCAACCTCTTCTTTCCCCATTGCTTTGAGAAGATTCATCTGTTGTTCAAATTCCAGGTATTCAAAAGTGTCTGCAGCTAAAGAATTAGGAAGAAGCCTGAAAACAATCGCTTGCTCGTTGTCGCTTATTTGGGAGATCAACTCTGCAATATCGGCAGGTGTCCATTCACTTAGAATCTCTTTAAGAGTGCTAAGTTTTCTTTCTTCAATTAACGATATTATCTCTGGCTGAAGCAGTTGGCTTAGCATCGGTTTGCTCCTTAATTTTAAGTGAACGAATTATTTAATTTAATTAAGTTTCTACATATCTTGTTGTGATGCTAATTTGATTTTGTGAGTACGCAAAGATAGTTTTTAATATATGAAAAAACAATAATTATGATAAGACAAAATTTCTGTTGCAGATTAAATAAAAATAATTTAACAAAATTTAGATGATCAAAATTGTTGCTGATGAAAATATTGAATTTGTTGGGGAAGCATTTTCAACACTAGGCAAGCTTTCTGTACTTCCGGGAAGAAAAATTTCCAGAAAAGATCTGGTCGATGCAGATGTTTTACTTATCAGATCAGTTACTCAGGTAAATGAACGGTTATTGGCAAATACAAAGGTCAAATTTGTTGGGACGGCTACAATAGGCAACGATCACGTAGATAAAAACTATCTTAATTCCCACAATACATACTTTAGGGACGCTGCAGGCTGTAATTCAGATGCCGTGGTAGAATATGTTTTTACTGCCCTTTTTCAACAGGCCACTGTACAAAACATCACACTTGAAAACAAAACAATTGGAATTGTAGGTGTTGGAAATATTGGTAGTCGTGTTGCTCGAATTGCTAATGTGCTGGGTTTAAAAGTATTAAAAAATGATCCCCCACTAAAAAGAAAAACTAATTCAAGTGACTATCTCAAACTGGATGAATTAATGAAAGCAGATATAGTTACTATCCACGTGCCCTTAATAAAGGCAGGAATGGATAAAACCCTCCATCTCTTTGATCAGCAAAGATTAAATAAATTAAAAGACAGATCAATTTTGATTAACACTTCCCGTGGTTCAGTAATTGATAATAATGAATTGAACAAGGTTATCTCAGATAAAAAACTAAATGTTGTTCTTGATGTTTGGGAAAAAGAACCTAAAATAAATATTGAGTTGTTAAATAAAGTAAAAATTGCAACTCCTCATATTGCAGGGTATTCACTTGAAGGAAAGGTTAATGGAACCATGATTTTATATAAAGCACTATGTGATTTCCTGAAAGTTTCTCCTACCTGGAAACCACAGCTTCCAATAATTGAGGATAGAATTACCGCTTCTGAATCAAATTTAGAAACAACACTTCAATCAATATTTACATCAATATATAACATTAATAAAGATGATTTAAATTTGAGAAAGATAGCTGAATTTGAAGTTAAAGAAGGGGAAGCCTATTTCGATTCACTTAGAAGAAATTATTTATTGAGACGGGAATTCTCAAATTATACATTAAAATTGAGCAATCAGAATAAGAAACTTGAAAAACTACTTAAAACTTTTAGATTCAAAATTGAATAAAAATTATTAGTGATTATAACCTTTAAACTCGAGTGTGATTTTAAGCTGTGATTTAACCGGGACACCTTTGATAAAACCAGGATGGAATTTAGTATATCGAATTGCTTTTTTAGCGGATTCGTCACAACCATACCCCAGTCCTTTTATTATTGTCATATCTACCACATTTCCATATTCATCTATAAACGTTAACACCTCAACTGTTCCGTGAACATTATTTTTAAAAGCTTCTTCAGGATAAACCAACTTATTATAAATATCTGCCATTCCTCCAATTGGCCTGGGCTGTACATCAAGTTTAACAAAATAAGCCGGATCACTTTTACTCTGAAATCCCAAAGTGCTTGGTGGCTCATCTTTTCCTGAAAAAGAATGTCTTAATACTTCTATTGTAGCTTCATAGGAGGAATCTGTTTTTTCCAGAGATGTTATATTTAAATTTAGGGCATCTTGTTTACCCGAACTATAAGAAACATCGTTAACATAACTTCCCGTTGAATCGAAAACAGAGGTAGGCCCCTCTCTTTTACCATTGATAATGGTAAATATTTCTGATAAAGTACCATTTTCATGATAAAGTTTTACTGTTCCTTCAACTTTGCCAATCACATAATTTCTTTCCTCCTTCAAATTCCCGTTTTCATAATAAAATTTCGCCTGACCATCACGTATGCTATCAGAATAGGATATCTCAGATAGTAATTTCCCTGAGGGATAATAAGACTTAACCACATACTTTTGCGCATTTATAAATATACAATATGAAAAAAACAAAATTAATATAGACAACAAAAATTTCATAAGATCTATTCTAAAATAATCAGTGGCATCATTAACATTAAGATAAAAATTAGTATGGCCAACACCACAAAAAAATAACCAACTTCAGCAGAATAGTTCAGCAAACCAATTTCGCCAAGCATATAATGCCAATCATGATAAACTGAATTTCCTCCAAGCAAATGAAGTTTTTGA
>CAZQQD010000050.1:0-21774 GCA_964595355.1 uncultured Ignavibacteriaceae bacterium | reverse complement strand
ATTCCGGAAACTACAAGATCGGGAGGTTCATTCATTAAATTACGGATTCCTATTTTTACACAATCGGCAGGGGTGCCATCGACGGCGTGACCGAAAAATTCTCCGTTATTAAAATGCTTTGTAACGCGTAAAGGATAGTGCATCGTAATTGCGTGCCCTATCGCACTTTGCTCGTGGAGAGGAGCGACTACCGTAACCTCAGCAATTTCCTTTAGTGATTGAGCAAGTGTAAAAATTCCCGGGGAGCCGATTCCATCATCGTTGCAAACTAATATTCGCAAAGCTAGTCCTTTATTTTTAACATTAGGAAAGGATAATATACTATTAAATGGTTATAGTCTCAATTAAAAAAGGAAGCTAAAGATAATGAGTTGTTTTAGTATAGGAACGAATAAAATTAACGGAAAAACATTTTTATAAAAAACCGCCTTAAATATTTTTAAGGCGGCTTTAGTGCATTTAATAAATAGATATCACTATTTTACAAATATCATCTTCTTCCTGTCAAAAAAGTTATTTGTTTTTATTGTATAAAAATAAATTCCGCTACTTAGTCTACTGGCATCAAAACTTACACTGTAAAATCCGGCAGGTTTGTTTTCATTTACAAGCGTTGCCACTACTTTCCCAAGCAAATCATAAACTTTTAACTCAACAAAGCCGTCTTCTTTTACTGCGTAGTTTATCTGGGTTGTTGGATTGAAGGGGTTGGGATAATTTTGGAGTAATTTGTCTTCAGTTATTTTTTCCTCTGTTCCTATTTTTCCCTCTACACCTATTTTTGCCAGGTCATCTTGTGCTAAGGGAGCAGTCTGAGAACTAGAACCGCCTACAGTGACATACAATATATTTGAAGTGACCGAGGTATTGTTTGCATCTGTAACGACGCACTTAAGGTAAAAGTTACTATACCAGTATGTGGTTAAAGAAGAACTCGTTTCAGATAATTGATACCAAGTTCCACCACCTGGCAGTAGTTCTTCAAGTACAGTATCTATTTTACTGGTTTTGCTTTTTGTTAAACTTTTAATACCAATATCGGTATTATCATTTGTTGAGTTTATACTAAGAGGTGGAAGACCTCCCGGGTATTTATACCACCACTGATAGTGATATGGCGGGTGCCCACCGACTACAGTAGCAGTCCAGGTTGACTGTCCTGCTGGACCCAAGGCTATTGATGTTGGGCCAGAAATTGAAACAGCTAATGGAAGTGGCATTATTCCAGCTTCAGCTGCAAACCAATATAGTAGTCCTGCAGTAGCTCGAATTGCTTGTGGAAGGGTCTTGTTGCGTATATTTGTTTCAGTATTGTTATTAAAGGGACCTTGCCCTACAGGTTCACCTAGTGTGCTTAAATTTATTGAGTTTAAATAAGAAATTTCTTCAGGAAGTGGATTACCACCAATCAAATTATTGCCAACTGAACAATAAGGGCCACTAGAACCAAAATGATTCGCTATCTGCTGTGTAGTGTACATTAAATAGTGTATTGGATTACTACTTACATATGGATTTAGAAGACCACCGCTGTTATTAGCATTCCAGTAAGTCCAATGATTATTTTCTGCAACCCAATATTCATAATCATCTCGTGTCAAACCGTGCTCATCACAGCGCGTATGTGCAGGAACTGACATATCTTGGATTAAATGACACATTCTCCCCAAAATTTCCCAAACGAGTTTATCTCTAAAATCATCACTTACATATACAGTGCCGAAAAAATATTCATATCCGCCAGTGCTTTCGTTGTACATCATATAAGAGCCGATCATTTCTGTAGTTAGCCTTTTGTATTTATATAAATCAATTATACTAGAATAAGAAAGAGCCACGCCGTGTGGAGTACCAGGGATTAAACGTAGCCATTGTCCATTAGGTTTTTGAACTCTAATGTATGGATAAATGTTAAAAAATAAGATATACCCGCCATACGCAAAGTGGCTTATTTTGGTGTATGCATTTTCATATGGACCTATATTACCCGTAAAGAACCACCAAGAGACATCAAAACTATTTACACTAGCATCACCTCGGTCGGCATCCCAAAAATGAGTTATTGGTATAAGTGCACCTGTTGGATCGCCTACACATACTTGGTAATATCCATAAACAATATCTTCTTCGTCTTCACGCCAAGCGCCCGCAGTAAGGGTTCCATTCGTCCATATCGGACCAACTGGTCCATTACCCAAATGTGAGAGCATCTGGGTAATATCTCCCCCAATATAATTTTTGAGAAGTTTATAACCTTCTTGCGTTAAATATTGATGCACGTGCTGTTGGTGAGCATTTGTTGAAACATAAAAGATTAGAAAAGACATAATAAGAAAGCATTTCTTCATAATTGTCCCCCATTTTTTATTTTATATACCACCCAAGTGATAAATCAACACCAATAATCAATCTAGAATTTTCTTGTTCTCTAAATATACCTCCTGTTTTTATATTTGGTAAAAAATAAAAACCAGAATTAGTCTCAATCAAATAGCCCAATGAAAGTTCAAAACAAAAACCATCTAATGAGTACATAGGCTTTTTTGAAAATGTCATACCTGCTGTTATGGAATATATAGTGAATGAGTTTTTCTTATAAATATTTATTCCAAATGAAAATACATCAATGTCTAATGTAAGTGGGAAATACATTTTATTATATTGAACATTTAGCTCGCTATACTTTGTGAAAAAATAACCTATTCCTATATTAAATTTAACAGGTGTATATCCTATCCCCATGAAAATACTTCCTATTTTATCTTCCCTGTTAAATTCTCTTTGACTTACAGTATCTATTGAAAGATTGCCAATATACGTTAATCTACTTTTTTGAAGTAAATTTAATTTCTGAATTTCATTTTCATGGATTGACAGGAAACCGAGGTCATTGTTCGAACAAAGATTTCTGTCTATTTTAGTCTGAGGGTAACAAATTATGTTTATGATTAATAAATTTAATATTAAGAAAGCTTTATTAATTGGGTTCGATTTGTGCATAAATTTTACCAAAAGTATAAGTCAACAATAATCCTTTTTTAATTTATAAGAGGCTAATACTGCTATCAATATAGGAATTCCTATATTTTTGTAAATATTTCTTTATACGCAATTGCAAACTTAGATAATTCTTTTGTATTTCTTAAATTCATTTTTTCGATAATATGAGCCTTATGTTGTTCTATGGTGCCGATTGAAATATAAAATATACTTGCAATTTCTTTATTCTGCATTCCTTCTGCAATTAGCATCAATATCTCTTTTTCTCTTTTAGTCAATTTAAGAACATTAGATATCACTTCTTCTTGATGTTGTTCTATATCTCTTCTTGGATTCAGGTTAATTTGTCCTCCAGATTTTTGTGGGTACAATATAAATTCATCAGACACGCGCGCCCATAATCGTTTTCTTAATAAAAAAGAGTTGATTATTCCGTCGTAACATATGCTTCCCTGCTCAACTAATTTTAGAGTTTTAATAAATTTTTCATTACCGGCTTTAAAAAATTTATTCTCATAATATCGACTTTGCTTAGTTGAATTGTTTACACGATAATCAGTTAATGAAAACCGGGTCTCATTTTTATGTAAAATGCAACATACATTTGTTGAAATAATGTTTTTTATATAGTTGCCATTGAGACTATCTGTGTATATCAGCCTTTTATCTCTATTCTTATTATTTATTGATGAGGGTGCTGTTGACCTTAGAAAATTAACTATTTGTGACTTATCCAAAGAGAAATCGTCGATAAAAAATATATTTAAATATTTTTTAGAAGCAGATCCTTTTTCAAAATTTTCTGTTAAGCTTTTAATATTGTTTGAATATGAGGCTAAATGTAAGTGAGGTTCATCCTTTATAAACGAACTTATATTTTTGACAATATCTGGATTTACTGCAACAGGATAAATATTTATTTCTCTCAAATTTTATCCCCTTGTGCTGATGGGCCAGTACTAAAATTTTTATTAATGTAAATTACAATTGAGGGGGTAAAAGTCAAGCAAAATTTAACGTATTTTTTATGAGTAGAAAATAGATTTATGGAATATATTTTTCTTCAATCCAAAGAGTTGAACTCTGAATTGTTTTGTACATAATATCATTAGACTCTCTTTAATTGGTCAATTAAAAATTATTAAATTATTTCTTCCTATATTTAACTTAATTTTATGAAACTTATACGCTCCGAAATACTCCAAAAATATCCTGAAATAAATTTTGCTTTCAGTACAAAAATAGGATTAAACAGAACAGCGCCGTTTTATTTCAACTTATCGCTTTCAGTTGGTGATGATGAAGAAGCAGTTAAAGAAAACAGGGAAGCCTTTTTTGCTGAACTTGAGTTATCTGAAGAAAATGTGGCAATACAAAAGCAAACTCACAGCGATATTGTGAGATATGTGACAAATGGTGGAATGGTCGGTGAAAGCGATGCAATGATAACTGATAAGAAAAATCTTGGCCTATCAATAGGAATTGCAGATTGTACCACGATTTTTATTTATGATTCTGAAAATAAAGTAATTGCTGCAGTTCATTCCGGCTGGAGAGGGACTGAGAAAGGAATACTTGAAAAAACAATTCTGAAGCTTAAAAATGAATATAAATCAAAACCTGGAAAACTAATTGCCTACATCGGCCCATCCATTTCACAAAAAAATTATGAGGTTGGGAAGGAAGTCGCTGATTTGTTCGATGATAAATACAAGATAAAAAAAGATGAGAAATATTTACTTGATGTAGCTTCTGCAAACTATGATATGCTGATAAATTCAGGTTTGCAGGAATGTAATATTGAAAAATCAAATTTCTGTACTTACGGGGAAAAAGATTTACTTCACTCCTATAGGAGAGATGGTAAAAAATCAGGCAGATCAATGGGTGTTATAGTTATGAAGGATTAAATGCAAAAAAATACAATAAAGATACTATTAGTTTATGCTCTTGCCTGTATTATTTGGGGATCGACCTGGATGGCAATCAGGATTGGTCTCGATTCTTTAACACCTTTTATCTCTATAGGTCTGCGGTTTTCATTTGCCGCACTTTTTATTTTCATCTTTATGAAAATTAAAGGAATGAAAGTTCAGATGGACAAACTCTCAATAAAGCTTTATCTACAAATGGCGTTTTTCTCTTTTGTTATTCCTTATGGACTGGTTTACTGGGGCGAGCAATATGTTCCTTCGGGGTTGGCTTCTGTTCTGTTTGCAATCAATCCTTTTTTTGTGACAATTTTTTCGTTTTATATGTTGTCACAGGAAAAAATTACTCCTTATAAAATTATCGGAATGATCGTCGGGTTCATTGGAATAGTAATTATCTTTTTTGATGACATTACTAACACCACTGCGTTTTTTATATGGGGAATGGTTGCAGTTGTTTTAAGCGCTCTAATCCAGGGATGGATACAGGTAATTATGAAAAAGCATGGACAATACCTCAATTCATTTACTTTGAATTTTTATCCGATGCTGATTGCTGGAATCAGTATGTTAATTATTGGGTTTTTAACTGAAGATCTCAGTTATATCAAATTTGATTCCAAGGCGATAATTTCTGTATTATACCTTGCCTCATTTGGAAGTATGGTTGTTTTTACTTGTTGGTACTGGCTGCTAAAGAGAGTGAGTGTAATTATTCTATCACTTATAACTTTTATTACCCCTGTAATTGCTTTAATTTTGGGTATTATATTTTTAAAAGAAGTTCTGACTATTGGCGATATATTAGGTAGTCTATTTGTCCTTGGAGGACTTATGATTGCGACAATGGGGAACATTAAATCATTTAAGAACATTAATTTTTTGAAAAAACAATCAGCTTAATTTTTTTTAATACGGAACTAAGATGCAGAACATAATCAGAATTAAAAATGCGACGTTTTATGGATATCACGGCGTTCTTTCTGAGGAACAAAGTGTAGGTGGTAAGTTTGAAGCGGACGTTGATATCTATACAAATTTTGCCGAAGCAGCAAAGAAAGACAGCTTGAAACAAACTATTGATTATCAGAAAGTTTATTCGTTTATGTATAAACTGGCGCTTGAAAAAAAATATTATTTGATTGAAGCACTTGCCACAAATATTGCTGACGAATTGATGAAGAAGTTTGAACAGATTGAAAAAGTTGCTGTCAGAGTCAGGAAGCATAATCCTCCCATGGGTGGGGTAGTTGACTGCGTAGAAGTTGAAGTTATAAAAGATAGAAGTGAATTATAAATAATTGTGAAAAAAACAAAACAGAATATTACATATATAGGATTTGGTTCAAACATAGAAGACAGGTTAGCGTTTATAAAAAATGCAGCTGAAGAAATTAACAATGATGAAAATTGTAAAATATTAAAATTCTCATCGATCTATGAGACAAAACCATTCGGAGAGAAAGACCAGGCTAATTTCTTAAATGCAGTTGCGAAGATAGAAACAAACTTATCCCCACGCGAGTTTTTCCAGCTTATAAAAAAAATTGAGAGAAAACTGGGCAGAAAAGATACTTATAAATGGGGCCCGCGTGAAATTGATCTCGACCTTCTTTTTTACAATGATATTGTGTTTTCGGACGAAAAACTTACTGTTCCGCACCCCGGAATTCCCCAGAGGGATTTTGTAATTACGCCGCTTGTGGAAATTGAACCGATGCTTTTTCATCCTGTTTTAAAGCAAAAAATTTCAGATATTTATATCTCAGAATCTGATAGGAATATAATCAGAATTATAGATCAGATAATTATTTAATAAATTTAGGGTCAATATTGGACGATAATAATCAGGTGAATTTTATAGCGATAGAAGGGGTGATAGGCGTAGGTAAAACATCACTTGCAAAAAAACTTAAAGAAAAACTGAATGCAGAATTGATAATTGAGCAATTTGAAACAAATCCATTCCTGGAAAAGTTTTATAACGACAGAAAAAGATATGCATTTCAGACACAGATGTTTTTTTTGATAAATCGTTATAAACAGCAGCAGGAATTGAACCAGGAAAATTTATTTACCGAATATCTGGTCAGTGATTATTTATTTGAAAAAGACAGAATATTTGCCTATTTAAACCTTAATGGCGAAGAATTAAAGCTTTATGAAAGTATTTTTCCCTTGCTTTCAAGGAACCTTAGAAAACCCGATCTTGTTATTTATCTTCAGTCAGGCGTTGAAAGGTTGATGTATAATATCAAAAAAAGAGGGAGAAGAATTGAACGAAATCTTACAAGAAATTATCTGGAAGAATTGAGTGAAGCGTACAATCACTTTTTTTTCAGATATTCAACAACACCCTTATTAATCGTTAATTCTACAGATATTGATTTTGTGAACAGCGAAAAAGATTTTGAAGAACTTTATCAACAAATTTTCAGAGAAGACAGGGGAATGACTGAGTATTTTAAACCGGAGTCAAGAAGGACGGGATGAGATGTTAAGATTTATTTTTTATGTAATCCTTTTTTATATAATAATAAAAGCTCTTAATGCTTTTTTTAGGTGGTGGAGTGAGCCGAGAGTAAAAAATCACACAACTTCGTCAGGCCAAACAAGAAATCATTCGAACTTTCCGAAATATAAAGACGTAGAAGAAGCAGAGTTTACTGAAATAAAATCAGATTCAAAAAAAGAAAAAGTATAATATCATCTGAATGAGTATTGACAAATTTTTATCCCGATGTGTTAATGGATTTTTCAGAAAAATATTATCGGTTGAAGAAAACAGGAATCTTGATTTAGGGAGTCCAAATAATTTCATAATTATCCGTCAACACAACCAGCTTGGCGATCTTCTGGCAGGTGTCTCCCTTTTCAGGGCAATCAAAGAAACATATCCGCAATCGAAAATTACTTTAGTTGTCAGCCCTGCAAATTATCCGGGACTTGTCAAAAATAAATTTATTGACAAAATTTTTGTCTTCGATAAAAAGAAGATTTACAATCCTTATTATTTCATCAGGTTTATAAGACTTTTAAGAAAGAGATATGATGTTGCAATCGTTCCCGTAGTAGTTTCTATCTCATTTACGAGTAATCTGTTGGCACGAATAGCCAAAGCAAAAATTAGAATCGGTCCGGTAATATTGAATGGCAAAATAAATGAAAGCGCATATTTTTTTGACAGGAGAGTTGTTCTAGATTGGAGAAATCAGCCCGACTCTAATGTGTCTGAAAGGAGTCTTGATATTGTAAGACCTTTTGGTATAAATACAAAAAACTTTAAATCTGAGATTTCTTTTGATTCTGATGATAAGAAAGCTGTAGATAATTTTTTAAAATCAATGAAATATTTTAGCGGAATTTTAATAGGATTGCACGTTGGCGCGGGAAAGATTCCAAATATGTGGTCACTTTGCAAATACTCAGAATTGATAGGACAGTTGAATAAAAAATATAATGCAACCTTCTATCTCACTGGTAGTCAGGCTGATAGTGAAGCGGTCTCTTTTATAATAAATAAATTGAATCTGAATATCGGTTTATTTCTAAACAGGGCAATTCCGGAAGTTGCTGCTTTAATTTCCAAATCTGATTTGTTTATATCGAATGATACGGGAATAATGCATGTTGCCGGCACTACATCTACACCTCAAATCACAATATTTGGTCCTACGAATCCTTTTAATTGGGCGCCAATAGGGGAAAACAAATATTTTATAAGGAAATCCGAATTAATAGATGATATAGGCGTTGATGATGTATTCAAAATGTGTGAGATGATATTATCTAAAAATAAAAAAGCACATGCCGTATAAATATTTAGCCGCTATAGATATGGGAACAAATTCCTTCCGGTTGATTGTTGCAAGAATCGATGAAGAGGGAAATTTTAAAATTATAAACAAAGAAAAAGAAATAATTCGGCTTGCTTCTCATGAAGGAAAGGGGCTCAGCCTTATAACTGATGCTGAAATTAACACTGCAATAAAAGCGTTAAAAAAGTTCCGAGCTCTTGCTGATTTTTATCATGCACCTGTAAGAGCAGTTGCTACAAGCGCAACGCGTGAAGCGAAAAACAGACACGAATTTATTACACAAATAAAAGAAGAAACTGGGATAGATGTTGAGGTTATTGAAGGGCATCACGAAGCAAGATTAATTTTTCAGGGTGTGCAATCTGCGATTCCACTTAATGATAAAAAAGCAATTTGTATTGATATTGGTGGAGGGAGTACAGAATTTATCTTTGCCGAAAATTGCAAGGTTAATGTAAGTGAAAGTATCAAGGTTGGTGCCCTCAGGCTCACAAAAAAATTCTTTCCTGATTTTGTGATAAATGAATATTCATTAAGAAAGTGTGGTGAATATATTGAGGAACATATTACAAGAAATAAAAATCTTAAAGTAAATGAAAAATTTGATATTGCGGTAGGTTCCTCAGGAACGATCCTGTCAACTGTGGGGTTTGTTTATTATTTAAAACACAATAAGAGAAAGCGGGCAATCAACGGACTTACTTTCACTAAAGAAGATTTAATGGAAGTTTCAGATTATGTGTTTACGAAACACACATACGAAAAAAGATTGAAAATAAAAGGGCTGGAGAAAAAGAGAGCTGACATTTATCCGGCCGGGATAATGATTTTACTAAAAGCGTTTGAAATATTTAAGATTGATAGCATGATTGTCTCAGAGTATGCTTTAAGGACAGGAATTATTATTGATACCATACATAAAATGAAGCTGAAAAAATAAACTGATTCAGCATGGCTTTAACTACCTTTTTATATTCTTTTACCCTCAGTATATTTATTGATTAAATCTTCGGAAAAATTAATGCTCAAAATAAGAAACTTTTGCATAATTGCACATATAGACCATGGTAAATCTACAATAGCTGATTGTTTGCTTGAAAAAACCGGGACAATCACTGAGAGGGAAGCAAAATCACAAGTGCTCGATGATCTTGATCTCGAAAGAGAACGTGGGATCACCATAAAGTCTCACGCCATTAAAATGAAATATAAAGCTAAAGGTGGCGAGAATTATATTTTTAATTTAATTGACACACCAGGGCACGTGGATTTTTCCTATGAGGTCTCGCGTTCACTCGCTGCCTGTGAAGGAGCTGTACTTGTAGTAGATGCGTCACAGGGTGTAGAAGCTCAGACTATTAGTAATCTTTATATGGCAATCGATGGAGATCTGGAAATTATTCCGGTCATTAACAAGATCGACCTGCCAAGTGCAGAGATTGAAAAAGTGAAAGGGCAAATAATTGATCTGATTGGATGTAATGAGGATGAAATCTTGAATGTAAGCGCTAAATCTAAGATTGGTATAGATGAATTGCTCGAACAAATAGTTAAAAAAATACCGCCCCCCACAGGTGATCCGGAAGCACCATTGCAGGCTTTGATTTTCGATTCTGTTTTTGATCCTTATCGAGGTGCAATTGCTTTTATCAGAGTAGTCAATGGAACGGTAAAAACAGGTGATAAAATAAAATATTTTGCAATTGATAAGGAAATAGAAGCAGAAGAAGTAGGAATGCTAGGGCTCCGAAAAATTAAATCGGAAAAAATAACAGCTGGTGATGTTGGATATCTGATTTCCGGAATAAAAGATGTCCACGATATTAAGGTTGGAGATACAGTTACGCATGCCAGGAACGGCTCAAAGAATCCTTTGCCTGGCTACAAAGAAGTAAAACCTATGGTTTACAGCGGACTTTATCCTACAAACTCTGATGATTTTGAAGATCTTCGTGACTCACTGGAAAAATTCAGGTTGAATGATTCGGCATTAATTTATCAACCTGAAACATCAGCCGCTCTTGGTTTCGGATTTCGGTGTGGATTTCTCGGGTTGCTTCATATGGAAATTGTTCAGGAAAGACTTTTACGTGAATATAACCAATCAATTATTACTACGTTACCTAACGTTGAATATTACGTATTCAATCATAAGGGAGAAAAATTAGTAGTTGATAATCCTGCATTAATGCCACCGCTTGGTGATATTGATCGCGTTGAAGAGCCGTATGTAAAAGCTCAGATAGTGTGCCCGAGCGAATATGTAGGAAACATAATGAAGCTCGGAATGGATAAACGCGGAGTTTATAAAAATACGAATTATATTGATCCGACCAGGGCTGATCTTCAATTTGATTTTCCTTTATCGGAAATAATTTTTGATTTTTACGATAAGCTCAAATCAACAACCCGTGGATATGCGTCTTTTGATTATGAATACATAGGTTACCGGGAATCTGATCTTATTAAACTTGATATTCTATTGAACGGCGAGCCTGTTGACGCTTTGTCAATGATTGTTCATAGAGACAAAGCTTACGATTGGGGAAGAAAGGTCTGTAGCAAATTGAAAGATCTGATCCCGAGACAAATGTTTGAAATCTCTATACAAGCAGCAATTGGGACAAAGGTTATCTCAAAGTCTGTTGTTAAAGCATTGAGGAAAAATGTGTTGGCGAAATGTTACGGTGGGGATATTACCAGGAAAAGAAAACTGCTCGAGAAGCAAAGAGAAGGGAAGAAACGTATGAAACAGGTTGGTAATGTTGAAATTCCGCAAGAAGCATTTCTTGCTGTTCTACAAATCGATGATTAGCTTTTCTATAATATTTTATAAATTTTTTGAACAAAGAACAAAATATTAATGTCTTTTATTCCTAAAAAGTTCTTAAAATATCTTCTTATTGCTCTTATTTCTGCTCTTATTCTGAAATCCTTTTTTATAGACGCATTTAAGATTCCATCTGCTTCTATGGAAAATACTTTGCTTGTTGGCGATTATATTTTAATTAATAAAGCAAGCTATGAATTGAAGACACCGCATTATATACCGGTGATTAATTTTTGGATTCCATCTTGTTCTCTTATCAGGTTTAAGGAACCAAAAAGAAATGATGTGATCGTATTTAAATTTCCTGGATACCCCGGTGAAGTTCACCCATTTGAAAACAATAGTTATATTAAAAGAGTAATTGGCCTGCCGGGTGATACTGTTCAAATAATTAAAGAACAGGTTTACGTAAATGGTTTAAAAATTTTACAGCCGAGAAATGCAATATTACAAGATACTCTAATTGATAATCAAAAAATCATTGATGACAGAATTTTCCCTCACAATAGAAGTTGGAATAATGATAATTACGGTCCAGTTATAGTTCCGCAAAAAGGAATGACAATTAAATTAAATTCTAAAAATATAAGTGAATGGCAGGCTTTGATTGATAGGGAATATGGTTATAAAGCTGTTAGTGTGGAAGGTAGTGTGATAAATATTGGTCACAAGCCGGTTCGTGAATATATATTAAAGAAAGATTATTACTTTGTAATGGGAGATAACAGGGAAGATAGCATGGATAGCCGCTACTGGGGCTTTGTTGCCGATGATCTGATAATTGGCAAAGCGATAATGATCTATTGGTCTTGGGATAACTACGAATCGGCTAATAAATGGTATGACTTTTTCACTCCATTAAGGTTGAACAGAGTTTTTAAAATAATAAATTAGGTGGGTTCCAATATTATTTTTATTAAAACATAGAGAAGTAATAGTATGAAAAAGATATTATATCCTGAACAGGTGAATTATATAAACTCCTTTGATAATGAGTCAGATCAGTTGATTTTGAAAATGGAAGAGTTTGCTGAAAAAAACAGTGTACCAATCTTATCCCGTGATTCAGCGAATTTAATGGAGTTGCTGATAAAAATGTACAAACCTGACCGTGTACTTGAGCTCGGAACAGCTATAGCCTATACTACTATAAGGATTGCCAGAAATCTTAAAAAAGATTCTAAAATTCACACAATTGAGTTGAGTAAAGATAATGCCCGTGTGGCTGAAGAGAACATTAAAAAATCGGGTCTATCGAAAAAAATAAGATTATATTTCGGCAATGCAAAACAGGTTATGCCTGAATTAAAGAAAAAATATGATTTTATTTTTCTGGATGCCGATAAGGAAGATTACTCAGATCTTTTTAAGTTGGCTATGAAATTATTAAAGAAAAACGGCATACTATTTGTCGATAATTTGCTCTGGCACGGATATGCTGCTTCAAAAGAAGTGCCTGAGAAATTTAAAACCTCAACAAAATTTATAAGGGACTTCAATAAAATATTTATGGATCATCCAAAACTGAAAACAACATTGCTTCCTGTGGGTGATGGAATAGGACTTGGAATAAGGATAAAATGAGAGAAAGTTATTTTAAGAATTCAAGGGAATTATTAAAACGGGTAGATGAATTTTCAAATTTTAAGTTAAAGAGAAGAGACGATCTCCAGATTATCTTTACAGAAGGTGTAAAGGAAGAAAATAATAGGCTTTTTGAGGATCTCGTTTTTACGGCAAAATATGTGCAGGGTTTAATGAAAGTAATGAAAATGGGACAAGAAAACTCGGAAGTAAAAAGTCTGGAACACGTAAAAATCGATCTTGCAAAAAATATGGAGAAAGTTCTTAATCAAATCAGAGAGATACTTTCCGGTTCTTCACAGTCGGATAAGAATTACATTGAAGATACTTTCCTTCAGATGAATCCGGATGCTTTTAAGAATTTGAACGAGTTATTATCTGATCTCGATTGGACTAAAAAATACCTGAATGATTTGAAAAGAAGTTAATAATACAAACCTCCCGGGTTTTAGAAACTTCGAAGGTTTTGATATCATAAATATTGAATTTTATTTTCTGAAGAGATAACAACAGAACCACCAGATTTTTCTTTTAGATAATCCTTTAAATTTTCAATCAGTTTAGGTTTGACCAGGCAGGTAAAACTCACTGTTTCGTCAAATTTTGTGTCGACTATTTTCATTTTAAAATCGGCAATTGTTTTGTGGATCAAATTTATAAATGAAAAATCGGCTTTAATGAGAATTTTCTGAAAAGCGGTTTTTTTAATTTTTTCAGACGAATTTATTGCAAATTCTGCTGCGTGATAATAAGCTTTCCCCAAGGGTCCGATTCCTAATTTTGTTCCTCCAAAATACCTTATAACTATAACGAGTACATTAGTAAGGTTAAAGTGATCAATGGCATTTAATATTCTGATTCCGGCTGTTCCGTTTGGTTCCCCGGCGTCTGAATATTTAAATTCTCCATTTATTAATCTGAAGGCATAGCAATGATGTGAGGCATCAAAAAATTGTTTTTTTATTCCCGGTAATATTTCATTAAAATTTTCGACGTTTTCGATAGGATAGACTTGTCCAATAAATTGTGACCCTCTTTCTTTGAATTTACTCTGTGAAAAAGCTTTTATTGTGAATATTTCATCATTTTCAGGCATTGTTATTTTATAATTTAGTAAACGTGGTCGATTCTAAATAATTTGATTTTCAAACTCTCTATAGGTAATATAATTATTTAAATATTTAAACTTGATGCAACATTGGAAAAAGAGACGATAATTATAAGGGGTGCCCGAGAGCACAATCTGAAAAATATAGACATCGATATTCCACGTGATTCTTTGACTGTGATAACCGGACTTTCCGGATCGGGAAAATCATCTCTGGCTTTTGATACGATTTACGCTGAAGGACAACGAAGGTATATTGAATCGTTGTCTGCCTACGCACGACAGTTCCTGGATATGCTGGAAAAACCTGATGTCGATCTGATTGAAGGTCTCAGTCCTGCTATTTCTATAGAGCAAAAATCTGCCTCAGGAAATCCACGCTCGACAGTAGGAACGGTAACGGAAATTTATGATTACCTCCGGTTGCTTTATGCAAGACTAGGGACACCTCATTGCTACAATTGCGGTAAGCCTGTTAGTAAACAATCATCAGCTCAAATAATTGACAGTATCCTCGAAACTTTGAAAGGTAAAAAGATAAATATACTGGCTCCCGTTGTTCGTGGAAGAAAGGGACATTACCGTGAATTATTTGAAGAAATTATGTCCGATGGATTTTTAAAGGTTAGAGTTGATGGTAAAGTAAATGAAATTACGAAGGGATTTCACGTTGACAGATATAAGATTCACAATATAGAAATAATGATTGATAAGGTTAGTGTCAGTGAATCTTCCCGAAGTCGTTTGACTGAATCGGTCGATGTAGGGTTAAATTATGGAAACGGTATTGTGATTATAAATGATGGAAAAAAGGATCATATCTACAGTCGCCATTTAGCCTGTCTCGATTGCGGAATTAGTTATAGAGAGCTGGCTCCTAATTCCTTTTCATTTAATTCGCCTTACGGTTCCTGTCCGGACTGTGAAGGTTTGGGAGAAAAAAAAGAATTAAATATTGATTTGATCATCCCCGATTGGGATAAGACCATAAATGAAGAAGGAATTGCTGCTCTTGGAAAGCCGCGAACCATCTGGATATATAATCAAATTGCTGCTGTAGCTGAAAAATTTAATTTTGACTATGATACTCCTTTGAGAGATTTAACTGCTGAACAAAAGGATATTTTACTTCATGGTACAAAAGAAAAAATATCATTCTCATATTCTTATGGAGGTGGAAAGCCTGTTACTTATTACCACAAATTTTCCGGTGTTATCAATTATCTTAAAAATTATTATAAGACAACAACCTCTAATAATATACGGGAATGGGTAGAATCATACATGACCACTGTGAAGTGTCCTTCCTGTAGCGGGGGGAGGTTAAAACAGGAATCACTCGCGGTTAAATTTCAAGGCAAGAATATCAGCGAAGTTACTACCCTTTCAATTTTAAGGTGTAACGAATTTTTTAAGAAAATTAAGCTTAGCGGACGGGACGGAATTATAGCAAAGCCGATTTTTAAGGAAATTATTTCAAGACTTGAATTTCTCCTAAATGTTGGGCTCGATTACCTAACTCTAAATCGTTCAGCAAGAACTTTAAGTGGAGGTGAATCGCAAAGGATCAGGCTTGCTACACAGATTGGTTCACAGCTTGCGGGAGTTTTATATGTGCTCGATGAACCGAGCATAGGACTTCACCAGAGTGATAATTTAAAATTAATCAGCTCGTTAAAAAATTTACGTGACCTTGGCAATACTGTAATCGTAGTTGAACATGACCGTGAAACTATAGAGAGTTCCGATTATATGATTGATCTTGGTCCGGCAGCAGGAGTTCACGGCGGTGAGGTCTGTCTCCATGGAGAAACTCAACAACTTGTAAACTCTAAAAATGGAATAGACTCTTTGACTTTGCAATATCTTAAATATAACAAGAAAATAGAAATTCCTAAAAAAAGGAGAAAAGGTAACGGAAAGTTTATTGAGCTTTCAGGAGCAAGCGGGAATAATTTACAGAATATTTTGTTAAAAATTCCGTTAGGCACCTTAACACTTGTTACGGGAGTCAGCGGCTCGGGCAAATCATCGTTGGTTAATGAGACTCTTGTAAAAATTTTGATGAATAAAATTTACAAGTCTAAAGTTGTACCCTTACCCTATAAATCAGTTAAGGGATTAGAGAACATTGACAAAATAATTGAAATTGATCAAGCTCCAATTGGAAGAACTCCCAGATCAAACCCAGCAACCTACACAGGTTTGTTTACACATATTCGTGATTTATACTCACAATTGCCTGAATCAAAGATCAGGGGTTATTCAACCGGAAGATTTAGTTTTAATGTTGCCGGCGGAAGATGTGAAGAATGCGGGGGCGATGGACTTAGAAAAATTGAAATGAATTTTCTTCCTGATGTTTATATTGAATGTGATGTTTGTCATGGCAAACGATACAACATGGAAACTTTGGAAGTTCTTTACAAAACCAAATCGATTTCTGATGTGCTTGATATGCGAATAGATGAAGCTTTAGAATTCTTTGGTGACTTACCGCGAATTAAAAGAAAAGTTAAAGCAATTCACGATGTAGGACTTGGGTATATCAGATTAGGTCAGCAGGCAACAACTCTTTCCGGTGGCGAAGCACAACGCGTAAAACTTGCGACTGAGTTAAGCAAAGTTAGCACAGGAAAAACTTTATACATCTTAGATGAACCAACAACGGGCCTTCATTTTGAAGATGTAAGGATTCTTTTGGGTGTATTAAATAAACTGGTGGATAAAGGGAATACCGTTGTTGTAGTTGAGCATAATCTCGATGTTATCAAAACTGCTGACTGGATTATTGATCTTGGTCCCGGAGGAGGAGAGCATGGGGGAAAAATAATTGCCGAAGGTACTCCTGAACAAATAGTGAAAAACGAAAAAAGTGTAACAGGGAGATATTTGCAAGCTGAGTTCTAACCCATTTAAACATTGTCACTTACAAGCCATTCTAGAAAAAATTCAATTAAGTATATTAATTTAGCGGAAACTAAAACTTGACAAAAGAGTTTCCATATATTATATTGGAAACTAAAAACAGCAATATTAGTTTCCATAGAAAATGAATCAGGATAGGCAAAGAATATTAGAACATTCACGTGAACTCTTTCTTCATGAAGGCTTCAATAAAACTACTATGGATGAAATAGCTGGTCGTCTTAAGATCAGCAAAAAAACTATTTATAAGAATTTTACATCAAAGGATGAGCTGGTACGGGAGGCTTTGATGAATTTTATTCTTGGTAACCATAAAAAACTTAATGATCTTGTAAGTTCTGATTGTAATGCTGTGGAGAAAAGTTTTAAGATGTTCAACTTTGTCGGCACAATGCTGATCCAGATAAGTGAAAATTTCCTAAAAGATATCAGAAACTTTATGCCGGATCTTTGGAAAGAAATAGACAAAGTAAGAACTAAAATTTTATATTCAAATCTGAAATTGATTATTGATCAGGGACAGAAGGAAGGATATTTCATTGATACTCAAAAAAGTGATGCGTTGGTTGTTTTGTTTATAATTTCAATAAGAGGAGTAATAAACCCGGATTCATTGATTGAAAATAAATTAACGCCGGTAAAGGCGGCAGAGTCGATTATAGAATTATTGCTAAACGGCATGTTAACTGACAAAGGAAGAAAATTATTTGCGAAATTAAAAAGCGGAGAAAATAAATGAAAAAAGCAGGGATTCTTTTTATGACTTTATTAATGCTTGCGTTTGTAGGATGCGGAAATGGCAACGGTAAAAATACGATAGAAGCTTCAGGTGATATAGAAGCAACTGATGTTGTTGTTAGTGCCAAGGTAGGAGGACAAATTGAAAAACTGAATTTTATTGAAGGACAGAAAATAAAAATGGGAGATACCCTCTTTGTGCTGGATAGTGAAGCATCAAGAATTCAACTTGAAGGAGCAATTGCAACAAGAAAACTTGCTGAAGCACAATTACAATTATTAAAGAACGGTGCAAGGAAAGAAGACATAAAGCAGGCTGAGGCAGCACTAAATTCTGCGAAAGCAAATTATGAACTGGCGAAGAGTGATAAGGAAAGATTCGATAAATTATTTAAAACTAAAACAATATCTGAAACCCAGCATGAAAATTATGTAAACAGGTATCTTGTATCGCTCCAGCAATATAACGCTGCAAAAGAAAATTATGAGAAGATGAATCATTTTGCTCGCCCGGAAGAAATAAAACAAGCTGAAGCGAGACTTAATCAGACAGTAGCTAATGAAGATCTTATAAAGAAGAATATTCGTGACAGCTATGTAACTGCACCGATAAGTGGCTTCGTGGTTGAAAAATATTTTGAAACTGGTGAAACGGTTTCACCATTATCATCTTTATTAAAACTTTCTGATCTGTCGGTTGTTAAGTTGAAAATTTATGTTTCTGAAGAAGAACTTGGAAGAGTGAAACTTGAACAAAAAGCCGATGTGACTGTTGATGCTTATAATTCAAAAACATTTGAAGGCCGCGTAATTTATATTTCACCCGAAGCAGAATTCACGCCAAAAAATATTCAAACAAAGGATGAAAGAACGAAACTTGTGTTTGCGGTAAAAATTGAAATTAAGAATCCTGATTTTGATCTTAAACCGGGCATGCCTGCTGATGCTGTTGTTCATACTGATTAAGGAATACTTGCTGAAATGAATAATGATATCGCAATAAATATTGAAGATCTGCATAAAAACTACGACGATGTAAAAGCAGTTCGGGGCGTAAACTACAACGTTAGAAAAGGTGAAATGTTTGGGCTGGTCGGTCCTGATGGTGCGGGAAAAACTACGACCATCCGTATGCTTTGTGGATTGGTAAAGCCGGATTCCGGCACTGCAACATTGTTGGATATGGATATTGTAAAGGATAAGAATAAAATAAAGGATGAGATTGGATATTTGTCACAGCGATTTAGTTTGTATGGCGACTTAACAATTGATGAAAATATTGAGTTTTTTGCAGAAATTCATAATGTAAATGATTTTGAAAATCGTCGGAACGAGCTTCTTGAATTTACTAGATTAACTCCTTTCAGGAATCGTTTGGCCGATAATCTTTCAGGTGGAATGAAGCGGAAATTAGCTCTGACCTGTAGCTTGATTCACAAACCGCAGGTTCTTTTTCTCGATGAACCGACCACAGGAGTAGACCCCGTATCAAGAAGAGATTTTTGGAAAATACTTTCTAATCTTTTGAAGGAAGGCATTACCATTTTAATGTCTACGCCATATCTGGATGAAGCCGAAAGGTGTAGCAGGGTAGCCCTGATGCACAAAGGTAAAATTATAAGTCTGGACACTCCTCCCAGAATTAAAGAATCAATTAATGTAGAAATAGCGGAAATTGTTTGCACCAGAGTAAGAGATGCCAACAAATTAGTTAGGGGGAATTTAAATAATGAAGTACAGATGTTTGGTGACAGGATAAATGTAGTACTTGATAAAGGGAATAATAATTTAGATCAAGTATTACAATTATTGAAAGACAATTCAATTGAAGTCATTAACTATAGAATTGTTCCACCGTCACTGGAAAATATTTTTATCTACAACGTTGAAAAAATAGAAGAAACGACCAGATGAACTCTATAGAAGTTAATGAATTAACGAAAAAGTTCGGAAATTTTACAGCTGTTAACAAGGTGTCTTTTAAAGTTAAGAAAGGCGAAGTATTTGGCTTTTTGGGTGCGAACGGAGCCGGGAAATCTACAACAATTAGGATGTTATGTGGAATTCTTGAACCGACTGATGGAGACGCACTAGTTGGTGGATTTAGTGTAATGAATGAACCTGATAAAGTTAAACAGAATATCGGTTATATGTCACAAAAGTTCTCTTTGTATAATGATCTTACTGTTGAGGAAAATATAAATTTTTTCGGAGGAGTTTATGGTTTGTTTGGAAATGAACTTGAAGAAAGAAAAAAGTGGGTACTGAAAATATCAAATCTTGAAGGACAGTATGATACATTAACATCTTCACTTCCGGGAGGAATAAAACAAAGATTAGCGCTTGGTACAGCAGTCATTCATCGCCCTGCAATTGTTTTTCTGGACGAACCTACCAGTGGTGTCGATCCTATTTCAAGAAGAAGTTTTTGGGATTTGATAAATGAACTTTCATCTGGAGGAACCACAATACTTGTTACTACACACTACCTTGAAGAAGCTGAGTTCTGCAATAACATAATTTTAATAAATGCCGGTAAGCTGATTGCTGAAGGAACATCAAAAGAATTGAAGACAAATTACCTGAAAGATACGATACTGGAAATAGAATGTGAGAAACCAGTTGACTCGATGGAGATTTTGCAGAGGTCCACTTTTGTTGACGATACATCAATATTTGGAAACTATCTGCACATAAGTGTAAACAAAAATTATAAAGGTGAAGAACAGATTCGTGAATTGTTAACCGGAAGAAATTCAATAAAAGTAATCAGGGTCGACAAAATAATTCCAACCCTCGAGGATGTTTTTATTCATTTGTTGGAAAAGGATAAACATAATGGGAAACAGGAGTAAGAAGACCGGAGACGGAATATTATGTTAACAAGAATATTAGCAATAGCCAGAAAAGAAATAAGACAAATAAAGAGAGATAAAAGGATGCTATACGTGCTTTTTGTCTTTCCTTTCATTCTGTTGGTCATTTTTGGTTACGCAATTAATTTTGATGTCCATCATATTAAGATGTTTGTATACGATCAGAATAAAACAATAGACAGCAGGGAATTCGTTAACCGTCTTACAAGCTCAAACTATTTTGATGTAGAAGGTTATCTTAGTGCTGAAAAGGAAATAAGAGGAGTATTGGATAGAGGTGAAGCACAGGTTGTTCTGGTTTTCCCGAGAGATTTTTCCAAAGACATTCACGCAGGCAGAAATGCACAGGTGCAAATTTTAGTTGAAGGTGTAAATGCAAATACTGCGTCAATTGTTTCAAATTATATGACTCTCGCTACAGCTACTTTTTCTCAGAACATAACAACAAAAATTTTAGCTCAGAAGGGAGGTAAATCAAAATTACCTCTGGATGTTGAAGCAAGATTCTGGTTTAATGCTGATCTCAATTCCACACGATACCTTATACCGGGATTAATTTCAATGATACTGATCATTACGGCCGTTGTTTCTATTTCATTGTCCCTTGTCAGAGAAAAAGAAAGAGGCACGATTGAGCAAATAAATGTTTCTCCGTTGTCATCAATGGAACTACTGGTAGGTAAGACTATACCTTATACAGTAATTTCTTTGGCTATATCTGCTATAATCTTAGTTGCCGGTTATTTCTTATTTGGAATGCCAGTTAAAGGAAATATTATTTTGTTATTCCTTTCGACTCTTGTATTCCTGTTTGCCGCACTTGATATGGGAATTTTCGTTTCGGCAATCTCAGACTCCCAGCAGGTTGCGTTTCAGATATCGACAATGGTTTCTTTGTTGCCGACTTTTATACTTTCAGGTTTTGTTTTTCCGATTGAAAGCATGCCGCCGGTAATTCAGA
>CAZQQD010000049.1:0-22007 GCA_964595355.1 uncultured Ignavibacteriaceae bacterium | reverse complement strand
TTCAGAAATACATTCACTTATTCAGTACCAAAAGAGCTCGAACCATTTACACAAACGGGAGTCAGAGCAGTAGTTCCTTTCGGCAAAAGAACCCTTACGGGTTTTATTATAAAAACTTCAGATAAAACAAAAGTTAAAGAAAAGATAAAAGCGATATCTGATATTCTGGACGACAAACCAATTTTTGATAAAAAGGCGCTTAAGTTTTATGAATGGGTATCGGATTATTATCTTTCGTCTCTGGGCGAAGCATTAAAACTTGGAGTACCTTATGGTTCTGATATTGAAACAAAAAAAAGAATAATAATAGATAAAAAATTATGTGAAGATATTTTACAGAAAGAAAGAAATAAAAATTCAGTTAAAGCTAAAATATTGAAGTCATTGGGTGAAAGAGAAGAGATAAATTTTTCATATCTACAAAGTTTGGTAAAGAGAAAGAATATTTATTCACAGGTACGGAGCCTTGAGAAAGTCGGTGCGATTACTATTCTTGATGAAATTCCCGGTGCAAAAGTTAAAGTTAAAACCGCAAAATTTATCGAGCTCAACAAATCAATTGCAGAGATATATTCTTCCTTCCCGGAAATTGAAAGAAGATCGCCAAAACAGGTAAAAATTCTTTTGGAATTAATTTCTAAAAAAAATAAAAGATATCTTCTTGCAGATATTCTAAAAAAGACTGAATCTTCTGCCTCTTCTATCAATAGCCTTGAAGAAAAGGGATTTGTTAAAATAATTGAAAAAGAAATTGAACGGACCTATTTGGAAGAATATAAAGAAAAGCATGAATCATTTAATTTGACCAGTAAACAGAAGGAAATAATTGAAGAAGTTTCAAAAGACTTTAAGCCGTGGAATTTTGCCACCTATCTTTTACACGGAGTAACCGGAAGTGGTAAGACACAGATTTATATTGAATTAATAAAAAAAATTATTGAAAGCAATAAGTCTGCTCTGGTTCTTGTTCCGGAAATATCACTTACTCCGCAAATTACTTCACGGTTATTCAACAATTTTGGAGAAATGGTTACTGTAGTTCATAGTAGAATGCAGATAGGTGAAAGATATGATTCCTGGAGAAAAATATTAAAGGGAAAATCAAAAATAGTTATTGGCGCCAGGTCGGCTCTTTTTGCACCACTAAAAAATATTGGAATTATAGTAGTTGATGAAGAACACGATTCAAGCTACAAGCAGTTTGAATCTGCACCTAAGTATCATGCCCGTGATTCAGCAATAGTTCTTGCTAAGCATCATAATTGTCCCATTGTGCTAGGGTCTGCCACACCTTCAATTGAAAGTATGTATAATGCTTTAACCGGTAAATTTAAATTGATTGAAATGCCGAAGCGAATTGATGATGCTAAATTGCCTGAAATAGAATTAGTAAATGTTTCTGTTGAAAGAAAAAATAAAAGGATGGAGAACATCTTTTCGAAATTCCTTCTTGATAAAATTGAAGACAGACTAAAGAAAAAAGAAGGAATAATAATTCTTCAAAACAGAAGAGGGTTTTCAACTCAGGTTTATTGTGAAGATTGTTCTGAAATTGAAACCTGTGAAAATTGTTCTGTCCCGTTAATTTATCACATTAATAAAAACATTCTTCAGTGTCACTACTGCGGATTTATAAAAGATGTGCCACACGCCTGCACAAACTGTGGTTCGCTTTCAATAAAATATTTTGGAACCGGAACTGAAAGAGTAGAGGATGAAATTGAATATTATTTCCCGAATGTGCGTGTTAAAAGAATAGATTCTGATTCAATTACTAAAAAGAATTCGCTCAGTAAAATATTGCTGAAGTTTAGCAGGGGAGATATAGATATTCTTGTCGGTACACAGATGGTCTCGAAAGGTCTGGATTTTTCAAGAGTAACTCTCGTTGGGGTTATTTCTGCAGAAACTGCTTTATGGCTTCCGGATTTTCGGGCAGATGAAAGAACTTTTCAATTGCTTACACAGGTTGCCGGAAGATCAGGAAGAAGTAAAGTGAAAGGTGAGGTTGTAATACAAACACAAAATGAAAAAAACTTCACGTTGCAAAAAGTTGTTCAGAACGATTATAAAGGATTCTATCAGAAGGAAATCACCGACAGAGAAAAAATGGGATATCCTCCTTTTGCGAGAATTGGGTTGATTGAGGCAAAAGACCTGGATGAAAAAAGAGCGAAAGGTGCGATAACGGATTTTTATAAAGAGTTAAAAGCATATGATAAATATCTGAAAATAATGGAACCTGCGACTGCAATTCTAGCACGATTAAAAGGCTTTTACCGATTTCATATTTTAATAAAAAGTTCAAAGGAAGCAGACCCTGGGGGAGCTATTTTAAGGAAAGCAATTTTTAATTCATATACGAACTTTAACAGAAAATCCAGATTCCGAGATGTGAAGCTTATTTATGATGTCGATCCGCAAAGTATAATGTAACTTTAAAATTTGTTCATTACCTCAATCACTTTTAAAATTTGATCTCTCGAATGACAAAAAGAACAAGGGAGACTTAGAGTAGTTTCATGGATCTCTTCAGAAATCGGGAAGTATTTTTCTTTTATTATTCCTTCCATAGCTTTCTGTTTATGTGGAGGAAGGGGATAATGAATTTCTGTTTTTATTTCATTTTTTAATAAATATTCACGGAGTTTGTCTCGCTCCGGATGTCTTACATTGTATATATGATGAACGTCTGTGAAATCCGGGTCAACTACGGGTTTAATAAAATCTTCTTTTAAATTTTTTTGGTATAGACGTGCCAATTCACATTTATGTGAATTGATCACCTTTAGTTTTTTTAATTTCACAATTAAAAATGAAGCTTGAACTTCGTCGAGTCTTGAATTATACCCTATAAAATCATTGTAGTATTTTTTACCAAAGCCGTAATTTCTCAACTTAGCAATTTTATTTGCAAGCTCTCGATCGTTGGTAGTAACTCCACCAGCATCGCCAAGTGCGCCAAGGTTTTTAGTAGGATAAAAACTAAAAGCACCAAAATCTCCAAAGGTGCCTGTGTTTTTTCCTTTATACTTGGCTCCGTGTGATTGTGCACAATCTTCTATTAATTTTAAATTATGTTTCTTACAAATTTCAACGATAGGTCCCATTTCACAGGATTTTCCATACAAGTGAACAACTATTACGGCTTTTGTTTTTGAGGTTATTTTATCCTCTATCTTTTTCGGATCTATATTATAAGTTTTAATATCCGGCTCTACTAAAACAGGTTTTAAGCCGCAGTGAACTATAGATAGTATTGTTGCTATATATGTGTTTGAAGGAACAATCACCTCATCGTTTTCTTCAAAATTTAATGCTCTTAGTGAAAGTATCAGAGCATCCAGACCCGAAGCAACTCCAACACAAAATTTGCTATTGTTAAAAGCAGAAAAGTCCTCTTCAAATTTTTTTACAAAATTGCTAAGGACAAACCATCCGCTGTTGAGCACATTACTAAAATTATGAATATAGTCCTCGAAGAAAAGTTCATTTGAATCGCGAAGATTTTCGTATTCTATCATTTGTACTCCTCATAGATGTAATCGTCAGGGTCGAATTTTGTTGATGCTAGTACCAGGAAAACAGCATCTTTTGTAAAGTCGTGCATTGCATGCCAATCTTCCGGCTCAAGAATAAGACATTTTTTAGGATGATCAAGAGTAAAGATCTCTGTTTTTTTCCCATCATTGTTTGTTACTTTACAGCTACCGTGCAAACAGATTGCAGCCTGTCTGGTAGTCTTATGACGATGCCCGCCTCTCACTGACTCGTCTACTCCGTAAATGTAAAAAATTCTTTTAATCTGAAATGGTATCTGGTTTTCAATAACAGTCAGATTGCCTCTTTTGTCGGAGTGTGTAGTAAGATTAATAATATATGCCATTTAATTTCTGGAAAATTCGTTAAGTTTATAAATATTGTAAGTGGCGTTAAATTTTCTCCAGATATAGAGTAAAGGAGTTTTCCAGTTCACTTTATATTCAGAAGATCCATTTGGGTCAAATGAATTATCAATTTTCATTATTTCTTTTTTAATATTCTGCAAATTCTTTACGTAAGGCTTATAAAAAATATCTTTTACGTTTTGGGATAATAATCTTCTGCCCAGTTCCAAAGTATTGTTTTTCAGGAATCTAAGATAATGGAAATGGTAAAAAATTACATCAAATTCTTTTCCGGTTTTAATTTCCTTGCCGACTATTTTCCCATTTGCCTTATAAAACTCATATTGCTGAACATTCCATGCAGCCAGTCCGCCTCCTAAATGCTGCATAACATGCACTCCTTTGAAACTTGTTGTCCAGTCGTCAAGATACATCTGATCACCGAATTTTCCATCTTCTACTCTATCGTAACACCATTCAAGGCATCTTTCACGCCACCATTTTAATGCTGTTAAACCATTTTCATCATTTTTAAAGGTTACAAACTGCACACAGTATTTTCCGCTCTTTTTTGATTTATCATACATCGGGGTATATCGGTGTTCAGTGATCATTACTGAATTGTTTTTCATCTCGTCAAAAAGAGATTTTGGTGAACTATAAAAGTATAAATCTGCATCCAGATATGTACAGCTTTTAACTTTGTAGTTTTGCAGAACATAAAGAATAGTTGAAGATGTTGACGTCCAGCAATATTCAGCAATTGTTCTTGATGGTTTTAGAGAAAGAAGCTCATTGTCTTCAAATTCCTTTAACGAAATAACTGTAGCATGTTTTAATTTTAGTTGTTCTAAAACATTTTCTGATTTTTTATCAAAAGCAAAAATATATAGATGGAAATTTTCGCAGACATTCTCAAGTGATTCATAGAGAGCAACTCCACGCGAAAAATAGTTTGAGTCAAATAAAGTACAGAAATTATACATAATCAGATTCAAATAAATTAAAATGATTTTACTTTTTTGCTAAAATTATATTGTCTAAGTAAAAATCATTATTTGAAGGGGAAATTAAATTAAGTAAAATTCCTAAGATATTTAAAGGGGCCATAATAAATAGGATAGAAATTATTTTTATGAATTTATTATTCCTTGTTATCTTGTAAATGTAAGCATTCAACAATTGAAAAATAGCTTTGATATTATTTTCACTTTTTATATGTGAGATAATTTCAAAACCATTGTTTTCCAGCAGATACTTTAAACCAAATGAAGAATATCGTGCATAATCATAAGGTTGTTCGTGCTCATCCCATGCAAATGGAACAGTAAGTAACAAAACTCCTCCGATCTTCATTACGCGGTTGATTTCAGAAATAAATAAGTTAGGTTCGAAAACATGTTCAAGTACCTGGTTTGTAACAACTGAATCAAACTCCTCATTTTGAAATGGAAATTTCTTCCCTTTATAAAATACATCAGCCTTGTTATCCTGATGAATTGTTGTTTCAATCTCAAGACCAACATATTCTGTAGAATTAAAGTATTTCTCATAAGGCTTTGTTCCGCAGCCTACATCTAATGTTTTGCCGGAAATATTCTTACCTAATGAAATAATATTTTTTAACAGACTTTTTCTGGCGAAATAAAATGGATTTAAAAAGATGCCAAAAACACCTGGTTCGAATTGATTATTTTGCAGAAATTGCTTTAATCTTTGCACGTTACTACGATTTTAATTGTTTGAAACAAATTAGGTAATAATTTCATTAACAAATTAAAAAAAGGATTTCCAGAACGCAGGTAATAAGTATTAAGAATTTTTAATCCTCCAACATCATTAACCAAATTTTTAAAATCCTTCATTGATAATTGATGCAAATGTCCGGTGTTATACCATTTATAACCGAATAACATTGGTCTTGGCATTCTTCCTTTAAAAAGTAAATCAAGCCTGTTTTTGTAAAAAGCAAAATTGGGAAAGGAAATTATTTGGTGTTTTGAAACCCGTTTCATTTCTTTTAGTAACACTTCAGGATAGTTGACCATTTGGATTGTTACATTGCAAATTGAATAATCAAATGTGTCATTTTTAAAAGGAAGCTTAGCATCAATTCTTCCTAAAGAGACATCTAGGCCATTTCTTCTACACAACTCAACAGCGCTTTCAGAGATTTCCATCCCTTTACATTTGGCATTCCTTTCCTTAATCAATTTCTGCATAAGTAAACCATTCCCACAACCCAGATCAATCACTGAAGAATTCCTTTCTACCAGTTCCGTAATAATTGAATATTCAGAGCGCTCTACATTTATAGTTTGGGAATAATTATAATTCCTGTTATCCTGAAAATCCGGGTTGTCTATTCCGTGCATAATTAAAAATTAAGCTTGTGCTTTATAGTTTTAAAGTATCTCTTTAAGAAGTTAGGTTTGATACTTATAAAGAATTTTTCAACGGCCTTTTGTGCTTCCTTACTTTCTCTGACTGGGATTTTCTCGACTCTAATTGGTTTATCAGTAAGAGAAGTTTCATAAAATCTCGTGTTTTTGATATGCGTTCCTTCACCATCTGTACCAATATTATTCAGCAGTGATCTTCCCGGATAAAGGGTTAATTTATTTTTTAAGAATGCAGATGCATGCCACCTTATTGCCCACGAATCTACTTTACCATTAATTTGTCTTTTTAACATCCTCACATTGTTTGTAACACCGTGATAATCAAATTCATATTCCAAATTCCTATTTTTGATTTCCATATAAAGTCTTTCTGTATTTGATTCAAATAAATCCCAACCACGTTTCCAAGTTGCCCAGCCCCAGCAATCTGCGCCTCTCAGGAAAAAAGTTTCTGGTAATTCTATTTTAACAGGATAAATATAAGCATGTATGCTGATTACATCATTTCCCTTTTCATAAAGATCGAGAGCTTCGTTCATATATTGTAGAAAATATTCGGAGAGCAACATATCGTCTTCAAGAACTATAACTTTGCCATAACGTTCTATTATGGTTGTAATACCGTCAATTATAGAATTGGCAAGCCCAAGGTTCTTATCTCTTTCTACTATATTGACTTTCTTAAATCCAGTAATTTCTCTAATATATTTTCTTACTTCGCTGACGGCTTTTTGATCTTCTGATGTTTTTGCGTTGTCAGAAAAAATAAACAGTTCACTCTCTGCAGCCAGGGTATTTTTTTTGAGTGATTCAACAGTCTGCTGCGTATGATGGGGTCTTTTATAAACAAATAATGTTATCGGAGCAGGAAGAGACATAATTACTCTTTTGTAAAATCAATTATTAAGGATGTATAATTTGGCTTTCCATTTTTGTTTCTGCTGTCATTTATCATACATCTTTCGACGAAACCATTATTATCGTTGAAATATTTTGTGTGAAAATTATGATTATCATCCCAGTATTCTATTAAGTCCGATTCAAATCCATACTTTGCGAAAATTTCACTTAGCGATTTATATGTAAATAAGTTTTTATGATCATCCGCCCCCTCACCAGCGCCGCCCGGTTTTACTGACTCAATATAATTCTTGTCTGCATGAAATCCATCCGGTACAGCAATCCTTATATTAACCGATTCATTTGAATATTTGTGAAAGTTCGAAACCGTCTTTTTAATTTCTTCTATTGTCAGGTGTTCAAACACATGCTCAGCTAAAACCTTATTAATTTTTCTTTTAGTAAAATACTTATTGAAATCAGATTCTTTCGTAATGTCAAGCGTGGAAATATCGGTAACAAACCAGCCTTTAAATTTGGTTAAACCTGCGCCAACGACAAGATTTATTTCCTCATGTGTATTTAAATAAATCAACCACGTTAAATATTTATATAATTTTATAAATGGAATAAGCAGTCTGTAAATAAACTGTTTGAATTTTTTATACATTAAATATTAAAGCAGTTATTTTTTTTGTAAAAAATAGTAGTGCATTTTTCCAACAAAACTCCCGGAGCCGTACCCCAAAAGTCTATTTTCTTAAAAGAGTTTTTTAATAGAAATTCAATTCCATCCGAGTACTCTTTTCTTTCAGAATCATCCAGAATAATTACCCCATTTTTATTTAGTGCATTTAAACAGTTATAAATACAGTTAACCCTATCTTCTCCATCTATTATAATAATATCGAATTTAGCTTTGCTTTCCAAAGCACTCCTGCAATATTTTCCATTTGTATCAAGAGGGACAAAATTTAGAATAACATTATCGTTCTTTCTTGCCGAAATTTTATCATACCAATTCTTGTTGTGCTCAATTGCTGTTACAAGATTTACTCTTTTGGAGTAATAAAAAGTGGAATTACCAGAACCATATTCAAAAATATTCATTGACTTATTAAGTCGTTCAGAGATAAAACTTATAAATGGATAAGTGAGCCAGGGAATTGGATTAAAATTTTTGTCTACAGGTGAATTAGAATTAAATGATTCAAACCAGCCGACATTATATAGATATCCTTCGTGTTTTTGTGACAACAATTTCTTAATTGTTTTATAATCCAGCTTTAATATTGTCGATATTTTTTTTCTTAAAGAGATCGCCATTTTTTGTTAAATATTTTAAATAGATCAAAAAATAAAACTGCTTTGATCATCATCAATGATTGCGCTCTTGTTTCTTTTCCAACTATAATTGAAAAAGTTGCTGCAGAATATGAAATTAGTGTTGCAACCGCTGAGCCTGTAATCCCATAAATTGGAATTAAAATTAGATTCAGGATAACATTAATTATCATTCCAATAAATGTTCTGTAAAATGCTATTTTTGTAAAATTTTCTGTAATTAAGTATTGGCTGCTTGCTATTCCTAAGAAAGTTGCAACACCAGCCCAAATATAAATTGTTAATACGGGGGCTGCCGGCAAAAACTCAGGTTTGTAAAGAATATTTATAATGAAACCTGAGAGGAAGGTTATCGGTATGGCTATAAGTATTGCAGCCCAGGCAAGCAGATCATATAATTTTTGTAGCCTACTCTGATACAGTTTTTCGTCCATACTTTTAGCGTTTACCACCGCAGGGAAGAGAGAAGTTGTAATTATTGCCGGCAGAAAATACCAGGCTTCACATAATCTCACAGCTGCTGCATAAAACCCGACCTCCGCATCGCCGAGCATTTGTTTGATCATAACCTGGTCTATTTTCATGTAAATTGAAATCACAACACCAGATAATATTAATGGCCAGGAATCTTTTAGAATTCTTAAGCCTAACTGTTTGTTAAACTTCCATAACTTAATATTCATTCCCTTGCTTTTGTACATAATTATATAGCCTATTGCACCGAAAAAATATTCAGCAGTTGTAAAAATGACAAAGCTCAACAAAGAGGCTTTTAATAAAATCAGGGCTAATTTAATAAGTGATGTAATAATAAATGATGATGACTGAACAATCACGGAATATTTTGAAAGTACTTTTGACTGGAAGAAAAAATCGACAACGTTAAAAGCTTGAAAAATTGGGGAAGCAGCAATTATAAATATAAGTAGATTTGTTAATCTATCTGTGGAGGTAAAAAAAATTGCAATAGCAATAAGAAAAATAGAGATTATTGCTCCGATAAGTTTAAGACCAAGACCGGTGCCGAGGAGGGTATTATTTTTCTCCGGTTCTTTAATTAATTCGCGTGTTAATATCTGGTCTATTCCAAGGGTAGAAATAACTGTGAATATTCCAGCAAAGCTTAAGGCATAGGAATACAATCCGAAATCAGAAGGCCCGAGATAATTAGTTATTGATATTATAACAAACGCGCCAAGTATGACGCGTATAATTTTTTCGATAAAAAGCCACGAGGTATTTTTAAAATACTTTTTAAATGATTCTGAACCGAAATTTATTTTTGTGTTTGTATTTTCCTGCAAATTTTTTTCTTAAAAATATTATTCTTTTTTCTTTTTAATGTTTACCAGCAAAATAATAATAAGTCCGCCTACAGTCAGAGAGCTTAAAGAAAGAGAAATATATTTTGAGATAAAGAAACTTGGTGGCGCGTATCTGAATTCAACTTTATGATTACCTGAGGGGACAACTATACCCATAAATCCATGATTAACTTTATACATTTCAGTTTGATTTCCGTCAATATATGCTTTCCATCCAGTGGGTATTTTAAACAGTTTATAGTCTGCTTTGCCGGATATGTACGTATCTCCGAAGAAGAGAAAATTATTTCCTGTTGCCTTTACGTCGGCTGTTAAAATTTCATCTTTATATTCTGTAATATTTACTTTAGCTGTGGAATCAGGCATGTTGACTTTAGGAGTATTTTCATTTACGTATGCAATTTCTTTGGGATCAAATCCGTTTTCCTTTGCTGATCTTAATACTTCAATATCAGGTTTGGATTCAACTGTGTCTACAAAATAAACTCTAGGTAGTACCTTTTTATTTTCATAAACAAAGGTTTTTGAATTGTTCAATATTTCCTTAAAACCTGCAAAAGGCAGGGGTCGATCAGCTACTATGTATTTTACGTTTAACATTCGCCAGATTGTAGTATTAACAGGGCCTACTACATCTATAATGTCTTGGTATGATCTTGGTTTAATACCAGAATAGCCGTAAAAATCTTCTAACAAAAAATATGCGTTAAAATTGGAATTATTGTTAATGGAACCCATCGAACCATCCTGCTTTAAATTCAAAATCCTGAATGGTTCTTTATCTTTTTGGTTTTTTATTACTGTAATGTAATCAGGTGTGTCAAACAGATTTTTAACGTCCGGATTTTCGTGATAAATTGCACCACGGCTATCGATTCTCCAGAGGTCAATTAATGTTAAAACAATTATTCCTATTACAAAAATGTCTTTGCTCAATCTTCCCCTTATGTACATAAAAGCTCCCCAGAAAGCTGCTAATAGAAATACAAAAGCCATTAGAAAATCTGTCGTAAACATATCGGAAGAATATCCCGCCAGAGCTCTGAATTGTTGCGCTAACCTTTGTTGGGAAGATGAAATAGAATTAGCATAATCATTTATACGTTCTGTAAACCAGCTCGTAATAGAACCATTAAACAAAAGTGAAACTATAAGTATAACTGTAAAAACTATAGCAGTATTTTTTATTAGTTTTATGATCTTTTCATCTCTCTCTTCTCTTAATGAAAGAATTTTCATTACTCCAAGACCTGCAAGAACAGGTAGGCTTAATTGGACAAGAACCAATATCATTGAGGGTACTCTGAATTTATCGAAATAGGGAAGATTGTAAAATAGCAGATCGAAAAGGACAGGAAAGTTTTTTCCGAAAGAAATTAATAGTGCAATGCCCGATAAAATTGCCAGGAATCTTACAAAAGGTTCCTTCCATCTTGTATAGATGGCAAACAATGCAAGAAAGAAAACAAGCACACCCATGTACATTGCAACATCGACAAAAGGCATTTGTCCGAAGTATGTATTTACTTCTACTGCTCGGCCGTTGGTTAATGATCCTTTATATGTTGAATTACCAAATCCATAGAATGAAGGTATTACAAAAGTTGCAACTTCTTCTGGTGAAAAAGACCAATTTGTATGATATTGATAATAATCTGATTCCGTCTGTTCGGTCTTACCGGTTGTTTTTTCCAGTATTCCTTTTGATCCTCTAGTTGAATAAGGTGTGTATTCATAAATCTGGGTCAGGTTATCTGATTGAATTAGCAATGCAATAACAGTAGCAACAATAAAAACACCCATTGATTTTAAGGTTCCGTTTCTCAAACCTTTGTCTTTATTAATCAAAGATCTTAAAAAGAAATAGATGAAATAAATTGCTACGGCAAATAAACCATAAAAGATTATTTGTACGTGAAAACTTTGGATGAATAATTGAAGCGTTATTATCAGAATTAAAAAGTCAATTAGTCTTATTTTTTCCTGGAATCTTAATAATAAAAGGAAAAGCAAAGGATACATACATAATGCACTTAATTTGGTTACGTGTCCTATATATAAGAATACTATCAAGCCGGTACTGAAAGCCGTAGCTACGGCCGTAAAAAGACTAACAAGTGTATTTTTAGTTAGATAACGCATAAACAAAAACGATGATATTCCCAGTAAAATCAGGTAGAAGCTCCACATTGTATATTGAACTGAAAAAAGACTGGCAAATGTGTTTCTTACTGTGGCCAGGATAGTGTAAATAATATTAAACCATGTAGGTGCCGTACCAAGTGCGTAAGCAGGCATTCCACAAAATATTAATGGATCCCAAAGTGTAAATCCATCACCGTGATTTGTTATGTATGATTGATTAGCTGTAGTTGCTAGTATATCACCTGATTGAAAAGTCTTGCCTCCGAAATAAAGAGGATACAAAAAAACCAAAAACAGAATAAATATAAAGAGGATAACTGCAAGTACATGGTATTTTTGTGGAATGAATTCTTCCAGATTAAATTTAGAAAATACAGTTTCCTTGATTTTTTGTGACTTTATATTTTTTTTTGTTTTGCTCATTTGTTCACCATTTATGATTTTTTTGCAATAAGATTTACCCCGGTGCCTATTTTATTATTTCCTGAATAATCAACATACATCATAAAAAATGTAAATGGAAGAGTTAATAAAAAGTAAATTGGCAATATTAAGAAGAAAAATCTGGAGATATTAAGCATTAACATTGGAAATTTAATTCCTAGCCGCCATGCTTTATCACCCCAAAACCCGTATGTATACTTTTTTTGATAAATTGAAAAGCCGATTGGTTTGAGTTTTGCTTCAAGGTCTTCAAATGAATAACCGGTTCTGGCATGTTCTCCTATAAAACTTTCATCCTCGTTTTCTTGAGCGTCGCTTCCCCCATAAATCGATGGTGTATTTATTATTACAAATCCATTTTTTTTTAATGCATTATAAAAATTTTGGAATACTTTTACATCCTTTTCTATATGTTCCATCACATCCACACATACGATAAGATCAAATTTTTCTTTATGAATAATTTGCGTCAGGTCTTCAACTCTGAAAGAAACATTTTTTATCTCTCTCTTTGTAAAAAAGGTTTTGCAGTTGGAAATCCAATCTTCTTTTACATCAACAGCGTAGATATTATTAGGGCGAAGTTTTCTGGACATAAAATAGGAATATTGTCCATAACCTGTTCCCGCATCATATATTGAAATTTCTTTTGTCCCGAATTCCATTCTCAACTTTTTTAATTCTCTTCTTACATACCAGGAGCGAAGGAACATTACATCTAGAATCTTATAAAATAATACTGTTAAGGAAGGAAATTTTTTAATTGCCGATGCGAAAATATTTTTTATAGGGTCGTAATACATTTATAAGGAAGATGTTGTTATGATTTATTTAATATGCTCATTATTTCCTGGTGAATTCTATCAGAAGAAATTTCACTCATACAGGTGACATTAAAATCACATCGTGTCTTGTAACAAACCAAACAGTCCAAATCGGCGTAGATTTTTCTGATTCTTCCATAATCTTCAATCTCATTAAATGACGTAGGCCCGAATAGGCATATTATATCCTTCTTTAATGCAGTTGCTGCGTGCAATGCCAGCGTGTCACCAGTAACTACGATAGATGCAAGGTCCAATAATGAAAAGAATGTTCTGAGTGAATTATTCGTACCTGTGTCAATCAAGAAGGGGAATTTATTCATTAGATATTCATTCCTTTGCTTTTCAGCAGGGCCACCATATAGTAGAACCCCAATTTCTTTATTCCTGGATATTTTTTCTATCAACTCCTCAAATCCTTCAAGCCGCCATTGTTTATATTGCCATCTTGCACCGGCGCCGGTATTAAGTCCAATAATTTTCTTAAACTTATTGAGTTTCTTTTCTGTGAAAAAGTCATCCCTTATTTTTTTCTCATCTTCGGAAAGGAAGAGTTGGATTTCATCTTTCTTATAGTTCAGTCCGCATATTTCATGAATAATTTGCTGATAGGTTTTTTTATTTTTCTTTTTTAACTGATCAAAAGCCCCCATTTCCAACCACTCTATTGCATCTTCATTAACTGGAATGATTTTACCTTTTTCATCTAATGTGTAACCTTTTTTTACTTTTGCATTTGTTAGAGTAGCAAGAGGGGCGCTTACCGGGGCAGCATCCGGGTGTAGCAACAGATCATATTTTTCAATTAATAATCTTTGTGATGTATCATTGTCTTCAATGAACAAAACCTGATCTACTAGATTGTTATTGTGAAAAATTTCTTTTGAATTTTTTCTTGTTAGCCATGTTATATGTGAAGTCGGATATTGTATTTTTAGAGCAGGTAGAATAGATGTAGTTCTTAAAACATCACCGATTGCATCCAGTTTGATAATTAGAATTTTCATTCCGACAGGTTCATAATAATTACAGTCATTGCACATTTTCCCTTCAGTTTTATTCGGTTCACAAGGTTTATTCCCTGGAAATAATTTGCAATCAGTTTTAAGAATCATTGTTCTGCTTCCTCTACTATTTTGTCGAATAACTGAGGAAGTTTCGTGAATGAATTTTCAGATACTCTGTTTTTAATATTGTCTACAAAATTAACCTTATTACGTAATTCATAAAAACGTTTTATACCCTTAACTATTTCTTCTTTTGAACAGGATTTAACAATGACACCTGTTTTTTCATTGTTTACAAATTCTGCCAATCCGCCTACATTTGTTACAACTGCCGGTTTCAGAAATCCGTAAGCTATGTTCAGAACACCGCTTTGAGTTGCGTCTTTATATGGAAGAACTACACAATCTGAAACTGCAAAATATTGTTCAACTTCTTCATTTGGTACAAATCTATTTATTATATGAACATAATTTTCAATTTTTAGCTTTTTTATAATTTCGTTGTAATTCTTTACATCATCATAAAATTCTCCAACTACTAATAATCGGAATGAATTATCAGAAGAAATTAAGTCGAAGAGTGTTTCAAGTAATATGTCAAGTCCTTTATATTTACGAACATAGCCAAAAAACAGTAGTACTTTATTTTCATTTGAATAACCTAATTCGGCTTTCAATGATTCTATGTCGGTTGTACTATTATTTTTATAGCAATCATATACAGGTAATTCTGATTTGTATATCTTTTTCCCGTTTACGAAATTCTCTAACTCGTCAGCAACTTTATTGGATAAAACTAAAAAACCAGAAGCATTTTTTAACCCTAATTTGGTCAGTTTTCTATCGATTAAATTTGACTCATGAGAAATTACATTTTCTGTAATGAAAATTATCTTCTTATGGTATTTTTTTCTTATTAAATAAGAAATTGTAAAATGGCAAAAAGAGAAAAAAGGATGCCACCAGTCGAATACTATCAGATCAGCATTTTCTTTTTTTAATTTAGTTCCGACATGTATCCAGTTTAAAGGTGAAATAGAGTTAATTATTCTTGTATTAGGCACATTTTTTATTATTTTTTTACTCTTATCATATTGTGTCGTTCCCGGGAATAACAGGGACGGATAGAGCAATTTGTAATTATATACTATCACCTGAAATTTATCTTTTAACGCATCATACAGGTGGGAAACAAAAAGAGAATTTCCTCCTCTGTACGGAACTGTAGGTCCTATTATTATTATTTTTTTTTGTGGCATAATACAATAAGCAAAATTACCCTTTTGATGGTTAGTTGTAAAGTCATCGAAAGAAAAGAGAACTTCTGCTGTCAAAAGAAAATCCGGTTGAAGGATTTGTGTTTTTCATTTAGATATGTAAGTGCTCAATTGTTCGAAAATTAATTCTCTTTAGAGATAGTCATTAAAGATATTATTATGTTTTATACAACAACTTTTGAAAAAAAACAGTTGGTTTTTATATTAAAAATTTTCATAATCTTATCAGTTAGATGAGTTTGAATGATTTGCCCGAATGAATTACTACAACGAACCAGAGGACGTTTACCCTTTATCTTTAATTAAATATTCTTTATCACTTCTTGAATTGTGAACAAGCATTTCTCCAAGCAAACCTACTGAGAAAAACTGCACACCAACAATTATTAATAGTATACCTAAAAATAACATTGGTCTGTTGCTCAAAGACTCTCCACTTATCCATAAATAACTGAGATAACCATTGACAATAATACCGACAAAAAAAGCAAACGCACCAAAGAACCCAAAAAAGTGCATAGGTCTTTTGATATATCTTGTGGAGAATAAAACAGTGATCAGATCGATAAAGCCCTTAAAAAATCTTGAGATTCCGTATTTAGTTTTACCGTATCTCCGGGGATGGTGTTTTACAATTATTTCAGAAATGTTGAAACCTTCCCACTTAGCAAGTACAGGCATATATCTATGTAGTTCTCCGTAAACATTAATGTTGTTAGTAACTTCTCTTTTATACGCTTTCAACCCACAATTGAAATCGTGTATTCTGATTCCAGTCATTAAACGAGTAATAAAATTAAAAAACCTGGAAGAAAATTTTTTAATAAAAGGGTCATGTCTTTTTCTTTTCCATCCTGAAACAAGATCGTGACCTTCTTCAAGTTTTTTAAGGAGATTCGGAATTTCGTGTGGATCATCCTGGAGATCGGAATCCATTGTTACAACAACGTCACCGGACGCTTCTCTGAAGCCAATTTGTAGAGCTGCAGATTTTCCGTAGTTCTTCCTGAAGCTGATGAATTTAAATCTTTTATCAGGCTTGCAAATCTCCTTAACAATTTTAAGGGAATTATCTGAACTTCCATCATCAACCATAATTACTTCGTATGCAATATTAACGGGTTTGATTGCTTTCCTGATTTCATTAGCAAGAGGCTGAAGTGACTCCTCTTCATTAAAAATGGGAACCACAATTGATAACTTTTTAAAGTTAGTGTTTATTTGCTGGAAACCAAGTGGTGGATTACTTCCTCTTTTCGAATATCTCCTTCTGTTTCTATAATATGGTCTTTTGTAGGTATTTCTCTTAGTAGTATTGCTCTCAGCTGGTTTTTCCCGTGTCTGGCCGTTTTGATTAGCCGAATTTGATGCATTATCGCTGTTTTTCCGTTCTTCCAACTAAGTTTCCATTTTAATTTAATTTGTTCAAACTTAACTCAATAATTGGTTAAAAACAATTTATTAAGTTTTGAGACTTTGCATATTCTTTCGATTAATAAAGATTTTTACACTTTTTAATCTTGACAAATAAGTATAGATTGGTTATTTTTTCTTACCTAAAATAAGAAAAAACAAGAATTTTGAAAGAAAATTTAGGATCCGTAAGGAGTAAGAATGAGTACTACTGAAGCGAAAACGATTGAAGAACTTACCAACAAAGAATATAAGTATGGATTTGTTACAGATATCGAATCCGATACTTTACCCAAGGGTTTGAACGAAGATATAATCAGACAGCTTTCGGCAATAAAAGGCGAACCGGAGTTTTTGCTTGAATGGAGATTAAAATCTTTTCGTCACTGGCAGACTATGAAGGAGCCTAACTGGGCAAATGTAAAATTTCCACCGATTGATTATCAGGCGATACATTATTATTCAGCGCCTAAAAAGAAACCTAAGCTGAATAGTCTTGATGAGGTAGATCCTGAGTTAAGAGAGACTTTTGACAAACTGGGAATCTCAATTGATGAACAAAAAAGGTTAAGCAACGTTGCTGTTGATGCTGTATTTGATAGTGTCTCTGTTGCAACTTCCTTTAAAAATAAATTATCTGAACTTGGAATAATTTTCTGTTCATTTTCTGAAGCAGTTAAGAATCATCCGGACCTTGTTAAAAAATATCTTGGAAGCGTGGTACCTTATACAGATAATTTTTTTGCCACTCTTAATTCGGCAGTATTCAGTGATGGCTCTTTTGTTTACGTTCCGAAAGGTGTAAGATGTCCGATGGAACTTTCAACGTATTTCAGAATTAACGCCGCAAACACCGGACAGTTTGAAAGAACATTAATAATTGCCGATGAAGGTGCTTATGTAAGTTATCTCGAAGGCTGCACTGCACCAATGAGAGATGAAAACCAATTGCACGCAGCGGTGGTTGAATTGGTTGCACTTGACAATGCGCAAATAAAATATTCAACAGTACAGAACTGGTATCCCGGAGATAAAAACGGTAAAGGCGGAATTTATAATTTCGTAACCAAGCGTGGAGCCTGTCGTGGAGTGAATTCTAAAATTTCCTGGACGCAGGTTGAAACCGGCTCAGCAATTACCTGGAAATATCCAAGTTGCATCCTTCAGGGCGATAATTCAATTGGTGAATTTTATTCAGTTGCTGTCACAAATAATATGCAGCAAGCTGATACAGGAACGAAAATGATTCACCTCGGCAAAAACACTAGAAGTACTATAATTTCAAAAGGAATTTCTGCAGGCAGAAGTAACAATAGTTATCGTGGACAGGTTAAAATAATTAAAAAGGCAAATAACGCCAGAAATTTTTCACAATGTGATTCATTGCTGATAGGAGATCAGTGTGGCGCCCACACCTTTCCGTATCTCGAAATAAATAATCCAAGTGCGCAGATTGAGCACGAAGCCACAACTTCTAAAATTGGTGAAGACCAGATATTTTATCTGAATCAAAGAGGTATCTCAACCGAAGATGCGATCGGGTTAATAGTTAATGGATATTGTAAAGAAGTGTTTAAAGAACTTCCGATGGAATTTGCTGTTGAAGCTACAAAATTGCTAAGCATTAGTCTTGAAGGAAGTGTCGGGTAAGAATTCAAAATTAATAAGTCAAAAGTAAAAATTAAAACTTAAAACTAATCAAGGAAAAGAATGTTGTTAGAAATAAAAAATTTACACGCTAATATTGAAGGACAGGAAATATTAAAAGGCATCGACCTGAAAATAAACAAGGGTGAAATTCACGCTATAATGGGACCGAACGGTTCCGGTAAAAGTACGCTTGCCCAGGTTCTTGCTGGTCGGGAAGAATATAAAGTTACACAGGGCGAAGTGATTTATAATGGCAAAAATCTTCTGGAGCTTTCTCCTGAAGACAGGGCAAGAGAAGGTTTGTTTCTCGCTTTTCAATATCCAATAGAAATTCCAGGAGTAAGCAATACGAATCTATTGAAGACAGCATTGAATGAGGGTAAAAAATATCGTGGTGAAGAAGAACTTGATGCAATGGAATTTCTGACTCTTATAAAGGAAAAGATGAAGTTAGTTGAGCTTGATCAGTCATTAATAAATCGTTCAGTTAATGAAGGATTTTCCGGTGGGGAGAAGAAAAGGAATGAGATCTTTCAGATGGCGGTACTTGAACCTAAATTAAGCATACTTGATGAGACTGATTCAGGTCTCGACATTGATGCATTGAAAATAGTTGCTAACGGTGTTAATAAATTAAAATCTCCCGAAAACGCAACAATAGTAGTTACACATTATCAACGGTTGTTGAATTATATAATACCTGATTTTGTTCACGTTCTTTATAAAGGAAAAATTGTTAAATCCGGCGGAAAAGAACTTGCTTTTGAACTGGAAGACAAAGGTTACGACTGGATTAAAACTGATTCAAAAGAAATGGTTGAAAATTAGGGAGAACAGGATTTTATGAACGATTTTAAAGAAATAAAAGAATGGTATCTTGACGAATTCAAAAAGTTTGAAAGCACATTGAATGGTGAAAGTGCCGAGCCAATCCATCAATTAAGGAAGGAAGCGATATCAAACTTTTCTGGGCTTAGCTTTCCAAATACAAAAGATGAAGAATGGAAATACACCAACATTGCTCCTTTACTGAAGTACAACTTTAAGCCTTCGATTTCCAAGGGAAATATTTCAGTTGAGCAGGTCAACAAATTTCTTTTCGATCAGTTTGAAAACAATTTACTCGTTTTTGTAAACGGTCATTTTGATGAAAAGCTATCAAGAATTAAGGACCTCCCCAAAGGAGTAATAGCAGGAAGCATATCCGAAGCAATAAAGCAAAAATCTCCGGTGATCGAAAAACATTTTGGTAAATATGCTGATTTTAAGAATCAGATCTTCACAGCTTTGAGTACGGCTTATATAAAAGATGGTGCTTTCATTTTTGTCCCCGAAGGAAAAGTTATTGAGGATGCTTTTCATATTTTGTTTTTAACAACTGCTGAAGATGATAAAATCCTTACTCAGCCAAGAAATTTATTCGTTGCAGGAAAAAATTCACAGGTAACTATAATTGAGCATTATTCTTCCCTAAGCGAAGACGTTTATTTCACAAATGCAGTTACAGAAATTTATACCGATGAGAACGCTGTAGTTGATCACATAAAGCTTCAGGAAGAGAGTACAAAAGCATTTCACATCGGAAGAATGGAAGTCGATCAGGAAAGAGCAAGCAATTTTTCTTCGCATACAATTTCATTTGGTGCTGATTTATCAAGAAATGATTTTAATACAAAGTTTAATGCTGAAGGCGGCGAAAGCATGCTTAACGGCTTATTCCTGATCGAAGGGACACAGTTATTTGATGTTCATACAATGATTGATCACGCTAAACCGCATTGCAACAGTCACGAGCATTATAAAGGAGTTCTCGATGATAAATCTCGTGGAGTGTTTAATGGTAAGGTTATGGTTAGAAAAGATGCTCAAAAGACTAATGCGTTTCAAGAAAACAATAATATTATTTTATCTGATGATGCTCTTGTAAACACAAAACCTCAGCTTGAAATTTTTGCTGATGATGTAAAGTGTTCCCATGGAGCAACAATCGGCCAGCTGAATAAAGATTCTATGTTTTACCTAAAATCAAGAGGGATTAGCGAAGAAACTGCGCGAACGATTTTGATTCATGCTTTTGCCAGTGATGTTATTCAGAGTATAAAAGTAAAGCCTATTAAGGACTATATTGAAGAAATTCTGTCAAAGCGGTTTAATAATTAAGAGACAAAGAATGGATATAAAAGTAGAAACGAGTAAAAAGAAAACTGAAGCGTATGATGTAGAAAAGATACGCAAAGATTTTCCAATACTTTTGCAAAAGGTTCATGGAAAAAATCTTTGTTATCTTGATAACGCTGCAACAACTCAGAAGCCACAATCTGTTATTGATGAATTGAGCAAATATTACGAAACGATAAACTCTAATGTTCATAGAGGTGTTCATTTATTGAGTGAAATGGCTACTCAGGCTTATGAAGAATCAAGACTTAAAGTAAGTGATTTTATAAATGCATCTTCCGAATCAGAAATAATATTTACCCGTGGTACTACTGAAGGAATAAACCTTGTTGCACAAAGCTTTGGAAGAGTGAATTTGAAAGAAGGCGATGAAGCAATTATTTCTGCAATGGAACATCATTCAAATATAGTTCCGTGGCAACTTATTTGTGAAGAGAAAAAAGCAAAATTGAAAATTATTCCGATTGATGATAATGGTGAAATAATTTATGAAGAGTTTGAAAAATTACTAAGCGAAAGAACCAAAATTGTTTCGGTGGTTTATGTCTCAAATTCACTCGGTACAATTAACCCGGTTAAAAAGATAATTAAAAAAGCACATAGCTTCGGTGTACCTGTTTTACTTGACGGAGCACAGGCAATTCAGCATTTGAAAGTAGATGTGCAGGAACTTGATTGTGATTTCTTTGCTTTTTCAGGTCATAAAATTTATGGTCCCACGGGAATTGGGGTCCTTTACGGTAAGAAAAATCTGTTTGATTCAATGCCTCCGTATATGGGTGGCGGAGATATGATTTCAAAAGTGACATTTGAAAAGACGACGTACAATCAATTGCCGCATAAATTTGAAGCAGGAACCCCAAATATTGCAGATACGATTGGTTTAGGAAAGGCTCTCGATTATGTAAATCAAATCGGCATTGATAAAATTGCCACTTATGAAAAAGAACTTCTGGATTACGCAACAAAATCTCTTTCCCAGGTTGAAGGATTAAAAATTATAGGACAAGCAAAGGAAAAGAGCAGTGTTATTTCTTTTGTATTTGATAATGTTCATCCGCACGATGTTGGAACATTCCTGGATTTCGAAGGAATTGCTGTAAGAACTGGGCATCACTGCACGCAACCAGTGATGGACAGGTTTCATGTTCCGGCAACGACGAGGGCATCATTTGCTCTTTATAATACAAAAGAAGAAGTGGATGTTCTTGTAAACGGATTGAAAAAAGTTTTAGAGGTATTTTCTTAAATGGATAATGAATTAAGAGAAT
>CAZQQD010000048.1:20514-22446 GCA_964595355.1 uncultured Ignavibacteriaceae bacterium | reverse complement strand
GGAGTAACTTTTTCTGATGGATTAAGCTCAAAAGAAATGCAATCGATCGCAAAGGAAATGAATCTTGCTGAAACGGCTTTTTTAGGGAAATCGGACAAAGCCGATTACCATTTAAGATGGTTCACTCCTGCAGTTGAGGTTGAATTGTGCGGGCATGCTACAATTGCTTCTCTTCATTTTTTAAATGAAAATAAATTATTAAATGAGGGACAGGAAATTACTTTTGATACTCTTTCAGGAATTTTGAAATGCCGTTTCGAAAACGGGAAATATTTTATGCAAGTTCCTGTTTATTCAACGAATGAATTTTCTGGAAATAAAAATGAATTATTGAACTGTCTTGGTGTTGAAAAGAAAGATATTGATGAAAAGGTTCCTTTTATCCTGGCTGAAAATGGTTATCTTTATATAAATATAAAATCGTTAAATGCTTTACATAATTTAAAGCCGGATTTTAAGACTTTGAAAAAACTAAATGCCCCGGGAAAAGAATGTATAGCTGTTTACACTCTGGAAACTGTCGATAAAGAAAGTTTTGCACATTCCAGGTTTTTTGCCCCGTATTATGGGATTGATGAAGATCCTGTAACCGGTTCAATGAACGGCCCGCTTATGCAGGTATTGATCAAAGCTGCATTTATAAAGGACGAAGGTAAGGAATTAAATTATACGTTTGAACAGGGCGACGTTCTCGGCAGAAGAGGAAGAGTTAGCGTAGGATATTCAAGTGCAAAGAAAGAGCTTTATATTTCAGGAAATGCTGTTACAATGTTGAAAGGAGAATTGACCTTTTAATGTTTGGTTATGATAAAATCAGTTTGTCATTATCTCCCGGCCCATTATTTCTGATTCTGGGCCTTATTGTTTTAATTGCCTACACATTCTATGTTTACAGATTTACGATACCCGCTATTTCACCCTTAAAAAAATCAATCTTGATTTTATTGAGAACACTTGCAATTTTAATTCTCCTACTGGTTTTATTCGAACCTATTATAACATTTGCAAAAAATATTATAATTGAACCAACTAATTTAATTTTTGTTGATAATTCCAGATCAATTCAGATAAAAGATGGAACTAAAAGAGAAGAAGTTGAAAAGAACTTCCTTAATGATTTAAAGAATAGTAATATTTCAAAAAGCTCAGAATTATATTCATTCGGGTCAAAAATAAAATCCGTGAATTATGATAGTTTGAGCCAATTTAACTTTTCAGAGGGCGGTACAAACTTTTCAGAAATATTTTCAGAGGCTGCAAAAACAGAAAGAAATATCTCATCAATCACAATCGTTTCTGATGGAGATATAACAGATGGAGCTAATCCACTTTTCACTGCTGAGAAATTAAACATACCGGTCTACACAATCGGTATTGGCGATTCCTCCAGAAAAAATGATGTGGAATTGAAAAATGTTCTTTATAACCAAATGATCTACGCCGGTACGCCGACAACGGTACTTGCTACAATTAACAATAAGGGCTTTGCAGGTAAAACTGTAAATGTTTCCCTTTATGAAGGCAGTAAACTTGAAGATCAGAAAAACATTCAACTTAGCCCAGATGGGACACAGAATATAAGTCTGAATTATAATCCTAAAACTGCAGGCGAGAAAAAACTTTCTGTTAATATTTCAGCTCTTGAAGGTGAGTCAACCAAAGCAAATAATAAAAAGATATTTTATGTAAATGTATTGTCAAACAAAATTAAGGTATTGCTAATCAGCGGTGCGCCTTCACCGGATGTAACTTTTATAAAAAATGCATTGACTGAAGACAAAAACCTAATGGTTAATTCGATTACTCAGCTATCACAGAACAAATTCCTGGAAAATAACAACAGGGATAGATTAATTGATAGTGCAAATGTGATATTTTTAATCGGCTTTCCCACAAAAAATACGCCTGATGGATTGTTACTCAAAGTTCAGA
>CAZQQD010000048.1:0-20414 GCA_964595355.1 uncultured Ignavibacteriaceae bacterium | reverse complement strand
AGTTCAGAATAGTAAACCTGTGTTTTCCCTTTTATCAAACAGCATAGATTACCAAAGACTCAAACTATTACAAAATGAACTCCCTTTTATTGTTCAAAATACGGGCACGGGCACTTATGAAATTCAGCCTGATATCCAATCTGATCAAGCAAATAATCCGATAATTAAGAATAACGCATCCAATGTGATTTCAGCCTGGGGTAACCTTCCCCCAGTTTTACAGCCTGATGGAACTCTGGTTCCGAAACCGGAAAGTGAAATATTATCAAAAGTAATCATCAATAATGTACCGGTGAACCGACCTCTTATTTTAACAAGAAAACTTGGCACGAAAAGATCAATAGCAGTTCTCGCATTTGACATCTGGAGATGGAAATTGCAGGCATCAGAGAATAACCCTGATATTTTTGATAGTTTTATTCTCAACAGTGTTAAATGGTTGAATACGAAGGATGAACAAAAATTTGTATCTATAAAAACCTCAAAGAAAATTTATTCACCTGGTGAAAATATTGATTTTACTGCACAGGTTTACGATCAATCTTACAATCCCGTATCAGATGCAGAAGTAAACGTATATATTAAAAGCGGAAGCGAGAATTTTAATGTAATAATGAATTCTCTTGGTAACGGATTGTACGAAGGAACTCTTGAAACAAATAAAACCGGGGATTATTCATATAATGGTTCTGCTTTACAAAACGGCTCTAAACTTGGAAGCGATGCCGGCAATTTTAACGTTGGAGAAGTCGATATTGAAATGATAAACACCAGAATGAATTACGAATTCCTAAAATCATTATCAACTCAAACCGGAGGTAAATGCTTTCTGGCTTCAAGTTACGATCAGTTATTTCCAATTCTGAAAAGTATCACGGATAATTCTTCCAAAGAGAAAATTGAAACCAGCGAGAGTAATCTCTGGTCAAATGAATGGCTGATGGCAATCGCAATTTTACTATTTGGCCTTGAATGGTTTTTAAGAAAGAGATCGGGAATGTTATAAAAGGAGAAATGGAGAATTTACCAACTAACATATTTGATTTTTTTCTTCCCAGAATTTGTCCGTCCTGTAAAACTAAATTATCTGCCTCTGAAGAATGTATCTGTTCAAATTGCTTTGAGAACATTAAAATAGCAGATAACGAATTATTAAAAATTGAATACCAAAGAGATTTCAAGTCTAAAGGCTTTATTAGTGATTTTACCTGCGCATTTGTTTTTAAAAAAGATAAAGAACTTCAGACATTAGTACACGAATTAAAATATAATAAACGATTTTTAAACGGAGTATTCTTAGGCAAACAAATAGCTGAGCTAAGAAAAGAGATAATTGAAGGTTGGGATATTAATCTAATAATTCCCGTTCCCCTTCACAGATTAAAATTAGCTGAACGAGGTTTTAATCAGGCTTATTACATTTCAAAAGGTATAAGTAAAAAACTAAATATTCCATTAAAAAATAAAATCATAAAGAGGAAAAGATTCACTCAATCTCAAACAAAACTTACAAGAAAGGAAAGAGAAGATAATTTGACTGATGCTTTTAAATCACTGAAAAGAAGTAAAATAACAGATAAGAAAAATGTTTTGATAATTGACGACGTAATCACTACAGGAGCTACGATAAACGAGTGTGCGAAGACATTGCTAAGTGCCGGTGCTAAAAGAACTTATGCAGCTTCTGTTGCAATCGCTGAATTTAAAGCAGAGTAAGTTTTAATACAGAAGTCACATTCGTTCAGGTGCACTTACCCCTAAAATAGATAGACCGTTTTTAATTACAACCTTGGTAGCTTCGGCCAGAGAGATTCTTGCTTCTGCTAATTTCTTTTCCGATCCTATAATTCTACAGAAAGTATAAAATTTATGAAAAGCCGCAGCAAGTTCCTCGAGGTAAGCACACACACGATGAGTTTCATAAAAATGTGCGCTCAAAAATATTTCATTTTTAAATTGGTGAAGTTTTCTCAGTAATTGTTGTTCTTCGGGAGCAACTAATAAGTTTAAATTTTCTTCGCAAGCATTCAGCTTTTCTTTTTCAACCATTTTAAGAATTGAGCAAATTCTTGCATGTGCATACTGAAGATAAAAGACCGGATTTTCGTCAGATTGTTTTTTGGCCAATGTAAGATCGAAATTCATATGAGTTGTTATATTTCTCATATTAAAGAAATAACGAACGACATCTGAACCTACTTCTTTTGTTAATTCATCAAGTGTAATATAATTTGCCTTTCGTGTTGACATTTTTACTACTTCACCGTTTTCCAGTATTGTGACAAATTGGTGAATCAACACTTTCACTTTGTCGGAATTATATCCGAGTGCTTTAAGCCCAGCAAGCACATCAGGATAGGTCGCATTATGATCCGACCCAAAAATATCGATCATAAGATCATAACCTCTTTCGAATTTTGTTGCATGATATGCAATATCCGGAAGTCTGTAAGTAGGCTCGCCACTAGATTTTACAATAACTTTATCCTGTTCATTTCCAAGGTCGGATAATTTTAACCAGGTTGCACCTTCTTTTTCATAAGAGAGATTTTTACCCTTAAAGGTTTCTAAAACTTTTGTAATTCTCCTCTCATCATAAAGTGAATTTTCATTAAAAAATACTTTATGAATTATTCTAAGATTGGAAAGAGTCGTTTTTATTTCATTAAATATTTCTTTTTCAGCTCTTTGCTTAAATACTCCTTCAGGAGGTTCGTCCTTTAGTTTATCACCATATTCATTATAAAGGCTTTGAGCAATATCTTTTATATATCCACCCTGGTAATAATCATCAGGGAATTCAATTTTTTCACCGAGCAATTCAAGATATCTGTATTTCACGGAATCACCGAGTACACGCATTTGTCTGCCGGCGTTATTAAAATAATATTCACGGTCTACTTCATAACCGACCCACTCAAGCAAATTGGCAATCGTATCTCCGAAAACTGCATTTCTTCCGTGACCGACAGTCAACGGTCCGGTCGGATTCGCTGAAACAAATTCAACATTGGCTTTTTTTCCTTTAAAATCATCAGACCTTCCGTAACGATCTTTTTCTCTTCTAATAATTTTTATTATTTCTGTAATAAATTCCGGCTGGAAGAAGAAATTAATAAATCCCGGTCCGGCTATTTCAACTTTTGAAATTATTTTCTGATCTATTTCAATTGCATCAATAATTTCCTGTGCTATATCTCTTGGTTTCTTTTTAAGTTGTTTTGTTAACAACATAGCAATATTACAGGAAAGATCACCGTGAGCTTCCATTTTGGGAATTTCGAATCCTATCTGAATATTTCTCAAATAAGAGAGCTTTTGTGAGGCGTTTTCAAAAAGTGAAATTAAATATTCTTTCAAAATTAATTGCCGATGAAATTCTGGAATAGACTACAAAATTAAACCTAAAAATAGCTATTATTTTTTTGTCGTTTTACCTTTTCCGGCAACACTTTTCTTTTTACCACTATTATTAGCGGGACTCTTTTTAACCGGCCTTTTTTCAGGTTTACCAGTAGCTTTTTGGTTTTTTAAAGATGCCGGATCCAGTACATCGACAACAGGTGCATCTCCCCACAATTTCTCAAGGTTGTAATACTGCCGGGCATCTTTCTTAAAAATATGAACAACCACATCAACGTAATCGAGCAGTACCCAACTAAGTGATTCATAACCTTCACGATGCCAGGAACTCACACCATCTTCACGAAGTTTCCTTTCAATCTCATCCGATATAGCTTTAACCTGTGTGTCCGAATCTCCAGAACAAATAACAAAATAATCGGCAAATGATGTTACTTTTGAGAGATCAAGAATTTTAACATCATAGCCTTTCTTTTCAAAAACTAACTCCGATATTTTAATGGCAAGGTTTTTTGAATCCAATTTGCTCCCTATTGATTATATGGTTTAAGTTGAAAATAATCTCTTCCAACAACAATTGTACAATCCAGCAGGTAGTTATTGTTTACTTGCTGAACTATATTTTTTTTGTTTATTCCGAGTGCATTAGCAACCTTTTCCGCATTTGCTTCATTTCCTGTACGATCGATTACTAAAGATTTATCCATGTTAAACGATATATAATTTCCTGTCTGTACAACATCAAAACTGTTTTTGCGAAGATAATCAGTAATCTTATCAGCAATTCCGGAAACCCCGCAGCCGTTTAAAACTTCAACCTGTACTATCGTTGAGGGTTCATTTTTCCCCGAGGTAAGGTTATTTTTATAATCCAACAATTTTGAGAAAAGTGAATACGCCATTATAAATATAACGATGCCCAGTAAAATAATTATTGCATTTAAAAACAGGTTGGACGATGATGAATTCCCGGATGTGTTCTTATTACCGGGTGACGTGTTGGAGTTGGAATATCTTTTTCCCTTCAATTATTCTCGCTTGATTCTCAATAATTATTGATGCATAAATTATTTACTATCTTCTTCAGGAGTATTCCAGTCTTGAAATCCATAGTCATTCAAAAAACCGGTGCGTCCCCATCCATAATATGAATAAGGGCTGTAATAATATGAGCCGGGAGGAAGTTGACGATACTGCAAAACTACATTAACATTTTTCCACGGTTTATAATTCAGCTGTGCATTTGTAATGTAAAGGCCCTTAATATTATTCTGAAAACTTGAACCTAACGAACTATAAGGAGATATTACAAAGCTTGTTGATAACTGAACATTCAGCTTATTACTGAATTTATAAAACATATTGTTCGTAAAAGTGTTCAGTGCCAGGCTTTGTCCACCGAATGTTGCAAAGGACATTTCAACCGAATTATTCATCTGGAAGTTGTCGGAATTTAAAAATCCAAACAGCGAGCCGGATTGATTATTTAAAATACCATCATAAACAGAATTCGTGGATAAACCGGTTTGTTTAAACTGCCCGAATGCAGCGGCGGTAAACAAGCAAATCATCAAAACCATTGTCCTTTTCATATAAAACCCACAGAATTTGACCTAATATTAAATAAAAGGCTTAATAAAATCAATGTGAATACATTTCATAAAATTTATAATTAAATACAATTGTATTGACAAACTTGCATTTTGTTACACTTATAAGTGAATTTCAAACAATTTATTTTAATTTGACAATCATTTCTATTTCAACAGCCGCATCTATAGGCAATTCATTAACTCCCACGGCACTTCTGGCGTGTTTACCTTTACCTCCGAATATTTTTCCGATCAATTCTGAAGCCCCGTTTGCCACTTTGGGCTGGGCAGTAAATCCATCGGCACTATTTACAAACGCCGTTAATTTTACAACCTGTTCTATTTTATCAAGATTTCCAATCACGCCTTTAATTGCTCCAAGGCAGTTAAGTGCACAGATTTCAGCAGCTTTTCTCCCTTCTTCTTCCGTGATATCTTTACCTACTTTCCCTTTGAATTTTAATTCACCTTTTACAGAAGGTATCTGTCCAGCGGTAAAGACAAAATCCCTAATTATTAAAGCTGGAACGTAAGCAGCAAGCGGCTTCGGTGCTTCCGGTACTTCAAATCCTAATTCTTTAATTTTTTCTTCGATCATTTTAATCTCCACTTTTTATTATTTTAATGATAACAATAATATTACCGCATAAAATTAAGGAATATATGTAATGATCGGAAATAATTTTACAGAGTTTGTGGATATAGTTAAAAAATTGCGGCTTGAATGTCCCTGGGATAAAGAGCAAACAAACGATTCAATAAAAGCAGCAACTATAGAGGAAGCTTACGAAGTCCTTGAGTCAATTGATAACAAAGATTTTAACGAACTGAAAAAAGAACTGGGAGATCTTTTATTTCATATAGTATTTCACTCGGTTATGGCAGAGGAATTAAATCAGTTCAAACTTGAAGAAGTAATTGAATCGATAAAAGAAAAGCTTATAAGAAGGCATCCGCACGTTTTTGGAGAAACAGTCGTGGAAGGATCTGATGATGTAAAGAAAAACTGGGAGACTATCAAACTGGAAGAAGGAAGAGAATCGGTACTCGAAGGTGTGCCGGAAAATCTACCATCTCTGCAAAGAGCGCACCGGTTGCAGGAAAAGGCTGCAAAAGTTGGTTTTGATTGGGAAAGGAAAGAAGACGTCTGGAAAAAGGTTATCGAAGAAATAGAAGAGATGCATAAATCAGAAAAAGAAGAAACAAGGAAAGAGCTCGAAAATGAAATCGGAGATGTATTTTTTGCTCTCGTAAATTATGCAAGATTTCTAAACATCAATCCTGAATATGCTTTACGGAAAACAAATAAAAAATTTATAAACAGATTTTCTTATGTCGAAAAGAAAATAAAAGAGACAGGCAGGAAAATAAACGAATCAAATTTGGAGGAAATGGATAAGTACTGGGAAGAAAGTAAGGACAAAGTTTAATTATAATTTATCATTATTATGAAATTTCTCATAAGCATCTATTATATCTTTTACAAGCTTATGCCTGACTACATCCGATTTATCGAAATAGACAAATCCAACGCCTTCAATATTGTTTAATATTTCTCTTGCCTGGATAAGCCCGCTGATGCTTTTTCCGGGGAGGTCAATTTGAGTAATATCTCCGGTAATGATCGCTTTAGAATTTACCCCAAGTCTCGTTAAAAACATTTTCATTTGAATATCGGTAGCGTTTTGAGCTTCATCCAGAATTACAAATGCATTATTAAGTGTTCGTCCACGCATATATGCAATTGGCACAATTTCTATAACTCTTTTTTCAATATAGCTTTTAAGCTTATCGCTGGGCATCATATCGTCAAGTGCATCATATAATGGCCGGAGATAAGGATCGATCTTTTCCCTGAAATCCCCCGGAAGAAAACCTAAACTTTCTCCTGCTTCCACAGCCGGTCGGGCAAGTACAATTTTATTTACAATTCCCTTTTTCAGGGCTGAGACAGCAAGTGCTACAGCAAGATAGGTTTTACCGGTTCCTGCCGGTCCGATTGCAAAACATATATCATTCTTATTTGCAGCTTGCAGGTAGTTTAATTGGCCGGGTGTTTTAGCCCTTATTGCATCATTCTTCGTATAAAGTACAACAGAATCAATCTCTTTTTCATCTATTATTTCCTTTCCTTCAACAGTCAGATCAAGAATTGTTTGTACATCAGAGGGTTTGAGTTGTCCGTTCGTATTCAGTACATACGTCATTTCTTTAAAGACTTTTTCAATAGAATTTACTTCTTCAGTTACGCCTTTAATAAATACATTTTCACCTCTGACTGTAATCGATGCATTGAACCTGTCTTCTATAAGTTTAAGATTACTATCATTCATCCCCAAAAGTGAAAGCATATCGGTCGCTTCGAGTGTTATACGCTTTTCAATAGCTGTCATTTATTGTTCTCATACTAATAAAAAACCCTTACCATAAAATATGATAAGGGTTTACTTTCTTCAAGTAAAAACTTGATGTAAGATCAGAAATTATTGAACCGGAGCCGGTTTGTAATTTTTCCTGATCATATCATATTTAGCTTTTTCTTCGTCAGTAAGATTAGGAATCGTGAAAACTTGTTTTGGATAAATCAGATCCGGATCTTTGATCTTATCTCTGTTAGCTTTATAGATATTTGGCCATGCAAAGCCATTTCCATAAAACTCTTTTTTCTTAGCAATATTCCAGAGACAGTCACCTCTGACAACTGTATAATCAACTTCCGTTGGTGCTTCTACCCATGCATCGAGTGAAGCCTGCATACTGTTGTGAACAGCATCATAAAATTCAGGCAGAGCACTGATTTTATTCATTTTTAATGCATCAAGATCTTTTTGTCTGTCAGCTTTTGGTCCCATTTGTCCGTTGATGTTACCCTGTAATTCGCTTACAGCATTACGGAAACTTGCAACATCTGACTTGGTTGCTCCAACCATCTGGTAAAGTTCATCCATACAATCGTCATAAGATTGAATGCCTTCATTTGTGGTTTTTAAATTACCGATTTCAACATTAAGTACACTGTCCTCGTTTGTCAGGCTCTCTTTCTGAGCTCTGAGATCAGTCATCATTGCTTCCCACTGATCATTTGTTAAAGTATCCTGTTCAGTTTCCTGCGCAAGTATATTTGCGGAGAAAAACAACAGGAAGACGAATAAGCCGATTAAATATTTCTTCATTTTATTCTCCAATTTCATTTGTAAATTAAATTCTTTAAAAGATTTGGTAGACATTTTTTACATGTTTCCCATTTTGTCCAGATTAGCTTTGGTTTCTGCTTTCATTTTATTGCATTCCTCAAGCTTTGCATTTTTTGCAGCGATCTCTTTTTGAAGATCGGACTTCTGGTCCTTTAAAGAATTATTCTGAGCCTGGAGAGAACTTACTTCGGCTCTCAAATTATTGAGTTCCGCCATTTGGGCATCACTCACACCACCACAGCCGCTTAATATTGCAGTAGCACCTGCAAAAACAGCAACTATAGCAGTATATCTAATTGCTTTCATTACTTTCATTTAGCACCTCCGACATGGTTTGTTTATGAAATATTAATATATCAAATTTAATGTGTATTATCAATAATAATTTTCCGTTCTGTCTACAGCTATAAAAGATAACAAATGAGAATTTATTATTTGTAGTAGAAAATCCCATTTTTTTGTAAAAGTTTCAACTACTACAGTTAAATATTAAATTATATTATTTTTGCGTTATATTAGTCGTTTCTCGACAAAACTTGCGAAACCATCCCCAGCAATAATAATGTGGTCAAACACAGGAATGCTGAGTATTGTTCCAGTCTCTACTATTTTTTTTGTTATAGAAATATCTTCATTACTGGGCTCGGAATTTCCACTGGGATGATTGTGTATTAAAATAATGCTGGCTGAATTGTTTTCTATTGCCACTTTAAAAACTTCTCTCGGATGAACCACGCTGGAGTTAAGGCTTCCAATTGAAATAACCTCATACTTAATTATTTTATTTGCCGAATTAAGACATACGACGATAAACCTTTCTTTCAATTCATCTTTAAGAAGAGGAATAAATATATCGGCTACTTCTTTGGGAGAAGTAATTTTCCTCTCTGAAAACCATTTGGATTGTGACTGAATCCTTCTGCTTAATTCAAATGCTGCTAAAAGTGTGGCGGCTTTATCATTACCGATTCCTGAAATTTTAGTCATTTGAGAAAATGAATTTGAGGCAAGTACAGCCAGGTTACCGTTATTTTTAATTAGTTCCTGCGCCATCTGAATTACAGATTTTCCTTTTGATCCCGTTCGCAGAAGTATTGCAAGTAATTCTGCGTCCGTTAAATTTTGAGCACCTCTGAGTGATAGTTTTTCCCTTGGTCTGTCTTCTAAGGGTAAATCTTTAACTTTTAGAATGTCCCCTCCCCGGTTTAATTAATAGAATTATACCTTTTAATTAGTTGATATACTCCATCTTTATATCTTATAAAATTTAAGGTTTTATTTACGTGATTTTCATCAAACAGCAAATCATTATGAAATCCTTTAAAAGACATACCGGAATTAACTAATTCTGTAATCTTGTCAGGATCATTATTAGTCTCATTTAGAATTTGCAATAAATAGTTCGCAGCATCGTACCCATATAAAACATTCCTGTTTAAGTCACCTTTGGTTTCTGCATAAAATTTATCGCTTAAGTTTGTAAATTTTTGATCATTGAAATCGATAAAATAGTCGGAGGTTATAATGAGATTATTACTCAGGGTAGTGGAGGTTTCCAAACCCTTTGCTAAAAACCAATCCTGATTTCCATACATCGGAAGATAAAGACTATCAAGAACAAGGCTTGATAGAATCACAGTAGCATCATTCTTATCTGAAATGGGGGCATATATTCCTTCAAGAGAATTTGCAAATGGTAACATCTGATTTATCTGCTGAGTAATTTCAATGCTACTGGCTGGATAAACTTGATGACTTAAAATCTGTCCCCCTACTTTTTCGTACTCGGTAATAAAGGCACTTGCCAGTTTCTGGGAATATCCGGCATTAGAATTTATGACTCCCATTTTTATCTTCTTTTCATTATAAAAAACAAAATCAGCCATAGTCTTTCCCCTCACAGCAAAGGACGGATTTGCCTGAAAAATGTTATTATCGAATCTCGCAAGATCGTTATCGGTGGCTGTAGGAGAAATAACTTTGATATCACTCCCGGAAAATGCATCCGCAGCCGCCATTACTTCGTCACTGAAAACAGGACCTAATACAGTTTTTAAAGAAGAAATCCCTTCAAATTCATTGGCTATTTCTCTTATCCTATCACTATTTCTCTCAGTATCCCGAATTACCAAGCCAATTTTGTAGCTATGTGTTCTATTATATTGTGAAACAGCAAATTTAATCCCATTCAGAATTTCTGTTACCGGAGTTTTACCCCCAGATGAGTTATTTAAATTCAATGGAAGCATAACTCCTATTAGAGTAACTCCTGGTTTTGAAATATAATTTCTTATAGTTGATGGATTGTAATCCTTTGCCTCAAGGTTTTCAGGACTATAAGGATAAAGATTGTCCAGTTTTGAAAATGTTCTTTGACCTTCACCTGAATTACCGTTTGAAAAGTAAGCCTTACCAAGGACCAATAATAAAAATGGTTTTAGTTTTTCAGAGTTTGTAGTATCATAGAGGCTTCTTATTTGTTGAGGATTCAGATATTTGACAGCTACTTTTTCAGAGATCAACCTTGCCCGATTAATATAATCTGATGACTTGCCGGATAAAATTAACCGGCATAGTTCCCCAAAAGCATTCTGATATTTTTCTTCATCCAGATAGCATTTTGCAATTACCATTTCCGCTTCATCAGAATAAATGCTGCCGGGATAATAATTCAGAAATTGGTTTAAACTTGATATGGCGTCTTCCTGCCGGTTTAATTTAAGAAGTGTTTTACCTTTAAATAAAAATGCTGCTGTTGTTCTGGAATTTAATTCATCACTTATTATACGATTAAACAGTCTGAGTGCATCATAATAGTTTTGAGTATCGTAAAAATTAAGAGCAAGTTTAAATTCCTGATCTACATCATCATTTTGTGCCTTAGATACCGAACAAAAGAATAACAGGGAAAGTATTATCAGAAATTTTAGTTTCGACATTATTAACCTAATTATTTTCAAGCGCTGTTACTGCGTCTTTCTTACCGGCAATAGCAGATTGATTATCCGGATCTATTTTTAACGCTGTTTCATAATAGACAAGAGCTTCTTTCGGTTTTTTGGCCTTGAAACAAGCTTCACCCAGGTTAGAATACAGTTCCGACGAAGCTGACTCATTAAGCTCAATATACTTTAAAAAATTTTCTTCTGCCTTTAAAAAGTCTCCGGATTTTAAATAAATTTTACCGGCTAATTCTCTTAAAGATTTCTCTTTCGAATTGATTTTCATTGCTTTTTCAACAGGGACAATTGCATGCGTATACATGCCCAACCGAAAATATGAAGTTGAAAATATGAAATTTAGTTCCCAGGAATTATCATAAAGCACTTCCGCTTTTTTAGCAAATGCCAGGGCATTTTTAAAATCTGATAGTTCTACCTCAATTTTAGCAAGAAACAGATATGCCTCCTGAACTAGTTCAGAATGTTCCTCAATGGAAACAAAATCAAGAAAGTGAGTTCTTGAAAGTTTATATTCTTTCAACTTAAAATTTGAATAGCCAAGGAAAAAAGAAACAAGCGGTTCATCTTCAACCAGGATATAACGCAGTATGTCGTTAGCTTCCCTCCATTTTTCATTTCGCATCAGGTACTGTCCAAGAAACAATCTTACTTCCTTGTTTTCCGGGTTACTAGTAAGAAAATCATTCAACAAAATTACTCCTGAATCAATCTTATCAAAATGTTCATAGAGGTCTGCTAAATTAAAATAAGCTTCTGTATCAGCAGGATAATCTGCTATAATACTTTTATAAACCTGAACAGCATGTAAGAGTCTGCCGGAGGATTCAAATTCTTTTGCCATTTTCATTTTATGGTCGAACTGGTATTTATTTCCTTCTTTTTTCATTCCCATTCAATAGTTGACGGTGGTTTGGAACTTATGTCGTATACAACCCTGTTAATTCCCCTGACTTTATTACTTATTTTATTTGAGATATCTGCAAGAAAATTGTTATCAAATCCGAACCAATCGGCTGTCATTCCATCAGTCGAAGTAACTGCTCTTAAAGCCAGGACGTTTTCATAAGTGCGAAAATCGCCCATAACACCTACTGATTGAACCGGAAGAAGTACACAGAATGCCTGCCATATCTTATTATAAATTCCAGCCTGATGAAGACCATTTATAAAAATATCGTCAGCTTCACGAAGAATGTCAAGCTTTGGTTTTGTTATTTCACCAATTATCCTGACTGCCAGACCGGGGCCCGGGAAAGGATGTCTCTCAATAAATGATTCGGGAATGTTCAATTCCCGGCCAACATTTCGTACCTCGTCTTTAAACAATTCGCGAAAAGGCTCTATTAATTTCAGATTCATTTTTTCCGGCAGACCGCCCACATTATGATGCGTTTTAATTGTAACAGATACACCCTTTACAGAAACCGATTCAATTACGTCAGGATAAAGTGTACCCTGCACAAGGTATTCTACACCTTTAATTCTTTTTGATTCCTCTTCGAAGACTTCTATAAAAGTATTGCCAATGATTTTTCTTTTCTTTTCAGGATCAGAAACTCCTTCCAGCTTCTTTAAGAATTTCTCAGAAGCATCAACATATAAGACATTGAGATTTAATTTTTCATTAAATACTTTTTCTATTTTCGCACTTTCATTTTTTCTCATCAAACCTGTATCAATATGAATGCATATCAAATTATCACCAATTGCTTTTTTAACGAGTACTGCTGCTACTGTAGAATCAACCCCGCCGCTGAGAGCACAAATTACTTTTGAATTTCCGGCTTTTTCCTTTATAGCTTTTACAGATTCTTCCACAAAATTATGGGGAGTCCAGTTTCCTGTACATCCACAAATCCCGAAAAGGAAATTGTTAATTATTTTCTTGCCTTCTTCACTGTGCTCTACTTCAGGATGAAACTGAACGCCGTAAATCATTTCATTTTCATTTACTATTGAACAGATGGGTGAGGAATCAGAAGTTGCTGTGATCTTAAATTTATCCGGAATTTTCGTTAAATAATCGCCATGACTCATCCAGACGGTTGAAGTTTCTTTTACATCTTTAAATAGTTTATTGCTCCTGTCGGATATTTTTAAAGCAGCTTTGCCGTATTCTCTGTCATTAGCGGGCTCAACCGAACCATTTGAATTAAGACAGATTAGCTGCATCCCGTAGCAAATCCCCAATATCGGTTTGTTCAAATTAAAAATTGAATTGTCAATTTTAGGTGCATCTTTGTCATAAACACTCATTGGCCCGCCGGAAAGTATTACCCCCACAGGATTTATTTTTCTAACTTCTTCAACTGTAATTGTATGAGGATGAATTTCAGAATATACATTTAATTCCCTGACGCGTCTTGTAATTAATTGCGTAAATTGTGAACCGAAATCAATAATTAATATTGTTTCTTTGTGCTGCATTAATGGAGGTATTTAAAAGAAAAACAAAATCCAATTACAGAATTTTGTTTAAATAAATTTTATAATCCGGTTATAGCTAATAAGGGTCACTACACAACTTGAATGATTATTGTCCTATCAATTTTTTATAAGCCTCACTGTCAAGTAAATTATCAAGCTGTGATTTATCACTTATTTCTATTTTGATCATCCAGCCTTTCCCATAGGGATCAGAATTTACAACTTCAGGACTGTCGGTCAGGCTTTTATTAATTTCAGTTACTTTGCCCGAACAAGGTCCAAGCAAGTCACTTACTGTCTTCACGGCTTCGATAGTACCAAACGATTCGCCGGTATTTATTTCCTTTATATTAGGATCAACATCGACATAAACCACGTCACCTAATTCACCCTGCGCGTAATCAGTAATGCCGATTGTGCCTATATTACCTTCAACTAATATCCATTCGTGATCATTTGTATATTTTAAGTTTGACGGAAAGTTCATTTAAGCCTCAATTTGAATATTGGAAGGACTCATGAAAAAGAATCCCTAAATTTTTTAATTAATTGCTCACTAACTTATAATTAAAATTTGAAGTTTTCCAGAAAACTGGTATCAAAATTTCCACTCAAAAACCTTTCGTCTTCCAGAACTTTCAAATGAAATGGAATAGTTGTCTTAATTCCCTCAACTGTAAATTCCTCAAGAGCACGTCTTCCCCTTTCAATTGCGTGATGCCTGTTTTTGCCCCATACAATTAATTTAGCTATCAAAGAATCGTAAAATGGAGGAATTGTATAACCGTGATAAATATGTGAATCTACGCGGACTCCGAACCCACCCGGATAATGAAGAGAATCGATCGTACCAGGTGACGGACGAAATCCCGCTTCGGAATCTTCAGCATTTATTCTGAATTCAATGCTGTGGCCCACCGGTTTCTTAGGGAGCGTTTCAATTTTTTCTCCTGCAGCAACCAGGATTTGCTGCCTGATCAGATCAACTCCATAAACATATTCAGTTACTGGATGTTCAACCTGGATTCTGGTATTCATTTCCATAAAGTAGAAATTTTTGTATTTATCCAAAAGAAATTCAATGGTTCCTGCGCCCTCATAATTAACAGAATGGGCACCAAGCACAGCTGTGTGCCCCATTTTTTCTCTTAATGCCTGATCAATCGCCGGAGAGGGTGATTCCTCGATAAGCTTCTGATGGCGTCTTTGTACAGAACAATCTCTTTCACCGTAATGGTAAACATTGCCATGCTGATCACCCATAACCTGAATTTCAACGTGCCTTGGGTTTTCTATAAACTTTTCGATATAAACCGCAGGATTCCCAAATGCTGATTCGGCCTCGGTGCTGGCAGTCTGGAACGCTTTTTCGAGATCTTTTTCTTCCCAGACAACTCTCATCCCTTTACCACCGCCGCCGGCGGAAGCTTTAATGATAACAGGATAAACTATTTCCGCAGCAATTTTTTTTGCCTGGTCTAGCTCAGTCACAACTCCATCGCTCCCCGGCACAACCGGAACACCGTTTTTCTTCATTGTATCTTTTGCAAAGGATTTATCACCCATTGCATTGATCATCTTTGGAGAAGGGCCGATGAATTTAATATCTGACTCGGCACATATCTCGGAGAAACTTGCATTCTCCGCAAGAAAACCGTAACCGGGATGGATTGCATCAGCACCTGTTACCTGGGCTGCTGATATAATTAATGGGATTTTTAAATAGCTGTCTTTACTTGGTGCGGGACCTATACAAACAGCTTCATCCGCAAATGTAACATGGAGTGAATCTCTGTCTGCTTCGGAATAAATCGCAACGGTCTTTATCCCTAATTCCTTACACGTACGAATTACTCTGAGAGCAATTTCACCACGATTGGCAATTAATATTTTGTTAAACAATCTATCCTCTCACTAAGTGATGCCTTTGGCAAGAATCTATAAAGAAAATTAACCGGGCTGAATGAGGAATAATGGCTGATTATATTCTACCGGTTTCCCATTTTCAACTAAAATTTTAACAACTTTACCATTGACATCGGATTCAATCTCATTCATTAACTTCATGGCTTCAACTATGCATAAAACTGACCCTACTGAAACAGTATCTCCAACCTGAATATAAGGATCAGCATCCGGAGCTGGCGCCCTGTAGAGTGTACCTACAATTGGCGATTTTACCTCGTGTAGATTTTCTGATTCAGTCTTCTTTGCTTCCGTTTCCGTTGCAGCAGGTTCAACTGGGTTGTTATTAGAAGGAACCGGGGCTGTGAGCTGTGGGTGAGCAACAGTAGCATGAACGGTTTTAACTTCTTTATCGATTTTTACTCTAAAACCGTTTTCTTCTATTTCCAACCCCGAAATGTCATTCGACGTTGCAATCTTTACGAGTTTTTTGACGAGATTTAAATCCATTTTTCAAATCCTTTTAATATTAAGATTTTACTCTTTCAACGTAAGAAGCAGTGCGGGTATCAACTTTAAGAATATCACCCTGGTTAATAAACAAAGGTACGTTTATCGACGCCCCTGTTTCCAGCTTAGCCGGTTTATTGGCTCCTGTTGCCGTGTCCCCCCTAAAACCCGGTTCTGTCTCAACCACTTCCAGGTTTACAAATATTGGTATGTCAACACTGATGATCTCGGTTCCGTTAAATAAGATATCAACTTCAGAACTTTCTTTTAGGAATTGAACCCCGTCGCCAAAGTATTCAACAGGAACATTTATCTGTTCGAACGTTTCATTATCCATACATATAAGAAAGTCACCATCGCGGTAAAGGTATTGATACTTTCTTCTTTCAACCCTTACAACATCTACACTTTCGCCTGCCCTGAATGTGTTGTCTATCACTTTACCTGTTCTCAGACTTTTTAATGTACTTCTGACAAAAGCCCCGCCTTTGCCGGGTTTAACGTGTTGAAATTCTGTAATAGTATAAAGATCATTTTTAAATTTGATGATAAGCCCATTCCGGAAATCCGATGTATCCGCCATATATAGAAAATTGTTAGTGAATAAATAGAAAAAAAAGATAGACTAAAAGCCTTTGAAAGTCAAGAATTGAAATTAACAAAAATGACCAAAAATTGGTCAGTTTTGGTCAAAAATGGGCCTAAAAATAGCAAAACTGTGCTGGTTTTGCACGGTTTTATTTTGAAAATCTACGCTAAAATTTGAAGATGAACGCTAATTTAGTTGCACAAGATATTGTTGTACTTCCCTTGCAGATTCTGAATTCTTATAATCATTTTTAACGCTTTCGAAGGCTTTTTTCGCTTCCTTGTCCTTACCTTCTTTCATATAATTAATACCGGCTTTCAACAAATATTCAGAATTCAAAGCATTTGAATTATATACACTTGCGGCCTTTTCATATAATTTTGCTGCTTCTGCATAATTATTTCTGGAAGCAAAAAACCCTGCCTGCCCTGCCAGTGCAGTGGCCTGATATAATTTTATATCGCCATCATAATCTTTGTAATACTTATACGCTTCCTCTGTTTTGCCCAAGAGGCTATAAGAATCTGCAAGAAATATTTTTGCCGTTTCACCATTTGGCGTGCTGCCGTACTGATCAACTATTTTTTTTAAGCCTATATTGAGTGTGCCGGGCTGGCCATTAATTGCTTCCTGGTAGTTGCCGGAATCAAACAGATCCATTACACGTGCAAGTTCAACTGCGGCGGCTTCATTCTTCTGCTTTCTGTTATTAACATAAAAAATAACCGCAAATATCAGCACAATAAGCAGCCCGCCGTAAAGGGTAACTCTCTGTCTGTTATTCTGAATAAATCCGTAGACCTTATAATAAGTTTCTACCAGCCTATCCTGCTTAATTTCTTTCCTGGATAATTTCTTCTTTTTTGTGAGCATCTTTATTCCTTAAACTTAAAATTATTATTTGCAAATTTATAAGAGGTTAAATTTATAATAAAAATAGACAATCTTCCATAAATTTTAACCATAAAAGTGCGCCCGGAAGGACTTGAACCCTCAGCCTCCGGAACCGGAATCCGGCGTTCTATCCAGTTGAACTACGGGCGCAGGTAAAATAAGTCCGAATTCAGACTTTTTACGCTGGTAAAATTACTACAAATAAGGGTAAAAAGGGAAAGTTACTTAGCATTTTAGAGTAATACTATATCCTGAACTTTATAATGATTCATCTTTTAAGTATAAAATAATTGGGACAGCACACACTACTAAAAGCGAAACGGCAAAGTTTATTCTATCCACTTTGAAATAGTTTCAATAACTAAGTCCAGCTTTCCAAATATGCTGAGCAGCCAGGCAGCTGCTCCTAATAGAATTAAAATGTTTAGAAAAATCTTTATCCTTCTGGAAAAGATGCCCTGCTGATTGAAGTATCCGAGGACCACTACCACAATCACTATAACCACAAAAGCTAATAAAAATTTATACAACTCATTAGAAATTGCCATTCTTTAACCTGCACTTTATCGATGACTATAGATGTAATACTTATGACAAATCTCAGAAAAGGTAATCCATAAGCATTCTGACCGAATACGCCTGACAGAATGATTAATGGGAAACAGTCTGCTTTACGAAACTTCTTAAAGAACCAAGGATATTAGAACTTGTTTTATTAATATAATTTATAATCCAACCGGATAACAGGCTAAATTCAGTGTGGGCAAAAACTTGTCTGGCAGGGTTCCAGTTAAGTGTGTTGCTTTTAGACCTGTTATTCTTCCATTGTAATGGTTGAAGGTTATAGAGATCATCACTACCACCAAATGCTATAGGATAAACGTGGTCTATTTCCCAGCCAAACTTTGATTTAGTATCCCCGTGCTTGTAATAATTCATTACCTTACCATATTTATCCCAACGCCAGATTGAAGACGGGTAATTAGGAATAGGCTCGGCTTTTGCCCAGACCGCTTCTTTCAAGGTTTCTGAAGCCCCTTTAAAAGGGTATTTATATTCCATAATTATATTCCGGTTAAATGTTTAAAATTATTCTATATTAGATCAATAATTATTCCAATGATTTTTCTGGATTATTTTAGCGATCTTCAAGTAGATTTTACTATCTTTTGGCGAATTTGTATGTAATATTTACCCATTTAAAAAAATGCTATTGTAGCAAATATTGAAGGAATACTAAACCAAATCGGTTGATTTTAGGCCGAACTAAAGGTTTTTAAAGTATCTATTAACTAATTATTTTTAAATAATGCAGTAGCTAATAAATTAAAATTTAATCTTATCAATTTTCAGGTATATAAAATGAAAAAACTATTAGTACTCATAGTGCTTTTAATTGCTTCAACAGGATACAGCCAGAGCCTTGAATACCAAAAACAAAAGGCAGAAAAAATAGCAAAGGGTTCTGTTTTTACTAAAATTATTAAAAGAGAATTGCCTGCAAAAATTGTTTACGAAGATGATGATGTAATAGCTTTTTTACCATTACGATTACAGGCGCCTGTTCATATATTAATTGTCCCTAAAAAAGAAATACATACGGTTAATGATATCACGGATGAAGATGCACCATTAATAGGAAAAATGTTCCTGGTAGCTAAAAAATTGGCTAAAGAAAAAGGAATATCGGAAACCGGTTACCGTCTTGTAATAAATTGCAACGAAGATGCCGGCCAATCTGTTTTTCATTTACATATGCATTTATTGGGGGGTAAAAAACTGGGCCCGATGACAACCCAGGGAAATTAAATAGCCCAGTACTTTTTATCATTTTAGCATTTTGTGATTGCTTTTTTATTCGACAATAAAGTTACATCTGTCTTAAGATTATTGCACTCTTATTACAACTTTTCCTGTAGTGTTGCCGGATTGAAACTCCCTGATCGCTTGAATAAGTTTGTCATATGTAAAAACTTTTCCAATATAGGGTTTACTGAGATGGAGTGCGGATATTTCATCAAGCATTCCTTTCATCAAATTTATACGATCGTAAAGCCAGATCAGGTTAAATCCCAGTATAGATTTGTTCGACTCGATTAAGGACATACTTCGATAGCGTGGCATTTTGAAAAACTGAAGCGCTAATTTAAGATAATTAGGGAATGTACCGTGTGACATAAATTGTGACAGTCCATAAGAAACAAGTCTGCCCGTGGGAGCCAGTAAATCGAAGCTGTCCTTCTGAATTTTCCCCCCGACTGCATCCAGTACAAGATCGAGAGTTCTTCCATCGAGATGTTTTTCAAGTTCAGTTCTGAAATTTTTATTCCTTACTATGATGTCATCATATCCTTCAGATTTCAAAAGATCCGTTTTTGATTCACTTCCGATTGTACCTATTGTATATGCAGAAAATTTCTTTGCAATCCGGTTTGCATAGATTCCGACACCTCCTGCTGCGCTGTGTATCAGCACGGTCGGCCGGACTATTAGTTCCTGCAGCTCATTTATATTACCCAGCGGTACGAGAGCGTAGTAAGCGGTCAGCGCCTGTACAATGAATGAGGCACCTTCTTCAAATGACCATCCATCAGGAAGTTTAATAATATAATTATGGTCAATATTCAGGTGAGTAGTGTAGGCTCCGAATCTTATTGCGCCAATGATGCGATCACCAATAGAAAAACCAGTTACGTTTTTACCTTTGCCTGTTATAATGCCGCTGAATTCGAGTCCCGGGATGAAATCTTTTTTGGGCGAAGCTTTGTAGAGACCCAGGATAGTAAACACATCGGCAAAGTTCAGCCCGATTGCTTTAACTTCTACTGTAACTTCATCCTCTGAAGGCAGCGGGACTTCCTCCCCGACAAGCCTGAGATTGTTCAGCGAACCAACCTTTGTAACCCTGTATGATTTTCTCTGCATCTATTTTCCCCGTTTCTTAATGTTATGCAAACTTATAGCTTTATTTATCCAG
>CAZQQD010000047.1:0-24189 GCA_964595355.1 uncultured Ignavibacteriaceae bacterium | reverse complement strand
TATCCCGTTATGATTTTTATCATTCCAAACTGTATCTCCTATACTTCCCTTTAGTGGCGGCGATGGAATGAACGGTATGTAGTTTATATTGATATCGTTTTCTGTTGTTACGACTAAACCGTAAAATGCACCACTTGCTTTGTTTGTTTTAGCAATATGAATTTCTCCGTAAGGAGCAAACACCACTCCATTCCATACCGTTGCTCCTCCTGTTGTAAAGTTTCCGTGTGTCTCCACATAAACATCTGCTGCCGTTCCTCCTGTTACAGATATTGTAGCACTTTGTCTAAAAGTCATATCGCCTGTTACATATATTCTGATCTTTCCACCAGTCACATCAAACGTTAGTGCCGGGTATGTACTCTGATAGCTAAAACTATCAAAGTAATAATCTCCTGCTGTAAACGTAAAGGAGGTCTGGGCCCCCGTGATGTTAAATGCGCCGTAAGATCCCGGTGCCAGTGTTGTCCCTCCTGAACCTGGGTTGGTAGTTACTGCCGAACCTCCTGAGGTAAAACTAGTAGCAGAAGGAAGTGTTATTGGGGTATATGACAGCGATGTGGTTGGTGTTCCGGGTGCTGTTATCGTTCCATCTACAGGAGATGTTCCATTTGTAAATGTTCCGGCTGCTGTTATGTCACCATATACGTGGGCTGTGTTGGTATTTATTAATACATTGCCTCCGGATTCTATATTGCCAAAAACACGGTTGCCACCAATAAGAGTAATATCTCCTCCGGCAACAGCATCACCTGCTCCAAACGATGGTGAACCTGAGCCATATCCAATTACAATATTAGTTCCGGTCGTAATATAACTACCAGCGTTTACGTTGCTTATAACGTGCGTACCTCCGGCAATATTAACGTATCCATTTACTGTAATATAATCTGCAACAACATTGGTTCCCCCTATTAAGTTACCTCCGCCTTTTACACCATTTACCTGAACGCTTCCGCCAAAATTAATACCGGCATTGCTACCTACTAATCCACTATCAGTAAGAATTTTTGTTATCGGGCCTAAACTTACACTGTCCGCCCCGAATATGCAGTAATTAGGTACTGTTTGTGCAAGTGTACTAGTTCCTAAAAACAATAAGAAACCAATTGCAAAAATTAATTTAATAATGAAATGTTTTCTTTCCATGCCCCGCCCTCCAATAAAGAATCAGGAAGATTCCCACATAACAATTAAACAACAGTTTAAAAGAAAAGATTAATAATTTAAGTAGTAATTATTTATAAAGAACAAATATGATAATATTTTTGTCAAAGATAAGAGCTATATCACCCCGGCACTTAGACTATAAAATTACTACTAACTTAGTAAATCCCTTAACTGAAATAAGCAATAAAAAACAGACATGTTCAAGTTTTCAAGGAGTATAAATTTTGGTCACTAGTGCCTTAGTTTCAAGGAGTATAAATTTTGGTCGATAATATTGTCCGCTTATCGTGAATTTAAGTTTTTTTATGAAATTGTAATAAATACTTTAATCGAAAAACCTAGACGAGCCGTTGCAGAATTAATAATGTTGGAATTTGGTTTGCCAGTTTATTATTACTGGAAAAATAAAAATATAAAGGCCTAATCAGAATTTTTAAATTGAAACGAAAGAAAATCATGTTTCTCTGCAAATGACGCAAACTCTTCTTTTAATTTCTCCATTTCAGGATCCTTACTCTTAAAAACAGAATTCAAAAAATCCCTCGTAAAATCACATATCATTTTATATTTCTCTACAAGGTTTTTTGAAAGAGGATGAAAACCATCTATTACTCCAGATACCAGACCAAGACTTGAAAAATAGAAATGATGCATATCATTTATCTTTACCAAAAATCTCTTTGATTTTTTAAAACTATCAATCAACCGAAAGTCAGGTTTCAACGTCATTTCAGTATCTTCATAAAAATGAAGTAAGGGAACATCCATTTTTATGAAATTAAAATCTGAAGCTTTTTTTATATCATCAACCGCTGTATTCAAACCAAGTCCGCCATCCAGACTTACAAGACATTTAACATTCTTATCCTCCATTTGCAATACCTGTATTGACCTTCCGCCAAAACTATGCCCTAACAGTGCAGTGTTTTTAAAATCAATATTATTGAATTTCCGGAGCGAACGAATCGCAAATTGCATATCCTTAACCTGATCATCTGTGCTTTCAACAGCCTGTGAAACATCCGTTAACTGGCCGGTGATTCTTGTTTGAGAAGGCGTTGTAATAACCACATATCCGTTGCTTGCCAGGAACTCACATAAAAAAGCCTGGTGGTGTGCAGAATGATAATTGCCCTGGGCAACAACTATCAGGGGAAATTTACCTTTAGCAGGTGTAGCATCTTTTACAGCTAACATTTTTTGCTCAAACCATTTATCAACAGCACTTTCATCAATTCCATTGCCAGCCAAAAGTTTTTTATAATTTATCACTGCGCTATCTTTTGCAGAATCCGAAATATGATAATTTGTTTCTTCTGCACTTAATAAAAAATAGTCTTTATAAGTCATTTCTTTATTAAAGCCATGAACCTTGGCAGGATACCAACAGCTTATCTGGACAGACCTGTAACCCTTAGGGTTGTTTATTGTTCTCGTTGAATCATAATATGAGAAGACTTTAAAGCCAACTTTATAATTACCTTTATCCAACTTGTTCCAGACCTCATTCTGTGCAAATAAGGGAAAAGAAAAGATCAGGAAGAAAAGAATAAATAATTTCTTTGTCATAGCTATCCTATTTTATTTAAAAGCAAGATAGAAAGTAATATGCGGTTTTGCTACATATTTTTTAAAAATATCATAAATTACGTCAGGACTTAAAAAGTCCGGAGGTAACAATTTTAGAAATAAACTTTTATTGTTACCACCGAATTTTCTTCGTTTTAACCTGTACAACCTTGCCCTTAAACTGAATCAGTTCTCCATCTACTTCTAAAAATATTTTTAATTCTAAACTGAACAGAGACAATATAATTTTCACTACTAAAACAATTATTCCTTTCTTAATAATTTTACTTACTAAATTTCATAAATTTAAAGTTATCTATTCTATTTTTTTGTAAAAAAAACTAATGACATAATAAAAATTAGTTCCGCTCCCAAAGACCTAAAAGAACGGCCAGCAATAAAGCTATACCCATCTCTATACCTTGAATAGAATATCCCACTTTTTAATTAAATCGAATCTATATGTAAAAGAATAACACTGTTGAATTTAAATGGAATAGATTAGATATTTATAAACATATTATAAGGATAAAGACTTTAGCATTAGCTCCAACCAAAAAGAAAATAAAAAAGGTGGGCGATTCTATTTATCTTATTTAAGATCAATAAATAATACTAAATTGATTAAATAGAGAAAATAAAAAAAATGATTTTAACTGCTGCAAAGATTTCAAAAAAAAATTTATTTCTTTATATATCCTTCATATTTATATTTTTCTCCTGCTCTGAAAGGAATAATAGAAATATTACCAGAGCTATTTATTTCTGGAAAGGTGAATTCCAGCTGTCAACCAGTGAGGTTTCCTATCTTAAGTCACTAAATATTAAAAAATTATATTTGCGTTTTTTTGATGTCGACTGGAATAACAATATTAAGGCAGCAGTTCCCGTAGGTGATGTTGAAATAAATTCACCTGCTGTAAATGATATTGAAATTATTCCAACAATCTTTATTACAAACCGGACTTTAATTAATATCCCCGATAGTTCAATTTCTCAATTAAGCAAAAACATATTTAATAAGATTTCCACAAAATCAGCTTTCTTTAAAAACTTAAAGCTTAAAGAGATACAACTGGATTGCGACTGGAATTTATCAACAAAGAATAAGTATTTTAGCTTAATCACAGATCTAGAAAAAATAACGAAAAATGATTCGATAATTATTTCCGCAACTATAAGACTACATCAGGTAAAATACTTTAAGAAAACGGGTGTTCCCCCTGTAAAAAAGGGAATGTTAATGTTTTACAATATGTCCAATGTTTCTGACTATCGCACCAGGAATTCAATATTTGATGAAGAAGTCGCAAAAAGATATTTAGTTAATTTTTATAAATATCCATTAAATTTAGACGTCGTTCTTCCTGCATTCAGTTGGGGAGTTCATTTCAGGAGGGATAAAATTAAAGGATTAATAAATGACCTAACCCAAAAACAACTGCTTGAAACAGGAGAATTTAAGCAATTAGATAAAACACATTTCCTTTGTGAAAAAAACTTTACTGACTTTGGAAGATCATTCATTAAAAACGATGTAATCAGGCTCGAAGAAATTACCCCTGAAACTACATTAACAGCGGCAAGAATGATTTCTGAATATTTAAAAAATAAAAATATAACAGTTGCTATTTATCATTTAAACGAGGGGTTAATAAAAAATTATGAAACAAAAGATATTCAAAATATTTTTTCTGTTTTCAATTAGCGGACTTGCTTTCATATTTGTCAGCAACCAGTCAAAAAGTTGTGGCTATTTTCCTGATCCGGATGATTATTATACTATTTTCAGTCATGACCTGATAAAAGTGCCGCTTTTGCTTAAACCCTTTTTTCTTTCTGAAAACCATTTTTACACCCGGGGAGATAGCACTTCCCTTGACCCTGAAACAGACAATCTTAACTCCTGGCATAATTATTTTAATGACAAACCATCTATCACCGATATAAAAAAAATCATTTACCCTTCTGATCTCAGGGACTTAAAAAATATTTTTTCCTTTCTGGACAACAAGGTTGATACTTTAAATAAAAAATGGTCCGGGAATTCTCTGATTTCCTACTGGGAAAAACACAAATATAAAGAGACCTTAAATTATTTAGTTTTTGCCAAGAAATGCGAACCTTACGTAATAAGTCATAATTACTGGAGTGATATTAAAAGAGATACAACCGGTATGAGTAAATTAATCGAAGAAGGAGAAAAACTTTATTCAGATTGTACTAATAAATTCATAAAACAAAGATATGCATACCAGGTTATCAGGCTGGCACATTATTCTTACTATTTTCAAAAAGCTGTTAATCTTTATGATACTTACTTTGGCAACGATACTTCAGATAATCTAATCAAATACTGGTCACTTTCTCATAAAGCAGGTGCATTGCAAAGCCTCGGTAAAATTGTTGAGTCAAATTATTTGTTTTCCAGAATTTTCAATAAATGCCCTAGCAGAAAACTAATCGCTTCCGACAGCTATAAGATTATTAGCGATTCATCATTTCACGCCTCGCTGGATTTATGTAAGAATGCTCGCGAAAAAGCCTCATTATGGATGTTGAACGCTTATAAAGATGGCAACGACCCCGAAGCTATGAAGCATATATACCAACTGGAACCTTCGTCACCATATTTGCCACTATTGCTTTCCAGAGAAATTGACAGAATTGAAAGAAATGTACTCCCTTCGACTAATTATTATAACAACAGCTACATTTATAATAGCTACAGCTATTATGTTTCTCAAAATAAAAGATGGAGTTACTCTAATAATTATTTTACTGATTATGATAAAGAATCCTTGAAGATTATTAAAGAAATTGCGGATAATAAAAATACTCCCAATGTGTATTTGTGGGATCTTGCTGCGGGATATTTATCTACCTTAATGAGTAAAACAGACAAAGCCATAAAATATTATAATGAGGCGGAATATAGTTTGCCAAGTAGTGACTCTCTTTTCAAGAACAAAATAAAAATTTTCAGAGTAATTAATGAAGTTACAGCATTAAACAAGATTACACCTGATATTGAAAACAGAATACTTAACGATTTAAAATGGCTAAACAGTTATAAAAGATTAAAGACTGATACTGCATTTTTGTTTGTAAGATACATACTTGCTAATAAATATGCTCAGAACCATGACAATATCAGAATGCACCTTTGCATTGGATCAAATGATTTCGGTTATGATTTAAGAGACATTACGAAAGAACCGCTGGATGATTTGATTGCTTTTTTTAATAAACCAAATAAAACAGACTATGAAAAATTTCTATTAAGCATTTATAGTAAAAAGGAACGAGACCTACTCGCCTTAAAAGGGACTTTATTAATACAAAGACACAAATTTAAGGAAGCTGTAAAATGTTTTGAAGAAGCGGGTTCTTCCAGGAAACTACAGGCAGATCCTTTCGTGATTCATATTAACGATTGTCACGATTGTGATATTGAAAACAAAAATAAAAAAGTGTATACTCAACTTTCCTTTCTTAGAAAAATGCTTCTACTAGACAGTCTTGCTAATACGAATAGAAATGAAGCCGACAAATATTATTTTTTAATTGCAAACGGCTATTACAATATAACATATTATGGTAATTGCTGGGATGCATCTTCGTATGGTCGTGAATTTAACTTTTGGGGTTATTACAAAGAACAACCATGGGAATTTTATGATTGTTCAATAGCAAAAAATTATTATGAAAAAGTAATTAGTATTACTCAGAATAGGGAACTGGCTGCAAAAAGTGCGTTTATGGCTGCCAAATGTGAACAAAATGAATATTATAATAATTATGCAGACTTTCACGATTACCGCACAATAAAAGATACTACTGTTAAGAAAGAAAATTACCGAACATTTTTTAAGCTTCTTAAGAACCAATATTCTGATACTCGATTCTATAATGAAGCTTTAAAGGAATGTAAATATTTTAATGAGTTTATTAAGAAAAATTAAGTAATCTTATTAAAAAAAATTCAGATTTAGGCTAATGGTTCCCCTATTTCTACCTTAAAAATTTTTGTAATATTTACTCTTCCTGGCGATCGGGAAAGCTGAGATTCTTCTTTGTATACTTTTAATTTTTTTCTGGATTTTATCTAGATCGATCATAGACTAATCTACTTTCACTTTTCTGTTTTTAATAATATATATCAAACCAACAATAATCATAAGTCCACCCCACCATATATCGGGATGTAAATGCTGCAATGCAGTTTGTTTCCCATCTCCCTGGAATAAAAAATAAACTCCATTAATAAAGAGAACAAGTCCCATTACAAATAAAATCAAGCCTACAAAATACCATATTGGTTTCATTATAAATCTCCTATCACCAAAAGATGACGTTTAAAATTACTAATACAACCAGTGATATAATTGCATAAAACTCAGGACGTTTTATAAAAGGTATATCTTTATTAACTGTCTCCTGAGTTAATCCTTTTACAAGCCCGACCAATTCTTCCTTTGGTTTCTTCTTTGTAAAGAAACTTATAACAATTGTTACGATGAAGCAGATCAACCAGGCCCACCAGGCTCTCCAAAAGTTTGCAGCCATATCACTTGCAGGACTTGAAAGTGTTATGAAATTTCTGCTGATCCATGCAAATTTTACTGCAAGATACAACGTAAATGAAGAACCCATGCCCACAATCAGTCCCCAGAACGCTCCTGCAGGAGTGATCCACACCACAAACATTCCCAAAAGCATAGTTGCAAACAAAGGAGCATTAACCCAGGAAAAAATTGCCTGCATATAATCCATTATACTCGGAAAACTTTTTGCCCAGTATGCTGTACCAAGACTAATTGTAACTCCAACAACTGTTGCAACTCTTCCCATCCATAAAAGATGTTCATCACTTGCCTTTTTATTAATCACAGATTTGTAAATATCGTATGTCCAGACAGTATTAAAAGCACTTACGTTTCCCGCCTGTCCTGCCATAAAACCTGCGAGTAGCGCAGTTACTCCAAGCCCAACCAAACCCCGCGGATAATACCTTGCGATCAAGAGAGGCAAAGCGGAATCATAATTTATTTGCCCGTTATCTTTTAACAAAGCAAAACCACTGTGAGGATCATTTGCAAGAACCAAAGCAATGAGCCCTGCAAGAATAACAATAAACGGAACTGCCATTTTAAAAAATGAAGCAAGAATTGGTGTCATACGCGCAGATCGAAGATTCTTAGCAGAGAAGGCGCGCTGAACAACAAGAAAGTCTGTCGTCCAGTAACCAAATGAAAGAACGAAACCGAGTCCAAGCACAATCCCCCCCCATGTAATCATCATTCCGTTCTGTGAAGGATCACCAGAAGTTGACCACAATGTATTAAATGCTTCTGGAACTCTCGCAAAAATTTCGTGAACGCTTCCAATTTCCACAATGCCTAGAATGGAAACAAGAAATAATCCAAACCAAATTAAAAAGAATTGAATTATTTCAGTAAAGATTGCGGAAAGAAGACCGCTCATTGTTACATAAATACCAACAGTTATTGCAGAAATCCACATACTCAGATCCCAGTTCCAACCGAGAAATGTGTGCAGTACGAGTGCCATTGCATAAAGATTAATTCCTGATACTAGCAATGTCATTATTGCAAACGCAATTCCGTTTAATACTCTTGTTTTTTCATCAAAGCGTAATTTTAAATAACCGGGCACGGACTTTATTTTGCTACTGTAATAAAAAGGCATCATATAAATACCGAGGAAAAGCATTGCCGGGATCGCCCCGATCCAGTAAAAATGTGCAACGTACATTCCATATTTGTAAGTGTTGCCAGTCATTCCAAGTAGTTCAAGTGCACCGAGATTCGCGGAAAGGAATGCAAGTCCCGCAACCCACGAACTGTTTTTTCTACCAGCAAGAAAGAAGTCATCCTGACTTTTTGTGTACTTACGAAGGTAAAAGCCTATTCCGATAATAAAACCAAAATAGATTGCTATTATCAGCCAATCAGCAAAGGAAAGCCCTATAGCGTGCATGTTTATCCTCGATTAGTCTTAAAATAATATTTCCAATAAAATAAATTTTATAGTCTTATCTCAAATACTTATTAGCACTTATTGAATTAGTAAATAAAACTAAGTAATAATAGATTAATATGCCTGTAGAAAATTAAGACTCAGGTTGAATAGGAATGTAAAATAAAGAAGTGATAAAACCTGTCAACAATTCCTCCCCCTGCAAAAACAAATTTTATCACTTAGAAAAGATTAATTAATGGATGTCTTTAATTTAAATATTCATCGATTGCTTTTGCTGCCTTTCTTCCTGCACCCATTGCAAGAATTACAGTAGCACCACCTGTTACAATATCGCCGCCAGCAAAAACTCCATTCTTGGAAGTTTCCATTGTTTCTTCATTAACTAGGATATTTCCCCATTTATTAAATTGAAGATCTGGGGTCGTCTTTTGAATAATCGGGTTTGATCCATTACCTATTGCAATAACAGCCATATCAATGTCAATTGTATATTCTGAACCTTTGACCGGCACAGGTCTCCTTCTTCCCGAAGCATCGGGCTCACCCAATTCCATCTTCTGAAGTTCCACCCCTTTCAGCCAGCCTCCTTTCGTACCACTAAACTTTGTTGGATTTGAAAGCAGAATAAATTCTATACCTTCCTGCTTTGCGTGGTGAACTTCTTCTTTTCTTGCAGGCATCTCAATTTCTGATCTTCGATAAATTATAAATGCATTTTTTGCGCCGAGCCTTTTTGAAGTTCTCACAGCATCCATAGCTGTATTGCCGCCACCAAAAACAGCAACATTTTTATCTTTAACATTAAAAACCGGAGTATCATAATCGGGAAATTTGTACGCTTTCATCAAATTAACTCTGGTTAAAAATTCATTCGATGAATAAACACCATTCAGGTTTTCTCCTTCAATATTTAAAAAGTAAGGGAGTCCGGCACCAACTGCAATAAAAGCAGCATCATATCCATTTTTCAATAATTCATCCAGAGTATCGGTAAACCCAATTACAGAATTAGGTTTAAATTCCACACCGAGTTCTTTAAGTACATCGATTTCCGTTTTTACAATTTCTTTCGGTAAACGAAATTGAGGAATACCATAAACCAAAACTCCTCCAAGTTCGTGCAAAGCTTCAAAAACTGTAACATCGTGTCCCATTTGTATAAGGTCTGCAGCACAGCTTAACCCCGCCGGACCGCTTCCAACTATTGCAACTTTCTTTCCGGTTTTAGTTTTAAGCTCCGGTTTTCTTAAACCGAATTTTTCTCTTTCATAATCAGCGACAAATCTTTCAAGTCTTCCAATCGCCACCGGTTCATTTTTCTTTCCGACAACACATTTTACCTCACACTGCTCTTCTTGTGGACAGACTCTCCCGCAAATTGCCGGAAGCATATTATCTTCTTTTATTTTTGCTGCTGCTTCAACAAATTTTCTTTCGGAGACAAGCTGAATAAATTCTCCAATCTTTACCCCTACGGGACAACCTGCAACACAGGTTGGTTTAGGACATTGGATACATCTCTCAGCCTCAAGTACAGCAAGCTCTTCAGTAAAACCAAGATTTACTTCTTCGAAATTGCGGCTCCTTACCAGGCTATCCTGTTCAGGCATTACCTGCCTTGGGATTTTCATTCTTTCTTTATTTGACAATTTTTCCATTCAAACTCCACAGTATTTTAGCCGGCAAAAGCCGGATTGTTCCTATTCAATCCTTTTTGAAATTCCTTATCGATATTACAATAATGATCGAGTGCTTCTTTTTCAAAAACTCCATAAGTTTTATTTCTTCTTGCCAGTGTTTCAAAATCAACCTTGTGTGCATCGAATTCCGGTCCATCTACACAAACAAATACTGTTTTATTATCAACTGTTGCTCTGCATCCTCCGCACATTCCCGTTCCATCGACCATAACAGGATTTAAACTCACTACTGTTTGAATTCCGTAAGGCCGTGTAACTTCCGCAACCGCTTTCATCATTGGGATTGGACCTATTGCAAGAACAAAATCAATTTTCTTTCCGGAATCAATCAGGTCCTTTAATTTTTGAGTTACAAATCCATGATAACCATAACTTCCGTCATCTGTAGCCGGGTAAACTTCATCACAAACTTTTTTCATTTCATCTTCAAGAATTACAAATTCTTTTGTCCTTCCACCGATAATTGAAATTGTTTCGTTGCCTGCTTCTTTTAATGCAACTGCAGTAGGATATGCAATCGCTGTTCCAACGCCTCCGCCTATTGAAACTGCTGTTCCGAATTTTTTAATGTGCGATGGTTTTCCGAGCGGGCCAACAACATCCTGAATTAAATCACCCGTCTTCAATGAAATTAATTCCATAGTGGTTTTGCCAATTCCCTGAACGATAATTGTGATCGTTCCTTTCCCATGATTTGAATCAGCAATTGTAAGCGGAATTCTCTCCCCACCTTCTTTTAATCTAAGGATTACAAACTGGCCGGCTTTTCTCTTGAAGGCGATTTTGGGAGCTTCAATTTCAAATTTCTTGATGTTAGATGCTAAAAACTCTGCTGAAACTATTTTATGCATTTTAATATTCTGCTTTAATATTGAAGATTAATTGCCCCAGATTATCAAAAAAAGAGCCATTTAAATTGAAGAATTAACTTGTAAAATGAGGGGAAAAACCTATAAAACCGAGCAAAATAATATCATTTTTGGAATTTATACAATCTTATTTGCCAGTTCTGGGAATATTACTATTGATTACTTTCCCGCTAGTAAAGAAGGATTTCTATCCCTTTGATGAGTATCCTATCATTATAGCTATCCCTACAAACGCAATACCTACGCCAAGAGCAAAGATGCTCAAAATAGAAGAGAAACTAAATTCAGACAGGCCGTAAATAATAAGTACAAGTCCTACAATTAAGAGAATATAAAAAAATATTTTACCGGACATTTCTAATCCCTTAATTTGTTTTTAGCAATTTACTTTATTGACAGGCAAAAGTAAATAATAAATTTGAGATGGGTTAGTTTTTCTTAAACAGTCTCAACTTTGGAATTTGAAAATAGCGAAAGTATAAGTGTGCTTGTGATAAAATATTTGAGTCGCAAAAATCCTTTAAGCTTTAAAGACCTATTCCAGCTATAAAGTGATATCTTTTTTAGTTCGGGAAATGTTGAAAGTATTTTATCCGTTTTTGCCAGGTAAGATATTTGCTTCTTGTCAATCATTTTTCGAAAAGCCTTGTACAGTAACGGCGATATCAAAGTAAACCAGAGGAATAAAATCAGGAATGATCTTACCAGCATAATTATAAGTTTTAAAGAATATTCTTTCCCCAGTTCGGGGTGGAAATAAGAAAAAACAACAAGTATTAATACAACAGATAAAAATATTCTGCCGGATTTTTTCTTCCACCATTTTTTCCCTTTTCTATTTCTTTTTATTTCAGGAAATTTTTCTTCGTAGTCGGCAGGATCAAAAGAAACTACTCCTTCTCCCGAAATGTTTTTGTTTATCCATTCAGGAAGCCTGCCAGCTACAAATCCGAAAAAGAAACCAATTAAAAAATGAAGGAAAATATATGCTGAAACTATTATGAGACTAACACTGATAAGATCCTGAGAACTGTTTTCGCCGAAAAATTTAGAAATGAGAATTCGTGAGTACGTATCGATAGAATTCCACAAAGTATTGCCGAAAACTATTGTCAATGTTAATATTCTCTGGGCTCCGGACAGAACTACAACCGTAATTGCAAACAGAATGACAGAAGTTTTGAAAAATCTTTTTGAGAAAAAGAAAAGTTCACCAAGTAATCCCTGCATAAGAACAGCGGCGTGTGCTGTTAATGGCACATACGGACTGATCGTTGCCTTAATTAAAACCACGATAATTGAAGCTTTAAGTATTTCGCCGCGTGAAGAAAACAATGACATTAAAGAAATTAATATTACAGCAAAACCGCTCAGCAATGCACCGCTGAATGGAATACTAAGCGCATGTAAAATACCGCCAAGCACTGATTCACTGAATGCCCACAGTGCAGTTATCCTGATAATTGCTAATGATTTGTCGAGAGATGTAAGGTTTTCTAAAGTTTTAATACTAAACCTAGTTTAATGTTTCCTGCTCAAGATAAAGGCTTTATAAAAATAAAGAAAATTTTTGTTGATTTTATATAATTTTCTATTCAAAAGGATAAAAAGATTCATTTTTCTTCTAATTTGTTTACTTTGCACCAAAGGGATTTCCAAAATTGATAAAAGAAATAAGAAAAATAATCCACGTTGATATGGATGCATTTTATGCGTCTGTGGAACAGAGAGACAATCCTGAATTAAGGGGTAAGGCAATAGCAGTCGGTGGATCGGACAAACGTGGTGTTGTTATGACTGCAAGTTACGAAGCCCGCAAGTTCGGAGTGCGTTCTGCTATGCCTTCACGAATGGCTTTCGAGAGATGCCCACACATTATTTTTGTAAGACCTCATTTTGATCTGTACAGCAAGGTATCAAAACAAATAAGAGAGATTTTTAAGAGTTACACAGAGCTGGTTGAACCTCTTTCACTCGATGAAGCGTATCTCGACGTAACCGAAAATAAAGTTGGAAATCCATCTGCAACACTTATTGCAAAGGAGATAAAACAAAAAATAAAAGACGAACTGCATTTAACAGCATCTGCCGGAGTTTCAATTAACAAATTCCTGGCTAAAGTTGCATCGGATATGCAAAAACCGGATGGACTGACTGTAATTCCTCCTAAAAAAGCAGAAGCATTTGTCGAAAATTTAGCAATAGAAAAAATACCCGGCATCGGGAAAGTTACTGCTGAAAAAATGAAAAAGTTTGGAATTAAAACAGGTGCAGATATTAAAAAGCTTGAGCTTGAAGAACTGATAAAGAGATTTGGGAAAACAGGTTCATATTATTATCACATCGTTCGTTGTGATTACAACAGTCCCGTGGTTCCTGACAGAATAAGGAAATCTATCAGTGTAGAAAACACTTTTAATGATGACGTCGAAGACGACAATATTATGCTCGAAGAACTTGAAAAACTTACTGAAAGCCTGGAACGAAGTATGAAAAAAACTAAAACAATAGGCAAGACAGTCACACTTAAAATAAAGTATCACGATTTTCAGTTAACAACAAGAAGTAAAACTTTGAAAACATTTGTCGATAGTAAAAAAGAGATTTTCGAAGTGATTAAAGAACTGCTGTATAAACCCGAAAAACCTTTTAAACCGGTTAGGCTGCTTGGCGTCGGCGTGTCAAATCTAAATCACGAAAACCCAAAAATTATTTCGGATCAATTGGATCTGGAATTTTAAAATGTAGAGACACTCCATTCTTTCTCACTACTAAAATTATCAGAAATAATATAAATATTTAACTTTAAAAACTGCTACTCTGTCTTTCAAATGCATTCTTATAGGAAGCTGCGTCCCACTCTGATCGAATTCCGGGCTTCTGTCATTCAACTGATTAAATGCAAAATAAATCCAGCTCTTCGGTGAAAAATTATATGAGAAAAGTACACCGAGCAAAACTCTTTCAAGATGATCAGTTTCACTTGAAAACACGTTATCAACATAAACCCGAAGATTCATATTATTAATTGGTGTTAGTGAAAAATAAGGGCGTGCATTATAAGTTATAGCTTCAACACCGCCACCAGGTTTCCCTTCCACAAACATATCATAAGAAGTTCCGGCTTCCAAAGTATTTAATAATTTATAACTCAGATAAATTCCAGCCCACGAATAAGAAGCAAGGTAGTTTCTTGAAAAATTATAGGTCTTTGCATACCCGCCGTAAAGATTTCCACTCCAGCGAGGTGATATATTATACCAGGAACTCAAATCAAATTCATAAGAATCATAAATTATTCCCTGATCTCTTGATTTACCGTAACTGTAAGAAATCTCATAACCCCAGTTATCACGGAATTGCATATTAAAATCAATAATTGCACTGCGGTCTGTATAATCATTCTCAAACTTTTTATTAGTAAATGAAAAACCTCCAAGCAATAATATTGAAGAAATATAACCCTCATCCGGTCTCCAGATTGGCCCGACTAAAGTAGTTAACTCTCCGGTTCCCAGCCAAGGTACATAACCTACCTGACTTATATCAAAATTCCGCCCAACATACTTTAGTCTGGCAAGATTAACCCACCTATCACCAAAATTTACAAAACCGGCTGAAGCGGCATAATCACCCTCTGAATTTTTAATCGATCTTGCAAGCTGATATGAAAGCTGCCACTTTGAAGTTCTGAATGCACCGTCGACATCAATTACACCGTATGTATCTGTATCGGTTTTTTTACCCACGAACAAAGCGCCTATTGTAGAGTTTTCAGAAAAATTCGTCTTGATTCTTCCTGAACCAAAGTAGGCACGCTTTTCAGTCTGCCTATTTCCGTTTCCGTCAATATATTCTTTTTCACCTGTGATAGCTGTAAAACCCCCATACTCAAGATCACCGAACCTTCCGAATGCTTTTGCACCCACTATAAGAGGAACGGTAGATCCATCCGGCAAAAGTTTTCCAATCCTACGTGAATAGAAAAGATCAAGCGGCTTGTAAAACCCTGTATTTCTTTCCCTACCGGATGCCTGAAAAATTTCATTTCCTTCAGTGAAGAAGGGCCTTCTTTCATCAAAGAAAGTTTCATAACGTGAAATATTAAAATTAAACGGGTCTGCTTCAATCTGTGCAAAGTCAGGATTAGCTGTTAACTGAAATTTCAATTTCTGAGAAGGATTGTACAAAATATCAAGTCCTGCTTCAGGATCTATTTTATATTTACCATCATTTATATAACTTGCTTTAGTAAGTGCAACCGGGTATACTTCAAGGTTTAACCCATGTACAGTGGGATGAAAATCTTCAAAAACTAATTTTCCAAACTTTGAAATTCTCTGTCCTTCAGCTTTGTTGTATTTATTCCAGTAAATATCTTCTGAATTTATTGGCCTGTACCTATCGAAGTCCAGCCCCCATTCAGTAAGGTTTTCATCATATTGAATAGACTTATAAGGAATTTTCCATTCCACAACAAAACCCCAGGGATGAATTTTTGTACCTGAAAACCAAATGCCATCCCAGTTATAATCCCGATTTCTTGCATCATCCAGTAACCTGCAATCGGCCTTCACTCCAGAAGCAGTAACAGCAAATTTATAAGCAGTCTTATTATCGCCGAAAGTATCGAACATTATTGAAACAATATCTCCAGCAAAAGCATCCAACATTCCTGTAAAATTCTGTATGTTTTTTTCGTCATCGTAACAAACCATTAAAGCATAAATAGCGTCATCTGTTGTTAAAACTTTTGCAACTGTTTTTACAGTTGGGGGTTGATCATAATAAGGTGATAGTTGAAAAAAATCAGAAACGGAATCAGCAGTACTCCACACAGGATCGATTACACCGTCTATTTTGATTTCCTGATCGGTTTTTTTCAAAAGTAATTTTTTTGTTTGGGCCAATAATGACAATGATGTTAAAGATATGAAAACGAAAAGCAATAAGAGTTTTTTCATAAATTTTTAATGTTTTATAGTTTGTTGATTAGACCCAGAAATCTTTCTATTATCACTAATAATCATAATTTTTTTTAGCAATTCAACCTAATTTTTAGTTATTTTAATTTAACCTTTCATGATTTACAAAAACTATAAAGGTATAAATATGAAGTTCCGTTTCTTTTTTTTCCTCATATATTCAATCAGCATTTTTCCCCAGGCAAATCATTCTTTGCAAAATTTAGCAAAAGATTTCTTTGACTGGCGAACTATTACACAACCGGTAACAGGAGATGATATTCCGCGTATAGAAAGGCCTGATGGATGGGTTCCTGACTATTCTCCGACATCTCTTAAAAACTATAAAAACAAATATATTGAATTCAGCTCAAAATTGAGAAAAATTTCCATGGAAAACTGGACCATAGCAGACAGTGTAGATTTTCTTTTACTTCATTCAGCTATTGAAAGAGTCAACTGGGAATTAAATATCTTAAAGCTACCTTATTCACACCCCGAATTTTATGTTTTTCAAACAGCAGGTATAATTCATGACTTACTGGTAATCGGCAGCCCGATGACAAAGAATAGAGCCGACAATATTTTATTAAGATTAAAAAGCATCCCGGTGACCTTAAATTATGCTAAAGAAAACCTGAGAGAACCCGTACAGGCTTTCGCTGATATAGCAATTGAAATGTTAGACAGAATTGATAAAAATTTAAGAGCATCTTTTGCTGCTCTAAGAAAAGACTTCCCAAAATATTTCCCTGAAAGTATAAATATTTATATTACAAATGCTATCAACTCCTTAAAAGATTATCGCGATTGGCTTAAAAAAAACAGAAACGGGATGATAAAAAAATTCAACGTGGGAAGAAAAAACTATGAATATTTCTTGAAGAACATAGCCATGGTTCCATATTCACCCGAAGATCTTTTATTAATGAGTAATACGGAATGGCACCGGGCCGTTGCTTTTGACACAATCGAAAAGCTTAAAAACAAGAATATACCTCCTCTCAAAATATTTTCTTCTATAGATGAACAAATAAAACAAAACGAATTTGATGAAGAATCAATAAGAAAATTTTTAGTTAAGAAAGATGTAATGTCTGTACCTGATTGGATTCAACATTATACAAACAGGCCTATGCCAGATTACTTAAAATCAATGTCAATGTATGGCGAAGATGATGACTTCACCTCACCAACAAGATTAAATGAAAATTGTGTACGTTATATTCCGAAACCATCACCGAATCTGTCATATTTTAGTCTTGCAACTGCAAAAGACCCGCGGCCAATAATCATTCACGAAGGAGTGCCGGGACATTATTTCCAATTAGTTCAATCGTGGAAAAACCCGGATAAAATACGCAGACATTATTTTGATTCAAATTCAAATGAAGGAATTGGGTTTTATGTTGAGGAATTGATGCTGCAACTGGGGCTTTTCGACAACAGTCCGCATTCGAGAGAAATTATTTACAGCTTTATGAGGCTCCGCGCTTTAAGAGTTAATGTTGATGTTAATCTTGCTCTAGGAAATTATTCAATAGAAAAGGCAGCAAACTATCTTGCTTCGACCGTCCCTATGGATAAACAATCAGCAATCGGAGAAGCAGGTTTTTTTGCCTCAACACCCGGACAAGCAATTACTTATCAAATCGGCAAAATTCAAATCCTCAAATTAATTTCTGATGCGAAAACAAAGCTTGGCGATAAATTTAGTCTGAAAGATTACCACAATTATATGATGATAAACGGGAATGTACCGATAGCTTTACAAAGATGGGAATTTTTAGGGCTGAAGAACGAAATTAATAAGCTATGGCCAAGATAAAATCTTATTATTTAACAATCCAGGTGAAAAATTATGAAAAATTTGTTTACTATTTCAATAATCTTGCTTTTTGTTTTTCCATTAATTCCGCAACAAAAACAAAAGTTAACGCTCAAAGATATTTATTATTCAAATAAACTATTCGGTAAAACTGTTGAAAATATTCAGTGGAAGCCTGACGGCTCGGCTTTCAGCTTTACCGAATTAAATCCACAAACGAAGGTAGAGGATATTTTTTTGCACGATATTGCAACCGGAAAAAAATCTCTGCTTGTAAACGGGACCGATCTTAAATATGATGGCAAACAAATTAAGATGAGCCATTACCAGTGGACTGATGACGGAAAATTTCTTTTAATTGAAGGCCCTGTGAAATCTATCTGGCGGCATTCGACACAGGCGCCTTTCTATCTTTATAATATTACAACTAAAAAGATAAACGCATTATCAAATGGAAACATTCATTTGAGAAACGTAAAACTTTCCCCTGATGGATCAAGAGTTGGGTTTGTGCGCGATCACAATATATATGTTGTTGACCTGAAATCAGGAAAAGAAACTGCTGTTACAACAGACGGCACAGAAAATATTCTGAATGGAGAATTTGACTGGGTTTATGAAGAAGAGTTTGGATTGGCAGATGCATGGCGGTGGTCGCCTGATGGTAAAAAGATTGCCTACTGGCAGTTGAATCAAACAAGAGAAAAAGTTTATCACCTCATAGATGAAATGGGAGAATACAACACGGTCTTTGATCTCAAATACCCTAAAGTTGGAGAACAAAATGCAATTGTAAAAATCGTGGTTGCCGATCTTTCCACTCACAAAACGACATGGATGAACATCGGCACAAACGATGACATTTATATTCCGAGAATTTTCTGGACAAATTCATCAAACCTGCTTGCTATTATTAGATTAAACAGAATGCAGAATAAATTAGAGATGCTGATGGCTAATTCAACCACTGGAAGATCAAAAACTGTTATTACTGATTCAAGCAAAACATGGGTTGATGTACGAAATGATATTATATTCTTAAAAAAATCTGACAGGATTGTCTGGCCTTCTGAAAAAAGCGGATATAACCATGCTTATCTCTACAATTACAACGGCAAATTAATTAATCAGATCACTAAGGGTGACTGGGAAGTTAGTTCGATTGATGGCGTTGATGAAAATACAGGTTGGGTTTATTTGTCCGGGAAAAAAGATTCACCAATACAACAGAACCTTTACCGTGTAAAACTGGATGGAACTGGTTTACAGAAAATTTCTGGCGAACATGGGTGGTATAATGCAAACTATGCGCCGAATTATAAACACTTTGTCGAATTTTATTCAAATGTTTCTACTCCGACCGAGACAACTCTAAAAAACGCTGATGGTTCCCTGGTCAGAGTTTTGGAAAAAGGTACGATTCCGGCACTGGCAAATTATAACATGGTTTATCCACAATTTTTAAAATTCAAAACAACTGACGGGACAGAATTAAATGCTTATATGATGAAACCGGCTGACTTCGATCCTTTTAAAAAATATCCGGTGCTTGTTTACGGTTATGGTGGGCCGGGTTCTCAAATGGTTGTTGACCGCTGGGGCAGCACAAGAACTTTCTGGCATCAATATATGACAGAACACGGCTACATAGTCTTCTGTGTCGATAACCGTGGAACCGGCGGCAGAGGAAAAGCATTTAAGGACCTTTCGTACCTCGATTTGGGGAAGTGGTCAGTCCACGATCAAATTGAAGGAGCAAAATATTTAGCAACTCTTTCTTATGTTGATGCATCTCGACTTGGTTTCTGGGGCTGGAGCGGTGGCGGTTATTTAACCTGTATGATGATGACAAAAGGAACCGGCTATTTTAAGGCGGGAGTTGCCGTTGCACCCGTAACTGATTTTCATCTTTACGATGCAATCTGGACAGAAAGATATATGGGTTCACCAATTGGAAATAAAAAAGGTTATGATTCAGCAAGTGTTTTAACTTATGCGTATAAACTCAAAGGCAAATTGATGATAATTCATGGAACTGGTGATGATAATGTTCACTATCAAAATACACTTCAGTTTATGCAAAAGCTGATTGACGCCAATAAACAATTTGATGTGATGTTTTATCCGAATAAAAATCACAGGATAAGCGGGGGTGTAACACAATGGAATTTGTTTACGAAAATTTCGAATTATTTCTTCAATAATCTTTAAAGCATTACTGCCTTTGCAGTAATATACTGCAAAGGCATACTTAAGATGAAAGGAAATTTTATTTTATAGCAGTATTTAACATTTCAGTGGCTTTATCAATCTCTTTAGAATAGTTATCCAGAGTGTTAGCGACTACAACTGCCTGTTTACTAGCTTCATCCCAGTTTCTGGATTCAACTGCTTCGCGAACAGCCGGAAGGGTTTTTACACCATAGCCCGTGTAAAATCCCGGAGCATAAATTTCATGCTCATACCACGGACGACCTGTAAGTCCTTCCTTATTAGTCAGGAATCTTTCAGATTGATAAATTAATTGATCAAGATTCTTTTCCTGTTCTTCGGAAAGATTTTTCCCGCTTTTTACAAATTCATTTTTTGCTTTCTGGTATCCATCAGCACTTTTCTGCAATGTGTTAACTGCATTTTCAAGAGGAGCGAAGTTCAAATACGGAACAGGATCTTCCGGTTTCGGCGGAACGTATGTTTTAGTCGGATCGGAAACTTCAGTAAACATTTTATCCTTTAATTCCATATTTAATTGATTGGTTTCTTCACGCATATTCTTTGTCAGATTTTCAATTTGATTCAGGTAAGTAGAAACTCTTTCCGCAAAATCATCAAAATTAAAAGGAAGCACATCACTATCAGCAAGCCTTAGAACTGCTCTGCCTGCCGTTTTAGAAAGTGCTATCCCGTATTCAAAAGTCGGATCGCCGAATCGTATATAATGATCATAAGAATCATAGACAGAGTGATAAACACCTCCCTGTCCTTCTCCACCAAATCCAAGATTAATGCTGGCAATTCCAAGATGCTGGAGGAAAGGGGTATAATCCGATCCACTTCCCATTGCGCCAATTTTAAGATTCTCAGCAGATTCAAGCTCTCTTTTTCTTTCAAGTGAAGAAGTATGGATAATTTGTCTGTCCCTTGCCCTTTTCCATACGCTTATACCTTTTTCAGGATCAATTACATCTTTAGCAACATTATTAATAAAAGTTTCCAACGAATGAGAACCTTCCATAAATAAAAACCCTCTGTCATTGGTATCAGAATTAATATAGGCAACTACTTTTTGTTTAAGTTCATCCGCATGAGTTTCGCACCACTCAGTTGAACCAAGCAAGCCGGGTTCTTCTCCATCCCATGCGCAATAGACTATTGTCCTTTTCGGTCTCCATCCTGTTTTAAGTAATTCACCGATTGCCTTTCCTTCTTCCATTTCCGCAACCTGTCCACTCAAAGGATCTTCTGCTCCGTTTACCCATCCATCGTGATGATTTCCCCTGATTACCCATTGATCCGGGAACTCACTTCCCTTTATCATTGCAATTACATCGTGTATGGGTTTTATATCCCAGTTAGATTCTACTTTCAAATGAACTTTTGTTAAACCGGGACCAACGTGATAAGTAATCGGAAGTGCGCCTTTCCAGTTATTAGGAGCAACAGGACCAACTAATGATTTTAATAACGGGAGAACATCGTGATAAGAAATAGGCAGCACAGGAATTTTTGTGAGAATTTTAATATCCTTCACAGCCAAGCGTTTAACGTCTTTAGTTGAACCGACAAATGGTGTTGAAGGATCGCCGGAATAAACCGGCATATCTACAACTGAACCACGCTGCACGCCGTACTCGTTTCTCCACGCACCCTTAGGATAAACATCACCAACATAATATCCGTCATTTTTCGGATCAGAGTAAATTATACATCCAATAGCTCCATGTTCAGCGGCAACTTTTGGCTTTATTCCTCTCCAGGCTCCACCATAGCGAGCTATCACAATTTTTCCCTTTACACTTATCCCCATCCTGTCAAGCTGATCATAATCAGAGGGAATTCCGTAATTCACATAAACAAGTTCTCCGGTTACATCGCCATCTATTGAATAAGCATTATAAGTAGGCAATTGTTGATCGATTTGATTAGAAGTTCTGTCTTCTTTTAACGAAGGTTCTTTTAAAATTGGAGTAAACTTTTCGGGCGATATCATTTCAAGTACGCGTGTTTTAGGAGCCGGAAACAAAACATAAAATGTTTCTATGTGAGCATCCCACCCCCAAGACTTGTATTGTGAAAGAATAAATTCTGCATTCTCCTTATCATAAGGCGAACCGACGTGGTGAGGATAAGCGCTTAGTTTCTCTAATCTTGCCTTTAAATCTTCCGGCTTTAAATATGAATCAAATTTCTTTTCAATTTCGCTTTGTGACGAATTCATCTGTGCGAAAGAAAGTCCTGCTTGAAATAAAAACATAATAATAACCAAAAAAGGAAATCTCAGAATAGTTTTCATCTTTTACTCGCAATTTATTTTTGGGTGTGGGTTAATTGATCTATTAATATTAAAGATATTTAATCAATTATACCAATAAAATTTTGATAGGGATAGGAAGTTAACAGATTGTATAAACGAAAAACTGCTACGGAATGGTCAGTGACAGCAAGTGCATGGACTCTATTTCATTAATATTAATTTTTTGCTTAGCAGATCTTCCTATTTTGAGTATATAACTGTAAAAGTATACACATCATATTATAAATGTGCAAACCAGACGGATACTGAATGTTAATTTTCGGGATAATATTTCTCGTTCCAAGTTCAAAAAATACCCTGTCCACAACACGGCTAACGGATCTTTTATATAAGCTACAAGCCTATCCCCCGCTGCCAAATAGGGTCAGTCAGGCACGACTTCCTGAACTATCGGAGCTGGTATTTTAGTAAGAAAGTATGACAAAGCAGCGACGATCAGCCAAACGACAATAACCAACACGTCAGCAGGAAGTCTAGGACCTGTATAAGTCATACCATCCACTAAGCCGCCCAAGAATGCGTTGACACTGCCATGAAATACAACAGCAGGCCAGATACTATCACTATTAATGGTCAAAAAAGCTGCTACGAAAGACCAGGCAATGCAGGTTATTGGCCATAAGAGTATAGCTCCCAGTACTGGCGTTTCCGGGTAGTTATAGCCCATCAGAATGACCGGGGTATGCCAGTGAGCCCAGATTAACCCCACCAGAATGATTGCGACGGCAAATGGGAACCGCTGAATTAGTCTCGGCTGCAGGTATCCACGCCAACCAACTTCTTCACCAACGGTGACGAGTCCGTTTACAATTCCCAGCACAATCGCAGTGACAAGAAAGTTAACCAGAAAAAAGAGGATCGATTGATTTCCTTTACCGAGAACGAAGAGTCCGCCGAGGATGTCAACACTACCGGAACTGAAATCGAGATGGGGAGATTTCGCCCAGCCAAGATTAGTGAGAATTAATACTAGTCCCAATGCCATTACAGCCGGGATAAACGCAGCGTATGCTAGATATTGTGGTTTACGCAAACCCCAGCGAACCGATCGCAAACCGTGCTTTTCGCGAAGCAGGAAGAAAATAGCAGCTATACCGGGAATGAACATAACAACTGGCACAAGCAGTTTGAAGGTATCTGATTCAATACCACCTTCAAGCCAGATGATTCCCTGAAGTCCGTATGATATAAGGAAGACTACTCCAAGATAGAGCAGGAGAAGCCGATTAGGTTTTAAAACATTCTGACGAGCCAATGATTACCCCCAAATTATTGATGATTTTAGTCGTGATACTCTATGTAAAAACCACATGTAGTTTTAGATCATTTCTATCCACAAATGAAAATAGTGTTTTCAAATTCCTTTATCAACATAAAAAATACCATTGTATATAAACCTCGATTCAGCAATGTAAGAATTTTCTTTGCACATAAATGTTATGCTTTTAACTAACTTTAAACTAAAGTTTACTGGAGATAGTTTAGCCCAATATCACCCCCCCCCCAAAACAGTAATCATCTTTATAAAAGACTGCAAACTGCCCGGGCG
>CAZQQD010000046.1:0-24296 GCA_964595355.1 uncultured Ignavibacteriaceae bacterium | reverse complement strand
ATCTCGGCGACAAAGAACCGCATCCTTTTGTGGAATGGTATTTTTACAGTCATCCGTCAATTAAGAACCGCCTCAGCGCGATTGATAATTTTGTTGCAGTACATAGCGGTAAGCTGGATAAGCAGGTAGTGTATTAGTTTTATAATAGAACTCAACCCCCTGTGTCCCCCTTCTCTTAAAAAGAGAAGGGGGAATGAAAAGGGGGTTAAGTTGGTTAATAAAAGGAAATTAATTGTTTAACATTTTCAGACTTATACTTATCGGCTTGTGGGTTGAGTTTGTTTCTATTTTCGCTCTAATTTTTGCATTGATCGATAAAAGCTACCGGCTTTATTATGGTTGCAATCGTCCTTTCAGTAATGGAATATTAAAGTTAGCCGGTATTAAATATGAAACCTCCGGGATAGAAAATATTGAAAAGGGAAAAGCTTATATTTATGTGTCGAATCACAGCAGCCAGTTTGATATTTCGGTTTTGCAGGCATCTATTCCCGGCAACGTAAGTATGTATTTCAAAAAGGAGCTTGCAAAAATTCCACTGTTTGGCTGGCAGCTTTGGGCCGGTCCCTATGTGATGATCGACAGGAGGAATCCTGATAGTGCGAAAAAGAGCCTGGAAAAATCAAGGTGGCTTTTAAACGATAAAAAAATTTCTGTGCTGTTTTTCGCCGAAGGAACGCGAAGCGAAACGGGAGAGATTCAGCAGTTCAAACGCGGCGCTTTTAATCTTGCCGGTAAAGTCGGCTTCCCGATAATTCCTGTTTCGATAAGCGGTTCGCATAAAATTATGCAAAAGGGAAGTTTGAAAATAAATCCCGGCACAATAAGAGTTCATTTTGATAAACCGGTAAGCACGGAAAATATAAACTCCCGCCAGGATGAAATTGATCTTATGAACAAGGTGCGGGAGATAATAATTAAAAATCATTCAATGGATTGAAAATTTTATGGCTGTAACCAAAAAAGATGTTGAATATATTGCCGAGCTGGCAAAGCTGAAGTTCAAAGACGAAGAGCTTGAAAAGTTCACTGAACAGCTTAATGAAATTTTAACCTATGTAGAAAAGCTGAACGAGCTCGACACAACGAATGTCGAACCGCTTTCACATCCTGTTGAAGGAAGTAATGTTTTCCGTGAAGATGAGGTTAAACCTTCGTTTGACAGGGAAGAGGCTTTGAGAAATGCACCCGACAGGAGTGAGCTTTTCTTTAAGGTTCCTAAGGTTGTTGACCGGGAGTAAGTTTAAAATAATTAAGGGAGTAATTTTTTTAAAAATAAACATGAAATAATTAGAAACTTATCCAACTATGCGAAGCTGACTAAAAAGTAATATTTTGTTGAAAAATAGAACACGGATGGACACAGATTAAACGGATTTCCGCTGATTTTAAATTTGAAGATTACTTTTTAGTCAGCCCCGGTATGAAATGGGAGTGAGTTTTTGGATAACAAATAATTCGATCAAATCACATCAGAAAATCAGAATGAACAAATTCCGGACAATAAATAAATGGTAATTGGAGTAATTCCTGCCCGTTTCGCCTCAACAAGACTTATGGGGAAACCACTCGCAGATATTGGCGGCAAACCGATGCTGCAGCACACTTACGAAAGTGCATCAAAATCAAGACTGATCTCTAAAATAATAATTGCTGTGGATGATAAAAAAGTCGGGAAGGTTGCCGAAGGTTTCGGGGCAGAAGTGATTATGACTCCTAAAAACATTGCTTCGGGTTCCGACAGAATTGCACTTGCAGCAAAATTTTACAAAGACGCTGAAATTATTGTGAACATACAGGGCGATGAGCCTTTCATAAACGGAACAATGATCGACCAGGCGATCGAGCCATTGGTCTTTGATAAGAATGTAAATGTTGCAACTCTCGCAAAAAAGATAGAAGACCTGAAAGAACTAAAATCTCCTTCTGTTACAAAAGTTGTTTTCGATTACAATAATTTTGCACTTTATTTTTCACGAGCACCGATTCCTTACGTAAGGGATGCAAAAACAAATGCAGAAAGAATTTCAAAAGGTGATATTTATAAACATATCGGGTTGTATGTTTACCGAAAGGAAGCGCTGGAAAGATTTACAAAGCTTGAACCTACCGATCTTGAAAGAACTGAAAAACTTGAACAATTGCGAATGCTTGAAAACGGTTTCAAAATAAAAATTGTTGTCACGGAATTTGAATCGATTGCTGTTGATACGCAGGAAGACCTTGAAAGAGCAAGAAAATATTATAATAAGTACGTGAAGAAAAATGAAAAAGCCGGGTAAAATACATCTTGCAAATATTCCAACTCCACTTGAGGAAATAGAATTTGAAGGTAAAAAGTTTCTTATAAAAAGAGATGACCTTACGGGAGTCGAACTATCGGGAAATAAAGTCAGGAAGCTTGAATATCTTATTTACCAGGCTAAGAAAGAAAAAGCCGATATGGTTTTCACCTGTGGAGGCGAGCAATCAAATCACGCACGTGCAACAGCAATTGCAGCCGCTAAAGCCGGAATAAAATCAAAATTATTTTTGTGGGGGAGCGACTCAAGAACTGCAGATGGAAATCTTTTCTTTGATAAGCTGATAGGCGCTGAAATTTCATTCCTGAATAAAAGAAATTATTCCGAAGTAAATGAGATAATGTTTGAAGAGAGAGATGCGTTAATCAAAAAAGGGAAAAGGGTTTTTGTAATTCCTGAAGGCGGTTCAACCATACTCGGAATCTGGGGATATGTTGATTTTGTAAATGAATTAAAAAAACAAATTGATCTTAAAAAAGTAAAGGGAATTTGTGTAGCTGCAGGAACGGGTGGTACGGCTGCTGGATTGCTCGTTGGATTAGCAAAGCTAAAATTAAATTTGAAAGTTTACGTGGTAAATGTTCTTTATCCGAAGGAAGATATTCACAATAAAATTATGAATCTTGCTGAAGGTTGCGTGCTTGATTATAAATTAAACTGCAGGATTAATAAAAATAATCTTATAATTCTTGATGGTTTTTCGAAAGAAGGCTACAAGAATATTTCTGCTGATAAGCTTAGATTGATTAAAAAGTTTGCTCAATCAACGGGCATAGTTTTAGACCCGGCCTATACCGGGAAAGCATTTAAAGCGTTTTATATGAATTTTCTGGCATCGAAAATGAGAATAATATTTTTGCACACAGGCGGACTTTTCGGCGTTTTTGGGAAGAGAGGGAAGTATCTGAAGGCTTAAGGGAACTCAACCCCCTTTCATTTCCGTTTTTCTTTTCAAGAGACTATGTAAAATAGCACGCGGATGAACGCTGATTCTGCGAATTCACGCGGATAATTTGTGTGCGTGAAAATCAGCCTGATCCGTGTTTTTCAGTGTTCTATTATCATAATGCTGGTTGGAAGATTATTTTCATATAGCTTCTAAAAAAGAAATGGGAAGTGAAGCCCTTTAATATTTTGCCAAACTGTTATTTTAGCGTTATTTTTGAATTATGAGTTGTATTTTTTGCGATATTGTTGATGGCAAATCCGGAGCCGAAATAATTTACGAAGATGAAAATGTCCTTTCTTTTCTCGATATCAGGCCTGTTAATTACGGGCATACGCTGGTAATTCCTAAAAACCATTACGAGAATTTTATTTCGGTACCGACCAAAGAGATGAATGCGGTTATAAAAGCTACTCAAAATATTTCAGATGCAGTAAGCAAAAGTTTAAAAACAGATGGTTTTAATATTGTTGCTAATAACGGAACTGCTGCCGGACAATCTGTTTTTCATTTTCACTTTCACATAATTCCAAGATACAACACAGATAAATTTAATTTTCGTCCGGAATTAAAAAATTACGGTAGTGTTTCTATGAAAGAATTTGCAGATAAAATTCGTAATGCTGTTATTAAATAAAGGATCAATATTATGGATAAAAAAATAAGAGTTTTAGTAGCCAAAGCCGGACTCGACGGGCACGACAGGGGAGCGAAAGTAATCGCTGCCGCTCTTCGCGATGCAGGTATGGAAGTCATTTACACCGGTCTCAGACAAACACCCGAAATGATTGTTGAAGCTGCAATACAGGAAGATGTCGATGTTATAGGCATCAGCATTTTATCCGGGGCACATATGACAATCATGCCGAAAATATTATCACTGATGAAAGAGAAAGGACTTGATGATGTTCTACTTACAGGTGGGGGAATTATTCCTGAAGAGGATATAAAAGAGTTAAAGAAAATGGGGGTCGGAGAAATGTTTACTCCCGGTGCTGCAACTACCGCTATCGCAGACTATATTAAAAAATGGGTTGGCGAGAACAGGAATAATTAATAGTTAGATTCTCTTATTGTGCATCAGGTTTTGCTTTTTTCATTCTGACATTATTAAATAAAGAGATTGAATTTTGGGGAAGGGGTATCTCTTTCCTTTTTTAACTGTAATAAAACCCCACCTGTATCCTCCCCTTCATTGAAGGGGAGGAACGAAAGAAGGGGTTCGATAACATGACACAACACTTCAACAAAAAATCAGAGCAGGAAAAGAGAAGAAAACTGAGAAAGGAAATGACTTATTGTGAACGAATTGTATGGATTCACTTAAGAAAGAAACAACTTGGCTATAGATTCCTGCGGCAATATTCAGTCGATCATTTTGTGATAGATTTTTATTGCCCGAAACTTAAGTTAGCTGTGGAAATAGATGGTGATGTTCATGACCAGCCTGATCAGAAGAAGTATGATGCTAAAAGACAGAAATATTTAGAAACATTTGGAATTACTTTTGTACGGATTAAAAATGAAGAGTTTCTTGGTAATCCCGATAAAGCGTTTAGAATGATTGAAGAGAAAATTAAATTACTTGAGATTGAGAATGAATAAAGTGAAATGATTTAATTAATAAAAAAGCCGCTTTATTGAGCAGCTTTTTTTGCTAAAAATTCCTGAAGTTTGTTCAGACTTCCTCTCGCGCTCTTGTAACCGTTGATGTGTTTGTCTTTGTTGATTATATTTCCGTTTGCATCGACAACATCACCGTGACAAAGATAACAGGCTGTGATTGGCGCATTAATGTGTCCTGTCGGCGGAATACCGTGACAGGTACCGCACGAATCCTGAGATTCGTCTACTTTATTCCAGACAGGTGAAAAGTTATTTCCTACTATTTTATCAGATGTATAAGCAAACTGATTTGTAGGGATTGCATCTGATTTTTTGAATTCAAAATTTCCATGGCAGTATGAATTTGAGCAGGTAAGGGAATCGAACGAAAATGTAACGTTAGCTGCAATATTAGAATCTGCCAACCCTGAAAAAATTACCTCTGCAGGGTATCCATCAATATGATCCGGATCGTCGAATGATTGTGGAACATTATGGCAGGTTGAACAGCTAATAGCTTTGCTAAGAGTATTTTCGTAAAGATGGCTTGAATGAGCACCTACACCCGGCGAACTTGTGGAAGTCATACCTTTGGTATCTCTCGGTGGAGCTATCTTATTAGGATCTTTAAAATCACCGTGACAGGTATTACAAGCTTCCGGGCCTGCAGGTTCTGTATGGCACTTCAGGCAACTTTTGCCCGTTATTCCACCTGTGAAATCTGCAGCATGGCATTGAATGCATTGTGCAAAGCTCCAGTTGTTTTGTCTGATAAGATTCCCATGAAAATTTGGTGAATTTACATCGGTAATTCCCTGCTTATGCACACTAATAACAGGAGCTGTGGTATTTATATTATTTCGTAAATCGCTGCAGCTATAAAGAACAATAGCGAGAGAAAGTATTATTATGCTATTTCGGATGACTAATTTCATTCTATATTCCGGTATTATCTAACATTACTTCCGTGACAATATCCGCAGAAGCCGACTCCTGCGGGAGTTCTCGGTGAAGCATTTGTATGACAGTTATAACAAACAGAAGCATTAGAATCGTGCCAGTCGCCGTGTGTATTTCTCATAAAGCCTGCCGGATGAGTTTTCGGATTTGTTCCTTTAATTCCATCACTGTCAAGGTGACAGGTGATACATGTCGGGTCAGCACCCTGAACATCGTGGCATGCGGCGCAGGACTCAAGATCTCTTTTTGCCAATCTTGAATGCAAACCGCCTCCGCTTCCAACACCTATTGTTACAAAATTTGGCTTTAAATGTGAAAGGGGTTCAACACCTCCGAGTGAATAATCGGCATCTTTTCCCTGGTGACAGGATGAACAGAAAGTTTCAACTTCGTGACACGTCTGGCATTCTGCCGTTTTTCCTTTTGCGTCTATTCCATGAGTAAATCTGTAACCAAGCTCGTGTACCCTTGTAACCTGTTGTTGTTTTGTTCCGTCAACAAAGTTATTGGGTGAATACGGCTTGTAAAAATTATTTTTTGAATTGTCCTCTGTTATCATTGTTGTTGCAACGTGACATTCCTGACAGGAAGCATTATCGTGACACATTACACAGTTTGCATCGAGTGAATTTGCCGCAAATTTATGATTCATTTTCCAGGAAGGAACTCTATGTGAAACCGGAAGAAGATTTACAGTAGATATATGGCACGATTCACAATTGGTAGTAGCAACAGATTTATTATTATGACAGGAATAACAATCTTCCATCATCGGGTTGGTCTGCTTTGCTTTAAAAGCATAATCAACCTCGCTTATTCCTTTATGACAGGTTTGGCATTTAATTTTATTTTGTCCGACATGCAGGCTGTGATCAAAATAAATATCATAAGGTTTTTGTTGAATCAAAGCTTCATTTACGCCTTCATAGTGACACGTTGTACAATTATTTTCATCTTCAACATCATGGCAATTAGCACAATCATCGTGGGATGGCAGGAGCCTGTCACTTAATTTAGTGCTCGCAGGAACGGCCGAATGGCAATCTGCGCACTCAACTCCGTTTTCAGCATGAAGCTTGTGCGAAAATTTAATTATCTTATCATTGTGTTCCGGTTGATCCTGCAAAAAGCTTCCTTTAAATGCTGAAAGAAAAAGGAAAACCAGCACAGAAGGAATAAAGACTATATATAAATATTTTAATTTCATTTAAGCTTTATCAAAAATTTGTATTGAACCAGTAGTTGGCTTTAAAGAAAATCCTGTAATCATTATTGTAAATTTTATTGTCCATAAATTGTCCTTGCAAATCAAAGGACAATATCCTTATAGGACGATAATTAAATCCTGCCAGTACGGTAACAAGATGATTTGTAGGACCTTCTGAGGTAAGCCTGTATTGTGTATAGGAAATTCCGACTGAAGGTGTTAATTCACCATCAAAGAAAGTTTTTGCAGAATATCCTGAAAGGGAAAACAATTCTCCCTCATACCCGAGAGTTTTTCTGACATTTATGCTTCCGTAGTTTGTGTTTATGCCAAACGACATCCTTCGTGAGCTGTCATCCCTGTAATCTACAACACCATACCTGAAATTGATCCATAATGATTTGTCAAAAAAGTAGTCTGTTCCTATTTCATATTCTTTCGTGTTTCCGTAGTCGAAAACGGAAAAAATAGAATTATATCTAATTAACGGCTGCCTGTAATTATAATAAGCCGAGAAGTGTATTTTATCCAGTTGTTCATAAGTACCGCTAATCTCAAACTTTGAGGTTTCTTTAAAATTCAGATCGTACGCATATCTTGTATCGATTGTAAAAAGATTTTCCTGGTTATAGACCACGTCAGCACTTGCGAATTGATATTGATTTGATTTTTCCCGGATCAATACGGTGATTGGATTCAGATTTTCATCAAGTCTTGTAGCCCAGTAATTCTGTGGCTTGAAATTTTTGTTGATGTATCCCAAAGTAATATCGAAATTATTAATAGCCGAGGTTTGAAATTTTCCTCCTGCAATAAAATTATTATCCCAGTCGCCACTGAGTTCAAACTTCTGATAAGCCGGGACATTAAGTCCGTAATAAGCCGTTAATTTATAAGAATCTTTCCTCAGGTCAACATTTATTCCATCCATTAGTCCGCCGGCAACTGAACTGAATAAAGGCTGCCTTCCGAGTTTGACAGTAAAGAGGTTAAAGAGATCTCTTCCCTCAACATACAGATTATAAAGTCTTAACCTTGGGTCATCTACCTGTGGATTGATCAGATCGTGTTCAAAATTTGCGTAAGTTCTGATCGAAAAATTATCCTTGTTAAAATTTAAATTAACCGATTGAAAGGTTAGCAATTGTGTCTGAGATGAAGAGGCGGAGTAAAATCTTTCATAAGTATAAAATGAAGATGATATCCGCCCATTCAAATTCTGCGGGAATGTTGAAATTAAGCATCCACTAAAAAAACTGATAAGGATTATAATCTTTTTCATTATTTATTTCAACATTATTATCTGCAAATATTTTAGAATTATTTACTTGCCGGGATATCGTGTTTTATTTTATCCCACATCACAGTGAAATCTGCCTTTGTTGCGTCGAAAGTTGGACTATCTGAATTGTGGCAGCTTTTGCAAAGTGCAACACGAGCTTCTTCAGTCGGGAAGAATTTAAGCCCGTTTTCTTCAGCCAGTTTTTCGTCTTTCATTACTTTTAAGCTTTTGTAATCAGCTCCGGCACCGTGACAGGTTTCACACTGAACGCCGTCTTCCATATTAAATTTTTTCTCTTTAAGAGAAGCATCTACATTATAACCGCTAACGTGACATTTCAGGCAGTCTTCTGTTTCAACAGCTTTCGTTGAAAAGCCTTTGGCTTTGGCGATGCTGTCAGCTTCTGCAGTTTTTAAAGTTTCGTAGGCTTTTGCATGAGCACTTGCTTTCCAAATGTCGTATTGCTTACCTTGTTTATCAGAATGATGACACAATTTACAGGTTTGGGCACCAACAAAAGCATGTGCCTTAGGAGTTTCTGTTCCCTGAGCTAAAATCATGGGAGCGGCAAAAAGAATTACGAAAAGAACAATTTTTTTTAACATATTTTCACCTAGGTTTTTTCTTATGAATTATTACAAGAAATTTAAGAAATCTGAAATGAAGAGTCCATCTGCACTTTATAATAAATATGCATATGGACTCTCCTCTGGAAACTATTATTTAAGCAATATCATTTTCTTAACCATTACAAAATTCTTTGCTTCTATTCTATAGAAATAAATTCCCGATGCAAGGTTTCTTGCATTCCACGTATAATTGTATGTTCCTGCTGACAGATATTCATTTACAATAACTCCAACCTCTTTTCCTATTATATCATAAACCGTCAACTTAACATTGCTTGCCTGAGGAATTGAGAACCTTATTTCCGTCGTAGGATTAAACGGATTCGGGAAATTCTGACTAAGAGCATACTTACTAGGAATTGTGTTTGACTCATTTTTTATACCTGTAACAGTCGGATTAAAGAGAATAATAGCATCTCTTAATAATTCCTGAACTAATTTTGTATTATGAATTCCGTGACTACCTTCCTGTGTACAAGCAGCAAGATTGTAGTTCGCTTTTAAGAATGAATCTGTTAATGAATCAGCTGATGATGCCTGTGCTAATTTGTTTGTAAGAACTGTAACCAGACTGTCTGTGACAGTTTGAGTCCTTCTGTAATCAAACATTTTTGCGTGGTTTGAGGTATCAACGGCTGTGTAGTAGTCAGCGTGACATTTTGCGCATGCCTGAACTCTCGGTTCGAATGTATGGCCATGTGCCACATTCCCAAATTGATCTGTATCGTCTGCATTCAGGTGACAATTTATACATCTTTCAGTAGCTGCATAAGTGTGAGCCGAATTCTGGTAAACGGTGTCGGTAATTCCTGCAGCTGATAATTCTGCTGCGGAATACTTGTATCCGAAATTCTTTGAACCGCTTAAACACTCTGAAGTATTATGATGTGGAGTTGTATGTATATCAACAGTATCTGTCTCGATTTCAGCATTATGGCATTTATCACACACTACCATTGGACCGGTTAAAGGGAGTCTTAATTGTTGCACACCGTTTGTTGCATCGTGTGGATCATGGCAAACAACGCAAGTAATTGGCTGAATGTCCGGGTTGTTGCTTGCAACGATAATTTTATCATAGTATGGTTTTCCTTTATCAGAACCATCTGCGTTTGTAAAGAATGTTCCGTTAATGTATGCAGCTGCATTCTGAGCTACGTGGCATTTTACACATGTAGGATTTGATGTAACTGAACCACCGGCCGCCATTAAAGATTTTGCGTGTCCGGAAACTGCCCATTCTTCATAGAAACCATGGTGGCTTCCGTTATGACATGTTCCGCAGAGCTCAGCTGAATAATCAAGTTTATTTGTTGTGGTAAATGCAAAGTGTTTTGTGTAATCGGTCCATAATGTATCAGGTTGTGTTCCGTCTGATAGTGCATTCGGATCGTACTTTCCTAAATTTCCATGGCAGGCTTCACAACCCACATTTTTTGTCCTGTTCCAGTTTGCAACATCAGTTGGGGTATAGTTTGGGGTGGCTGTTGTATCCATCTTAACATATTCATCAGCACCGAAAGTCACTGCTGTATCATTCCATCCTGTAGTATGGCAGGGTAAGCAGCTATAACCAAAATGACTTGATTGAGCGAATCCGGAATCTGTAGCAAATGAATGTCTTGTTTTTTTCCAGGCATCCCATTTTGGTGATGCAAACCCCTTTTCACTATGGCAGGATGCACAAGATATTCCCTCATTAGCAACATCTGCATCAGTTCCAGTACCTAATACATATCCTGTAGCCTGTCCCTGACTAAAGCCTATTGAGTAAGCTAAAATTATTATAATGCTTGTAAAAAGTAATTTTATTTTCATAGTTTTCTTACAAAAAATAAGCAAACCTATGTAACAGTCGACCCGCCTTTAGCAAATAACAAACCAGTTGATTTACTTGCAAAACAGCTTATAATCGAATTTTTTATTGTCATTTAAGAGAATTTTAAAAATGCTTTCTATTAGATAAGAAAAATCCTAAAGACTTTCAATTCAATGCATTCCAAATTGTGCCTGTTACTTTATTTTATAATATTTTCAGAAAAATTATTGGTGCAAATTTCAGCATCAGCCTGTAATATTACTTCTCCTGTAGTTGGACAGCGTTGAGTACAGTTAAAGTTTAAAAATTTACAGGGAGTCGGATCAAGAAATTTAAAAAATGGAATTGATGAAATAGTTAAATAATTGCAAATTTATAGAAGCTCTCCTGAATAATTTTGCTTTATTGACTTTCAGAGGTTTATTTTCTGTTATCCAATTCTGTCCCTAAAATCAATTATTCCGGTTATTTACGCAATATCAGAATTGATATTCAGGGACTGTTTAACTAATTTTAAAGATAAAATAAAAATTCAATTATAGGAGTTTATGTTATGGCTGTTAAAGTTGGAATAAACGGATTTGGCAGAATTGGAAGACTGGTGTTCAGACGCTGTCTTGAACTCGGAGGATTTGACTTTGTAGGTATTAATGATTTAACAGATGCAAAAACTTTAGCTCATCTTTTAAAATATGATTCCGTGCATGGTAAATTTAAAGGAGAAATTAAGGTTGAAGGAAATGATATTATAGTTAACGGCGATAGAATAACCATTTCAGCAGAAAGAGATCCAGCTAACCTGCAGTGGAAAAAACTCGGTACCGATATAGTTATTGAAGCAACAGGTATATTCAGGACAAAAGAAGCCTGTATGAAACACATTGATGCAGGAGCAAAAAAAGTAATATTGACTGTTCCTTCAAAGGGTGATGTGGACGCAACTGTAGTCCTTGGAGTAAATGATGATGTGATAAAAGGAGATGAAAAGGTCATATCAAATGCTTCGTGTACTACAAACTGCCTGGCACCAATGGTTAAAGTTCTGAATGATGTATTTGGAATAGAAAAAGGTTTTATGACGACCGTTCATTCATACACAAATGACCAGAGATTGCTTGACTTGCCACACAGTGATTTAAGGAGAGCAAGATCTGCTGCACTTTCAATAATTCCTACAACTACAGGTGCAGCTAAAGCTGTGACCAAGGTTATTCCGGAACTTAAAGGCAGACTTGATGGATACTCTTTACGGGTTCCGACGCCCGATGGTTCAATTACTGATTTCGTTGTGGTTCTAAAAAAGGAAGTTACGGCTGAAGATGTAAATGCAGCAGTTAAGAAAGCTGCCGAAGGGAAAATGAAAGGTATACTCGAGTATACCGAAGATCCTATAGTTTCTGCTGATATAGTAGGAAATTCTGCTTCCTGTGTTTTTGATTCTCTGTCCACTATGGTATTAGGAAATCTTGTTAAGGTTGTTGGTTGGTATGATAATGAGTGGGGATATTCCTGCAGAGTTGTCGATCTGCTTAATAAAGTATCGAAGTAATATTTATTCGTAAGGCGAAGGCATCTTCGCCTTTTTAATTTATTATTGGGGAAAGTTTTAAAATGAACAAGCTAACTATTGATAAAGTAGATTTAAAAAATAAAAGAGTATTAGTCAGAGTTGATTTTAATGTCCCTCTGGATGAAAATTTAAATATCACCGATGATATTAGAATTACATCATCGCTTCCTACTATTAAAAAAATAATATCTGAAGGTGGAAAATCAATATTAATGAGTCATATGGGAAGGCCCAAAGGAAAGGTAAATCCTAAATACAGTTTGAGGCCCGCTGCTAAAAGACTGGGAGAGTTACTGAATAAAGAAGTAAAACTTGCAACAGATTGTATTGGTGATGAAGTAAAAAAAATGGTAGCTTCAATGTCTAAGGGCGATGTAGTATTATTGGAAAATTTAAGATTTCACGAAGAGGAAGAAAAAAACGATCTGAAATTTGCAAAGGAACTCGCTTCTTTAGGAGATGTTTATATAGACGACGCTTTTGGCTCAGCGCATCGTGCACACGCTTCTACAGAAGGGGTAACAAAGTTTATCAAAATCTGTGCAGGCGGTTACCTTATGCAGAAGGAGCTTGACTACCTCGGATCGGCTGTTTCTAATCCTAAAAAGCCATACTGTGCGATTCTCGGAGGTGCTAAGATTTCAGGCAAAATAGACGTAATAAACAATCTGTTGGAAAAAGTTGATACTATGATAGTCGGAGGCGGAATGGCTTTTACATTTTTTAAAGCTCAGGGCAAAGAAATCGGAAAATCCTTACTTGAGGAAGAAAAAGTCGATCTTGCAAAGCAATTACTTGAAAGAGTAAAAAAATTCAACATAAAGTTCTTATTACCCCTCGATGTTGTTGTTGCAGATGAATTTAAGAATGAATCTCCTTCACAGACCGTTAGTGTGGAAAATATACCTTCTGAAAAAATGGGATTGGATATAGGTCCTGAAACAATTAAATTGTTTAAAGATGAGATAAAAAAATCGAAAATGATTGTCTGGAACGGGCCTATGGGAGTTTTTGAAATGGATAATTTTTCGAAGGGAACATTTGCTATCGCACAGGGGTTAGCGGAAGCAACATCTATGGGAGCAGTAACTATTATTGGTGGCGGAGATTCTGCAGCAGCAATAAGCAAAGCCGGATTGGAAGGAAAGGTTTCGCATGTTTCTACAGGCGGAGGTGCATCACTTGAATTTCTTGAAGGCAAAATATTACCTGGCGTAGCCGCATTAAATGACGTTAATTAAAAAAGGAATTATTTGTGAGTAATAATTATTACAGACCCGGCGGGTTTGGTGGATTTAGTTTTTTTCCGCCGGTCATTAAGAATTTATTAATAATTAATGGTATAGTTTTTATTATCCAGATGCTTGGCCAGAATTTATTGATTGGCAATATGACAGCTGAGCAATACTTAGTAAAATATTTCGCACTAATTCCTATAGGCTATGGTTTTCTTCCCTGGCAGTTAATAACCTACCAGTTTATGCACGGTGGGTTCATGCACATATTATTCAATATGTTTGCTCTGTGGATGTTTGGTATTGAAATTGAAAATATCTGGGGCTCTAAAAAATTCATTATTTACTATCTGACGTGTGGAGTTGCAGCTGGCATTGCTCAGCTAATATTTCCCCCACTTTTTAATGAACAATTGGCACCTACAATAGGAGCATCGGGGGCTATATTCGGAGTGCTTATAGCTTTCGGTATGATGTTCCCTGACAGATATATTTATATCTATTTTCTGCTTCCGGTTAAGGCGAAATATTTAATTATAGGTTATGTTCTATTAGAATTATATTCCATTCCTCAGGGAGGAAATGTTGCACACCTTGCTCATCTCGGCGGCGCACTTGCCGGGTTTATCTATTTGATGTATGAGCGCAAAAACAACAGGTTGTTCGGTAGTTATTTCAAATCTGGTCCCAAAATGACAATTAATAATCCTTTCAAAGGAAGTTCAAATCCATTTAAGAAGAAAGAACAAAAAATTCAGGATGCGAAGTTTTACGAAGTAAATGATGAAGTCAATGGAGAAAAAGTTACCCAGGAACAAATTGATAAGATACTTGACAAGATAAGCGAATCAGGTTATCAGAACTTAACTGAAAAAGAAAAAAAGATCCTATTTGAAGCAAGCAAAAAAATGAATTGATAATTTGAATAAATATTTTTCAAAATATCTTCACCTTAAATTCAGCTATATTCTTTGTGTTTTCATTCCTTTAACATTTTTGCTGGCATCCTGTTCTGACAGTCCTCCGGTTAGAGAAGAAAAATTTGTAAAAATTTATGTCGATATGTTGATAGCACAGGATACTACAAAGCCAGACGGTAAACAATTAATGGCTATGAGAAAAGATATATTGAAAAAATATTCTGTCTCTGATGCAGATTACAATTCCACATTAAAATTTTACAACTCGGAACCCAAAAGATGGTCAGAGTTTTTTGATAAAGCTATTGCCTATCTTCAACGGCTGAGGGAAGGGAAGAATTCCTGAATTTTTCTTTGGCGACTGCAATTCTGATTAGCGGATACGTAATTTCATCCGGTAAGCGTTTCTTTAATTCTTTAAGATCATCAAACCCTTTTTTAAGCTCATTGATTATCATTTCCAACTGATTTTTTTCAAAAAGATGAGAGATATTAACAGAAGGCTCGTATTCAATTATGCTTTCAATTTGCATTGAAATAACTGCCCCGGAAAGTTTTCTGAGTGAAGCAATATCTTTCAAGCCATAGCCTTTTTTCAAGAGATTGAATGTTTCTTTAATGTTTGGTGGAATCTTTTCAACGGGACCGGATTTTTTTTGTCTTTCTGTCCCGGTGTTTAATACTTCTAAAAATTCTTTTCCTATTTTATTGAACATTCTCTGACTGAAACCTTTAATCTTCATCAGCTCTTTTTCGGAAGCAGGTTTTTGAATTGCTATTTCTCTCATTACGTTATCGGGACAAATAATACTGCCTGATTGCAAAAATCTTTTTGCAGCCCTGCTTCTTATTTCACGCAGCTTATTAAATGTTTCCAGGTTTTCTTCATAATCTTCAAAATCATTCTGTGGATATTTCCCGGTTTTAGAAGATTCCAGCCTTTGTTTTAATTCTTTACTGATCTTAAAGCCTGTCTTATTTCCCGAAGTTTTATTGATTGCGCCCGTTTCTTTAAGTGAATGTAAAATGGTCTTAAGATCATTTTTTGAATAATTTGCACAACTTCCGAATGCTTGTAATTTTTGATATTTCACCGATTTTTCAGTGCCAAGCAGAATATTTATCAGTGACTGTTCACTTAAAGTTTCCTGTATTTCGTTTATTGATTTAAGCACAATTTCTTTTAAATATTCTGTAGTTGAATCGGGCAGACCCTCTTTGCCGGTACACTTGTCACATTTGCCGCATTTATAGTTTGTGACATCCTCACCAAAGTATTTTAAAATATAACGGAAGCGGCAGTTGTTCGAATAAACCAGGTCGATCATCGATTCAATCTTTTTTTGAAGATGAAGATAATTTTCATTTATTCTCTTATAGTCTATTATCAATCTTGAAGTATCGGTTCTCGGTACAGTAAGCTTAACGTTTTCTTTTGCCAGAGATCTTTTATATGATATTACGCTGAGATTATCGAGCATAATGAGCGTTTCTTCAAGGTCTGGTTCGCTTATATCCAATTTCCAGCTTAGCTGTGGAAGACTAAAATTAATCTTAGAAGTAAATGCTTCACTACCAAATTCCCTTAACAATGAAAGCAGAACGACTTTAATATTATTGTTGGAAGAATCTTTAATAAATTTTTTAAGCCTGTTTTTTTCAAAGTTTATTTGAAGCGTTGATTTCCTGTTATATTCTGAAATGATATTCAGGTATCCGGCATTTTCAAGATTTTTGAGGGCACTGTGCAACAGTCCCCGATTTATTTCTCTTTTACAATATGATGAGAGATATTCTCTGTTTATAGGTATATCGTCTTCCGGTTTATTACCGACCGCAACTTTTGCGTAATCGCAGATGCCGTTGTAAATATTCTGAATCAGTTCCTTGTCCGGGTTTGCATTCGAAATAAAAAACTTATGAATATTTATATCACTATCATCATGAAGCAGAAATGCAAAAGAGGGTTTGTTATCTCTGCCGGCTCTCCCGATTTCCTGGTAATAGTTTTCAATTGATCCGGGTGTATTATAATGAATAACCAGCCTGATATCTTTTTTGTCAATCCCCATTCCAAAAGCATTTGTTGCAGCAATTACAGGAACATTATCATTTATAAAATCATCCTGTATTTTTTTCCTCTCTGCTGATGCCATTCCTGCATGATAATAATTGCAACTGATGCGATTCATATTCAAAAATTCAGCTATTTCTTCAGATTTTTTTCTGGATGAAGTATAAATAACCGCCGGTGTTTTAAACTGCCTGATTAATTCATAACATTTTTCTTTTTTCTTTTTTGTAACAAGCACATTTATATGAAGATTTTCTCTTTCGAACCCTTTTACAAAAATCTTTGGTTTTTTTAGCCCGAGCTGTTCACCTATATCTTCAACAACTTCCGGTGTAGCTGTGGCAGTAAATGCCGATATCTTTTTTATTTCCGCATATTCTGCAAATGCTTTTATTTCCCTGTAGCTGGGACGGAAATTATGTCCCCATTCGCTTATACAATGGGCTTCATCTACGAAAAGAAAAGAAGGATTAAGATTTTTTATTCTCTCAGCAAAGCTCACGTTTTCTAATCTTTCCGGCGCAACATATAAAATTTTAGTTTTACCGAAAGCGATGTTCTGCAAAACTTTTTCCGTTTCGTAAAATTCCATTGTACTATTAATAAATGCTGAAAGGTCAGGACTAGAATTCAACGAATCGACCTGGTCTTTCATTAATGCTATAAGAGGCGAAACTACAATTGAAAAGTTTTCTGAGATGAGTGCGGGAACCTGGTAACAAATTGACTTGCCTGCTCCTGTAGGAAGTACGGCCACCACGTTTTTGCCGCTCAAAATAGCTTCTATGATTTCAAGCTGATTTTTCCGGAATTCTTTAAAGCCGAAATATTTTAAAAGTACTTGCTGAGGAGTCATTTAAATGTTAAAATGAAGAATATTAAAATTGAATCAAAATTTATGAAAAGTTTGTCTCTATTTCAGGTAATAAAAAGAAAGCTGACACTGAATTATACCGTTTGTTTAGTATAAAGAGTGTTTTATCAAATTAACGGAAATTTTTTGGTTATATTCGTATAGTTTATAGGACAAAATAATAATAAAGGTAAATGTTAGCTATGAATTCTATTGAAACAACAGGCTTGACAAAGGTTTATTCATCAGCCTTTGGTAAAAAACAGGTTCAGGCTTTAGTGGATCTGCATTTAGGAGTAGCGCCAGGAACCATTTTTGGATTGCTTGGACCCAACGGAGCCGGTAAAACAACACTTGTTAAACTCCTCCTTGGAATTACATTTCCTACATTTGGAAATGCAATCGTGCTGGGTGAACCAACTTCCAACTATAAAGTAAAAAAGAGAATAGGTTATCTGCCGGAAAATCACAAGTACCCGCCTTATCTTAGCGGGGGAGAGGTGATGAATTTTTTTGGAAAACTTAGCGGCCTTGATTCCAAATATCTAGGTAAAAAGATTGATGAATTGCTCGAGCTTATGAAGTTATCGAAATGGAAAAAGACCAAGGTTAAGAATTATTCCAAAGGAATGATGCAAAGACTCGGACTAGCACAGGTTATGATAAACGACCCGGAATTAATTTTTTTAGATGAACCGACAGATGGTGTAGATCCTATTGGAAGAAAGGAAATAAGGGATATACTGATTGATCTTAAAAAACAATCTAAAACAATTTTTCTTAACAGCCATCTTTTATCTGAAGTCGAATTAATTACAGATAGAGTAGGAATTCTGAACAAAGGTAAATTAATAAGAGAAGGAAGCGTTGAGGAGCTTACCGAAAAGAAAGAAGAATACTTTTTAAGAATTGAAGGTGATCACAAGGAAGTCCCGGAAAATATTGAAAACGTAAAAGCTACAAAACTTGATGATGGACACTATTCTCTCAAGGTGGCAAGTACAGAGGATCTTAATAAGATGATCGACCGGCTGAGGGCAGATGGAATTATGATATATGAATTGATAAAACATAAAAACACGCTTGAAGAAATGTTTATTTCCCTCATTGAAGAATCTGAAAAGGAGGGAAAGCAATGAAAAATATAATGACGGTGACCTGGTATACTTTAAAAGAAGCAATGGCAAGAAAAGTTTTTATTTTTTATTCAATCATTTCAATTCTTGTTATTGTTTTTACTGCAGTTATACTTGGAGTAACAAATCTCGATTCAATTGTAAACGGTTTTGCCGGAAAAAATGCAGCACCGATGCTTGCTGAGATTGTATCGAAGTTGGAAATTGCTATAATTACTCCCCTGGCTTCTTTAGGATTGCTTTTAGCTATTTTTGCGAGCTCAAGTTTTATCCCTATTATGCTTGAGAAGGGCAATATTGATTTGCTGCTTTCAAAACCGGTTTCGCGGACTCAACTTTTATGGGGAAAATATTTTGGCGGGAGTTTAGTCGTATTCATAAATATAGCTTTGCTTATCATAGGCGTCTGGCTGAGTATTTCTATTAAATTTTCGATCTGGTCATATACATTTTTATGGAGCATATTGATAATTACATTTACTTTTGCCGTGCTGTACGCCCTTATAGTCCTGTTCGGTGTGCTTACCAAAGGTTCCATGTTCGGGATGATGTTTGCTTATTTAATTTTTCTTATTCTAAGCCCTTTATTAAAATTTCTTCACGCAGATGTACAGGCTTTAATCACGAACAGTTTCTGGAAAGGGGTAATTGATACTTTATACTATATTATTCCGAAAACGTCCGAATTGATGTCAAATACAATTTTGACTCTGGCACAGGGGGGAGGAATAGAAAATTATCAACCAATCTGGACTTCTTTTGTATTTCTTGCCGGAATGATGGCTTTGAGCAATTATATTTTTATTAAAAAAGATTTCTGATTATTTGTATTTTTAAATATCTATAATTATTCTTTTTTTACTATGAATACAGATAATATAAAACTTGAAGATCTTTTAGGTAAAACCAAATTAGCTTCAAAAGCCGAACAAATTAACCAGGTGGCTGTTATCGGCGCCGGTGTAATGGGGCAGGGGATTGCACAAACAATTGCAGCATCAGGAATTGAAACTATAGTTATTGAAAAAGACCAAATTCATCTTGAAAAAGCGAAAAAGAATTTGTCTGAATCAATAGACAGGGAAATAAACAGATGGACACTTACCAAATCAGAAAAGAAATCAATCTTTGCCAGAATTCAGTGGGAAATTGATATTGCAAAGGCGAATCCCTGTGAACTGGTAATTGAAGCAGTCGATGAGGATTTTGAATTAAAAAAAGATATTTTCGAAAAACTCGATAAGATTGCAAAAAAGGACACAATTTACATTTCAAGTGCGTCAACTTTAAGCATTACCAAAATTGCAGAAACAACAGATCGTCCCGATAAAATAATAGGAATGCATTTTCTTAATCCTGTTCCGAAAGTTCCTCTCGTTGAACTTGTAAAATGTCTGCATACTTCCAATGAAACTGTGGAGATAGCAAAACAGTTTGCTTCAAAAATCGGAAAAACTCCTGTAGAAGTTTATGAGTATCCCGGTTTTATTACCACCAGAGCTATTGTGCCATTACTTAATGAAGCAATGTATATTTTAATGGAAGGCGTTGCTACTGCAAAAGATATTGATACAGCTATGAAACTCGGTTATAATTTTCCAAACGGACCGCTTGAAATGGCCGATATTATGGGGCTTGATGAAGTACTAACCTGGATGGAAACTCTCTGGAAAACTTTGGGCGAGCCGCGCTATCGAGCATGTCCTATCTTAAGGAAACTGGTCAGGGAGAGAAAACTCGGGAAGAAGACAGGAGAAGGTTTTTATAAATATGACGAGAACGGAAAAATTATTTATCAATAAAAAATTAATTGCACATTTATTTTACAAGGGGATATTATGAAAGTTCTTGTTCTTAACTGTGGAAGTTCTTCTATAAAATATCAATTCATTGACACTGAAAAAGAGACCTGGCTCGCAAAAGGTATGGTTGAGCGTATCGGTATGACCGGTGCTGTATTGACACATCAGAGATATGATGGTCATGATATAAAAATTGTGGGTGAAATTCTTGATCATTCAATAGCAATTGAATATGTGCTCGGCGTAATGCTTAGTAAAAATCATGGTGTAATTGATTTTAAAGAGGATATAGATGCTGTAGGTCACAGGGTAGTGCATGGAGGCGAAACATTTTCCGATTCCGTGTTGATTACAGATGACGTTATAAAAATCTTACAAACTAATATCGAACTGGCTCCACTTCATAATCCGCCAAACATTAAAGGAATTCAGGCGGTTGAAAGAATTCTTCCTAAAACTCCTCAGTGTGCCGTATTTGACACAGCATTTCACAGCAAAATGCCGGCAAAGGCTTTTCTTTATGGGATTCCGTACGATCTGTATAAAAAATATAAAATAAGAAGATATGGTTTTCACGGCGCTTCACATTTGTTTGTATCAAGAAAAGCGGCCGAGTTAATGAATAAAAGCTATGACAGCCTAAAGATAATTACAGCCCATCTTGGTAACGGTTGCAGTATGTCGGCTATTAAAAATGGAATTTCTGTCGATACAACAATGGGATTTACTCCCCTCGAAGGATTGTTAATGGGAACCAGAAGTGGCGATATCGATCCTTCTGTAATTTTATATATTATGGGAAAAGAAGGCCTTTCACTTCACGAAGCCGGAACATTGCTGAATAAACATAGCGGTCTTACAGGTATCAGCGGCGAATCCAGTGATATGAGGGAAATAATATCTGCATTAAAAATGGAGCATAAAAGAGCTCGTCTTGCTTTTGATGTATTTAATTACAGAATAAAAAAATATATCGGTGCATATTCTGCTGCTATGGGCGGACTTGATGCCTTTGTTTTTACGGGTGGTATCGGAGAAAACTCTCCCGAGGTGAGAAGAGAAGTCTGTTCCGATCTTGATTTCTTAGGAATTAAAATAGATGAAGAAAAAAATAAGAAGAACGAATTAAATCTTTCCTCTTCTGATTCAAAAGTATCCGTTTTCAGAATACCTACTAACGAAGAATTAGTAATAGCACTTGACACTGAAGAGATTGTGAAAAAATTAAACTCATAAAGGATTTATTAATTTTTTAATCACTTCTTTGGTTTTGGATTATTATCTTATAGATTGGATACGAAAATTTTTTTAGAGGTTAATTGAGTGGATCTGGGATTAAAAGGTAAAAGAGCATTGGTCACGGCTTCCAGCAAGGGTATCGGCAGAGCGGTAGCTGAAGGACTTGTAGCCGAAGGATGTGAAGTAGGAATTTGTTCAAGAAGCAAAGACGACCTTATTGAAACTACCAGAGAAATTAAGAACAAACATCATTTTGATGTATTCTGGAGCGTCTGCGATCTTAATAAACAGAAAGATCTTGAAAATACATTTCAGCATTTTGTAAGGGAATTCGGGCAAATTGACATTCTTATAAATAATTGTGGGGGCCCGCCCGCCGGTTATTTAGCCGACCTTGATGATGAGAAATGGCAATCGGCATTTGAGCAGGTTCTTTTAAGTACGGTCAGACTATCAAGATATGCAGTGATTGATATGATGAAAAGGGAGTGGGGAAGAATTATAAACATTACTTCTGTTTCGGTTAAACAACCTATAGATAATTTGATGCTTTCAAATTCTTTGCGAACAGGTTTAATTGGTTTTGCAAAATCTTTGAGCAACGATGTAGGCAAGTACAATATCACTGTAAACAATATCGCGCCGGGGTATACGTTAACAAACAGACTTTATGAACTTGCCGTTACCAGGGCTAAACAATCCGGTAAATCCCACGAAGAAATTTTAATCGAAATGGCAAAGGAAATTCCAGCAAACAGGTTGGGCGGACCTGAAGAAATTGCTGCTGCCGTTGTATTTCTCGCTTCAACTAAAGCAGGTTATATTACCGGCACAACATTACAGGTCGATGGGGGATTAATTAAAGGTCTTTTCTGATTTAGAGTTTTAGTATTTTAGTATTGTAATTTTTTTGAGGGTTTAACAAATATTCCGGGGAGGGGGATATGCAAAGAACTTTACCTGCCTTTTTTGAAGATTGTGCCAATAAATTTTCAGATAACATTTTTGCCTGGGAAAAAACTTCTGAAGAATACGAAGGCCTGAAATATTCCCAGATGCGGAGTCTTATACATAAATTTTCAGCGGGACTAATGCATCTTGGAATTCAAAAGGGAGACAGAGCCGCTCTTATATCTGAAGGTAGAAATTATTGGGTCGCTGCCGAACTTGGAGTCTTATACACGGGCGCAGTTAATGTTCCTATATCAACAAAAATAGAAGAGCTCAACGATCTTAAATTCAGATTGGTCCATTCAGGCTGCAGGTTTGTCATCGTTTCTCAAAACCATATTGAAAAAATCAGAAAGATTAAAAATGATCTTCCCGATCTTGAAAAAATTATTCTTCTGGATAAAACGGAATTAAAGGACTCGGATGAAATATATTTTGATGATCTTTTAGCTTTAGGTGAAGAATTTCTGGGTTCTTCTCAAAGTGAATTCGATCAAAGATGGCAGTCGTTAAATGAAAGTGATTATGCAAATATTTGCTACACTTCCGGAACAACTGCAGATCCTAAAGGAATAATATTAACACACCGCAACTATACCGCAAATGTCGACCAGTGTTTTCAGAAACTTTACTTGCCGGAAGAGTTTGTCAATCTTTTAATTTTGCCCTGGGATCATGCTTTTGCTCACACTGCCGGTGTTTATCTTTTGATGAAACATGGTGCAAGTATTGCATCCGTTCAACAGGGAAAAACTCCTCTTGAAACACTTAAGAATATTCCCAAAAATATTAAGGAAGTTCGGCCGCATTTTTTGTATAGCGTTCCCGCGCTTGCAAAGAGTTTCAGAAAAAATATTGAAAAAGGCACTCGTGAAAAAGGAGAGAAGATAGAAAAGCTTTTTAATAAAGCTCTGGAAGTAGCCTATGAATATAATGCAGAGGGATGGAATCGCGGTAAAGGGAAAAAGAAGTTATTGAAACCGATGTATTTGCTTTATGATAAACTGATATTTAGCAAGATCAGGAAAAATTTTGGAGGAAGGCTACAGTTTTTTATCGGCGGTGGTGCAGCACTCGATATCGAACTTCAGAGATTCTTCTATGCTATCGGAATTCCTATGCTTCAGGGGTACGGACTGACCGAAGCCGCGCCTGTTATTTCAACAAATATATTACCTGAACATAAACTGGGTTCCTCAGGAAAAATCCTGCCCGGCATTGAAGCAAAAATTGTTGACGATAAAGAAAATTCAGTACCGGCAGGGGTAAAAGGAGAAATTTGCGTCCGCGGTGAAAATGTTATGATCGGTTACTGGAAAAATGAAAGAGCAACAAAAGAGGCTTTAAGGAATGGGTGGCTCTATACAGGCGACATAGGCTACCTTGATGAAGACGGTTATATTTATGTAATGGGAAGAATTAAAAGTCTGCTAATAGGCAACGACGGAGAGAAATTCAGTCCTGAAGGAATTGAAGAATCTATAACTGAACAATCAGAATATATTGACCAGGTGATGTTGTATAATTCGCAATCGCCTTATACTGTTGCACTTCTGGTTCCGAATAAGGAAGCTTTGCTCAGGTGGGCGAAGAACAATAATATGTCACATCACACACCTGAAGGACAGAAAGCTATTTTGAATTTACTTGATGCCGAAATTGCTAAATTTAAATCCGGCGGGCAATTTGAAAAAGTTTTTCCTGAAAGATGGATACCTTCGGCAGTTGCTGTGCTTGGTGAAGGATTTACAGAAGAAAATAAATT
>CAZQQD010000045.1:0-24465 GCA_964595355.1 uncultured Ignavibacteriaceae bacterium | reverse complement strand
GCCACTTCCAAATTGTCACCGGAACATGTAACCCACACATTTCGGATCCATCTGGCTTTAACACAACCCATTCATCTCCAACATATTCAGCACCGTGATTTGCAAATGATAACAGGGTTTCGGTTTTGCCCCCCTTAGTCCACCCCATTACCAATATTCCCTTACCATCGAAATAGAATCCTGAAGAATGTATAGGAACAAAATTATTCTTAATTAAATAAAAATTAGTTATGTGGTTCAGTAGAGGAATTGATTTTACACCTTTTTCACATACTATTTCAAGTTTCTGACCTATTTTATCAAATGGAATGCTTACTTTTTTCTTACTTACAGGATCACTTATCAGATAAAATTTTTCTTTATCAAAAGCAGCATAATCTAAACCAAGATATATCAGATCAGGGGTTTTCAATGTGTCAACAAAGCGGACTGCAATTTCGGGCTCACGATCAAGTTTTTTTTCAAAAGCTAAAAAGTTATTGACAATTGAACTAACCTCTTTCCTTGAAATATTTTCAAACCTGATGCCGGCAACACCTAAATAATCTACTTCTATATAATTATTACCACTCAATAAGTTAGCCTTCAAAAATAATTTTAGAGGAATTCATGGTTAAACGTAATTTTTATCTTTTATATACAATTTACCCACCCTTATGATATCAAATACAAAAGGTAAAGGATCCTTTAATGAAAACAATGAATGACTTTTTTTCCCTTTTAGTGAATTAATCCATTCTTTAAAAGATAATTCACCTCTTTTCCGTAAATACAGAAAAGCCTGAAAATCTCTTCTTAAATGTACCCATTTGGCATCGCCGTATTGTTGTGTTCTGTTCTCAGGCAAGGGTAATCCAGCAGCATCACAATACATTGTATAGATTAATTCAACTCCTCCGGCTTCAGCAGTTGTTGATCTTCCCGTGGGTCTTAGAATATTTGGTTCAACTATTAAATATTTGCCAAGCCTGTTATCATATTTCATATCGAGATAACCCAGCCCTTTCCAATTCAGGTTGCTGAAAAGATTTATCGTTTCGTTTAACACTATATCATTTCTGGCTTCTATACCAATGGAGCCCTGCCCTGTTTGTGGGGGCCATTGCCTGATTTTCTTTGAAACAAAGGTTACAAGAAGTTTCTTTTGTCTGCTGAAATATAAATTGCAGGTAAAATGATTTGTATCAGGCCCATCAATCCATTCTTGCACCAAAAATCCAGAGCCTAATTCCTTATGCTCTTCATAATTCTTAATTAATTCTGATTTTGATTCAACCTTAAATGCTTTTTTCTTGGTATACTCAACCCATTTAGGTGATCTTATGGTCGGTTTCAAAATTGCAGGATATGTTATTTCGTCCCCGGCACAATTAATATCTTTGTCATCTTTTATAATAAAGGATCGGGGAATCGGTAATCCGGTTTTTTGCGCGTATTCTATAAACAGAATTTTATCTACAAGGGTCTCAACAGCTTCTTTATCCGGCATAATAATATAATAATATTTTTCCAGCCTTGCTCTGTATCTCGACACAACCAACACATTAGGTTCTTCTCCGGTTATAAGCACTGCTTTTTGCGAAAGCCTTTCACCTAACTTTTCAAGAGTAACTATTAATTCCTCGTTCCCTTTATTAGTATATATTATCTCTTCAACTGCATTTGTTTTGCAATTGTGATCTTTTCTATCCTGCGCGATACCGATTACAGGTATTCCTTTTGCTGATAAATGCCTTACAGTTGCCAGAGCAGGGAAACTATCCAGCCCAACATAAACAGCATATGGAAGTTTGTGATCTTTTTTCTTCATATCAGGGAATCACCTAAATTGTAAAAAATAGTTTGGGTCCAAATCTTTTCTATAATAAATGTTTATTCTAATAGTTTTCAAAATACATGAAAGCTAATTTTTTCAATAGGATTAGCAATTAAAATTTCAGGCAAAATGGCGATATGCAAGAGATCCGAAAATTTCAAGGACTGACAAAGGAAGGTTATTAAAAATCTTATTATGAAATCCGGATGTCTGAGTTGAGAATTTTAAGAATCTATTTTCTTGTAAATCAAACCTGTAAGTATGTGACTCAAGTTCCCGCACTCCCCAGCCATTTTTAAATCTTCTTAAACCTTCGTTTTCCGGTTCAGTTTTGCCAAACGAAAACTCAGAGTACCCTTTACCATTGTACCACTTTATAGCCTCCCACATTACCAGGTTATTTGCTCTTACTTTTTGATAATTCAAATCGGAAGCACCATATTTGTACAGAGCCTTCTTCCCAAAATGTAAATAAACTGCACCGGCTATAATTTTCCCGTCAAACTCCGCCAAAAAAATAATCCCTGAGTTATTTTTTAAAATAACATTATACAAATTTCTGAAAAAAGAATATGGCTGTGGTGGTAGGCCGTGTCTTTGTCTTGTAAGGGAATTTAACTTATAAAAATCCTTTACTGACTCAAGTGACTGGCTCTGGTAAACTTTTACGTTTTCATTAATAGCTTTTCGGATATTTCTTTTTGTCGTACTTCCAAAACTAGCGAATAATTCATCATTATTCCCATTTAGATCAATAATATGTTCATATTCGACATAGCTATCTGTACCGGAAGGAAGAAAATCTTGCGCCCCTTTTATTTCTATATATTTCCATCTTGATTTACTACCATATTCTTTTACTACATCAAGCAATTGGTTAAATTGGCCGGGATCGGTTAACAGAGGATTAGCGAAGTCGCTGAAGGGAAGGCCAATGCCACGCTTTCCTGTTATAAAACTATTGACTTCCATTAAAGGAAGAAGCCCTGTTATTTTACCTTGTTCTTTAATAACCAGAAATACAGGGGTATAACCATAGGTCTCAGAGATAAGTCTTGTCCACTGCGACGTATGAAAAAAAGTATGGTTACGATATTTAATTATTACCTTATTCCAATCCTCATATTCTAACGGATTCAAAACTTCGATATTGTTTGAAACAGGCATCCTCTCACTTCTTCGATTGTAGAAATTATTTATTGCTCATAATTTGACCAGCAACATTCACTCAAAAAAAACACTCCATATCAAACTAGTTATGGAGTGAAGTTTAAAAAATTAATTTGTTTTGTTTGCAATCATACGAAATAATTTTTATCCTACACCTGATTTATTAAGTGTATTTCTTCAATTGCAGACGATTTAACAGCTTACTGATTTTAGTTTTCTTATAAACAGTTTCTTTTAAATTAGCAGCTTTACTTTTCCCATTCTTATTGGCATAAGAATATTCATATCCGTAACCATAACCATACTTATTCTTGAATGAAGTTTTTTCAATTTCACAAGCATTAACAATAGCACCGGAAATTTTTATCTCTTCGTTTCTTAATTCCTCAATTCCCGCAATTACAGAATCTTTTAATGTATAATTATACCTGGTAACCATAATTGTATTTTCAATCATCCTGCATAATATTAGTGTGTCTATAACTCTTGTAACAGGAGGAGTATCAATCAGGATATAATCATAAAAGCTGGATTTTAAATCTTTAATTAAATCACTTGCTTTCTGCGATTGAAGCAGACTGCTTGATTGCTCACTTATTTCACCGGATGGCAGAAAACTGATTTCACCTGCCGGTGACAAATTATTGGTGAAACCGTTCATTTTGAAAATCGGTAACTTTCTTAAATCCTGACTTAAAAAAGTACTTAATCCTGGGTTTTCCCTGGATACTTCAAACAAATCTGTCAATCCACATCTTTTCAGATCTGCATCTACTATAAGCACTTTTTTATCTGCTGCAGCAAGTGTAAGGGCTAAATTCGCAACGATTGTTGTTTTTCCACTATGTTCTTCGGGACTTGTGAACAATATAATCTTGCTGTTCCCCTTCATTGAAAAGACGAGTTTTGTTTGAAGAACTTTATAAGACTCAATAATTCCAAAATTGTCCTTTTGTAATACTGCAAATTTATCTTCCAGTGTATCAGAGCGATCAATTTTTTTCACCAAATCCTTAGGGAATTTCGGAATTATCGACAGGATAGGTAATTGAAGCTCGTCTTCTATTTCATTGAGTTTAAGTAGTCTTCTTTCATAAAATTCACCCATAAACACATACCCTATGGTGAATACACCCCATAAGAAGAAACATATCAAAATAGTGATCTTTAAACTCGGTGAAGCCGGAATAATTGGCATGTCGGCCGGGTCAACAACAAGTATATCCTGTAATTGAGAAACTTCCTTAACCCTAAGCTCTTCCCTTTTATCAAGTAGAACGTTAAACATTTTTTCAGCACTCTCTGCATTTCTGGTAAGAGATGCTAATTCGGTCTCTTCTTTAGGCACATTGTGTACCTTAGCCTGGTATTTAGCAATCAGGTTTTCCAGATTGGATTTTTTATCTTTAAGAGAGTTAATAATAACACTATAAGAATCTAATGTACTCTGATTATAAGATTTTAGTTTCTCTTTTAACTGAGCAATCTGATTGTTGAGCCTTATTACATCTGGATGATTTTCACTCTTCTTTTGCAATTCTATAATCTTTTTCTGTTCTAAATCTGTCAATTGCTTTAAAATGGTTGAGAAAGGAGAACTTGACTGGCCAGAATTATCGGGTGCCAAAAAAGTTTGATCAAAATATTCTTTACCTTGAAAATTATTTTGAATTTCTTTTACTTTGGATTCATACTGACTAAGTTCCAGATCATTGGCGACTTTTTGTGCCTGAAGTCCAGACAAAAATTTCACCAGGTCCGAAGTACTTTCATCCAGCTCTGTAATTCCCGATTTTGACTTATAGGCACTGACTTTATCCTCAGCATCCTTCAACTGTTTGGCCATATCACTCAATTGCTTATCTACAAACTTATACGATTCCTGTATATTCCTTCTGGCAATTTCGGTTCTGGTTTCTATGAATTTCTGCGTCAGAGTTTGAGCTATTAATTGAGCCATTCTGGGTGATTTATCCGCTACCTGAATTTGAATTATATTGGACTTACCCACCTGTGCAATTTTTATTTTTTTATTAAGCATACTAGTTGAAGCGACTGCACCGTAAACGCTAAAATACACTTTTGTTCCCAAAGGCGAATTATGCCAATCGATTTTTAAATTAAATTCGTTGGTGCTTATTACAGCAGGGTTTCCAGTCTTTTTGGAATTAATCAGTGAATCCGTTTTGGCATCATACAATTCTAAATACCCCGCATTCATTATTGCGTAACAACTTAATTTTTTAGCCTCATCAATAGAGTCAACTTTCACTTCCAAAATCTGAGGATAGTTGAACCTCTCTGTTCCCTTATCGTTCAACCACCAATTATAAGCTGTGAGCGATTCATCGAGATTAACCCCGTCGTCATCAGGAAATTGAACCTTATTAATAATAAAATTCAAATTCAATTGACTAACAACCTTTGACAACACTACTCTTGTATTAATTAATTGCAATTCCGTTTCAATATCATCGGCAGATTGATCCGCAACCATCCTGTTATATTGATCCTGATAATTTTGTTTTTGGGGCTCTCCCTGCTTTTTTAATAAAATTGTAGATTCATAAGTAGGACTTTGCATTTTATATAAAATCGCGCCGCATAAAAAGATCGCTACAAATGCTATAAAAATGCCTAACTTTCTTTTGTTAAAAGCAAGAATTAATGCATCTATGTTCGTCTGACTCGCGGCTGTTGACTTAGATGTTTCTAGCTTATTATGCTTTCCATTAGCCATAAAATTTTACTCTTCAACTCCTATTTTCTCTTATTATAAATTATTGCTATTACCAAAGCTGTCAAAGTACTCAGTGAGGCAATTACTATAGCTTGGGTCGGTCCACTAAACCATTTTCTCCCTACATATATCTGATCGCCTGACTGTAACCCAATATCATCAAGCTTATTTCCCTTTTCAATAATTTTTTCTCCATCAACATCAAGTTCTTTGCCATTTCTTGTTATTGTAATACTTCCAAGATCTGCTTGTGGAGTGGGTCCACTTGCTTTAGCAATCACATCAGCCAATTTATCTGTACCGGTAACATAATAATATCCTGGTTTATTAACCTCACCAAAAACATTTACCCTTATTAGAGGCAATATTGTTAATTCAGGATCTCTATATAAGTTACTGTATTTTTCGTAAATTTCTTGTTTAAGGCTGTCTATATTTCTATCAGCAGCTTTTATTTTACCCAAATAGGGAAGAGAAACTCCCCCGTCTTCCAGTATAAAATAATCGCCAGAGACTGAATCTGAAATATTATAGAATATTAGCCTTATTCCGTCACCCGGATTAAGAGTTTGAGCTTTAACCGGAAAATCTAATAAAACAAATAAAACAAACATCCCCCAAAACAAATTTTTCATATCAAACTCCTCATAAATGCCGATTTATAAGCTGCATCAATTGAAAAATATTATGCAACATTATTTTTAACGTTAAAAATAACATCATTTTAGGTTATATAACAGGCATTTCTTTAATAACGTGTGCCGGAACTCCGGCTACTATTGTATTCGGTAAAACATCCTTGGTTACAACTGCACCGGCTCCAACAATCGCATTTTCACCTATTGTAACTCCACACAAAATAGTTGCTGAAGAACCTATTGAAGCTCCTTTTTTAATATATGTCTTTACCACGCCCCAATCTTCTTCTGTTTGCAACTCTCCCTGATTATTAACGGAATGAGGATATTTGTCATTTATAAATGTCACATTATGACCCACAAAAACATTATCTTCAATGTGAACCCCTTCGCAAATAAAAGTATGCGAAGAAATTTTACACCTTTTCCCTATTGTAACATTCTTCTGGATTTCAACAAATGAACCAATCTTTGAAAAATCATCTATCGAGCATCCATACAGATTTACGAAATTAAATATTTTAACTTCTTTACCGAGTTTAACATTATTAATTATTTGGTTTTCCATTTCCACCTCCGGAGGACCAAAGTATTTTACACAGATTTTTTACTGAATGTACTCCTCAACCTTTACTTTTTGCTTAGCTTGTAACGGTTGATGTTTATTTATTCCAACATAAGCGCCGGTATTTTTAATTGAAATATCAGAAGCTTCGAGAATTTTTACTATTTCCAAACCGTCATAAGCATTTGTTAAAGGCTGCCTGTCATTAATTATACAATTAACAAATTCTGTTACAGCTGAATGTAGTGCTTCAACCTGTTCTATTTTAGGAGAACACATGTCACCTGTTCTATATTGTACCAAAGTATCGTGCAAACTTTCAGCGGTGGAAACATCAACACTACTGTTATATATTTTTATTTTCTCAGAATTCTCCATATCATCGTAAACCAACATTTTCTTTTTACCTGCAATTATCATTTTCCTTATTTTAACAGGAGAGGTCCAGTTAACATGAAAATGTGCAAAACAGGATTTATCCTGAAAATGAAGCGAGACCTGGGCAAGATTTTCAAGTTCGTAATAATTTGAAACCCCACAAGCCGTAACTCCCGCTACAGGCTTATCAGGAATAATATATTTCATTATTGAAAGATCGTGCGGCGCAAGATCCCAAATTACATTAACATCATGTTGAAATAATCCTAAATTTATTCTTACCGAATCAAAATAAATTATATCTCCAAGCTCTCCGCTAACTACAAGTTCTTTAATCTTCTTTACGGCTCCGGTATAAAGGAAAGTATGATCGATAAATATTTTAAGATTTCTTGCTTCCGCTATTTTTATTAACTCTTCTGCCTGAAAAGCCTTGCTTGTAAAAGGTTTTTCAACCCAGATATGCTTACCAGCATTCAAAGCTTCTTTAGCAAATTTATAATGTGTATCTACCGGTGTTGCAATTGCAATAGCGTCAAAATCTCCCTCAATCAAATCCTTATAATTCTTTGTTACTTCGATTGATGGAAATCTTGATTTTATAAATCTTAGTCTTTCGTCGCTTAAATCGCAACCAACTACTTTTGTAACGGCTTTATTGGAAAGAAAATTTCTAACTAAATTCGGCCCCCAATATCCAAGCCCGATTACCCCTATTTTCATAAGACCCTCCTCAGTTTCTGTAATATAACATTTTCTGGTTTAATAATTAATCCCCGCCCTTTCCTAATAACATAACAGGAACAGTTTTTATTATTAGTTGTAAATCGAGCCAGGGTGACAGATTGTTAATGTAGTACAAATCGAGCACTACTGAATCCTGAAACGTAACCTGACTTCTGCCAGTCACCTGCCACATCCCTGTACACCCCGGCAATACCGCAAATCTTCTTTTCTGCCAATTTTCTAAATTTTCATACTCATAAGGTAAGCATGGTCTTGGCCCAACCAGGCTCATTTCTCCTTTGAGGACATTCAATAATTGAGGTAATTCATCAAGGGAAGTTTTTCTCAGGAACTTTCCTATTTTTGTAATCCTTTTAGGATTAGTTACTTTTTTATTACTTCCATTGTTTTCCACACCTTTCATAAAATTTATCATCATTTCTTTCCTCTCAGTATCATTGTCATTCTCTATCATCTTCATTGTTCTGAATTTATAAAACATAAATGACTTGCCGTCCTTCCCTATACGTTCCTGTTGATAAAACACCGGACCAGGTGAAGACAACTTTACAAGAACTGATATAATTGTTAGAAACGGTGATAAAATTAGTAATCCTAAAAATGATGCAATCCTGTCAATTATCGATTTTATTTTCAACATTAATAAATTATTCGAAGTAGGCGAAACATTAACAATCGGTATTTCAGCATATCTTTCTGTAAATACTTTTTGAGGAATGATATCAAAAAGATTAGATGTAAACTTTACGTGTGCTTTAGTGTTTTTACAAATGTCCACGGTATTAAGTAATTCATCATATTCACTCGTATCATCAGCAATTATTATCTCGTTAATTTTTTCATTGTCTACAATGGATGAAATCTCACTTATCTTGCCTAATACTTTTTTGCCTCCTATTATTTCCTCACCTACGTCTATTTTATCATCTATAAATCCAACAACATTGATTCCAAAGGAATTCTCGAAATCGAGTTTTGCAGCGAGTAATTCCCCTGAGCCACCATTTCCTACGATCAAGACATTTCTTTTAAATCCATTCTTTTTTAATAACAAATAGAACCTTTTTAATAACTCAATTCTGAAAAGATAAAACAGCAGAAGAAAAATAATTGTATAAAATATGCCTGAAAATATTAAGCAGCTAACGCTTAGATGAAGCACAAAATAATTAAAAAGCACAACTATGGGTAGAAAATACATCAAAGATTTAATCACATCTATAGTATGTGCCGAACGGTTTAAGACTTTGTTTAATTTATAAAGATTATTAAAGTAAAAAATAAAGTAAAAGGCCGGCATTAAAGATACTAATAACCATAATGAACTGACACTTGATAACCCTAAAAATTTATTTACTCCCAGGCAATTTGGAGGCGAAATAACTACCATAATTGCGACTGTACCTAAATAAAGTACAAAATCGAAAACAGCAAAGAAATATTTATATTTAGCTACGTTCTGCATTGTATATAACTTGTCTCTTGTATACTGGGGTTAAATAAATCAAAGATTATTATTCTTAAAAAATTTCAAAATATTTGTTGATACATATTCTATCTGATCATCAGTAATTTCAGGATATATTGGCAATGATAGACAAGCATCAGATAAAGTTTCACTCACAGGAAAATCACCTTTCTTATAGTCCAGATAACCAAAGCATTCCTGCAAATGTAATGGAATAGGATAGTGTAAGCCAGTTGCGATTCCTTTTTCTTTCAGATCTAAAGCTAACTTGTCTCGTACACTCTTAGTTTTTTCACCACCACCCTTCAGTAACTGAATAACATATAAATGATAAACATGTTTTATGTTCGGTTTTTCAGCAGGTAAATCAATAAATTCTACTTCTTTCAAATATTCATTATACTTTCTGGCAACCTCTCTCCTCTTTTCCGTCCATTCTGATAAATATTTTATTTTGACACCTAAAATTGCTCCCTGCAATCCTTCCATTCTATAATTATGTCCAAAAACATGATGTTGATATTTTTCAAGTGAACCATGATCCCGTAACATTTTAGCTTTCTTTGCAAGTTGCTCATCATTAGTAATTATTGCTCCACCTTCTCCATATGCCCCAAGGTTTTTGCCCGGATAAAAACTAAAGGAAGTTATTATACCAAAGTTCCCGACTTTTTTATCTTCATATTCTGCAAAGTGAGCCTGTGCTGCATCTTCAACGAGGAAGATATTATGCTTTTCCGCAATTTCCATAAGCGGTTTCATATTTGCCGGCTGTCCATAAAGATGAACAGCAACAATAGCTTTTGTATTTTTAGTTATTGCAGCCTCAATCTTTGAAGGATCGATATTATAACCTTCAGGTTCACAATCAACAAATACAGGTTTTGCACCACAAAGTGTTGCACCCCATGCAGTAGCAATAAATGTATTAGCCGGAATAATAATTTCATCACCAGGTTTTATTCCAAGTGACCATAACGCAACGTGGTTGCCTGCTGTACCACTATTAAGAGCAACACAATATTTTACATCGTGTTTTTTTGCAAATTCTTTTTCAAAATCTTCAACGGCTTTTCCTAAAACAAATGAAGTGTTATCAAGGATATTTTGGATAGCCGGATTAATTTCATCTTTTATACTTTTATATTGAGCTTTAAGATCTAGAAATGGAACGTTCATTTTTTATTCCTTGTATATGAGTTAGATTTTAAGCCTTGACACAGCTTCGCACCGTGAGGCACATTTGCTGTTCTACATTTAATTATTTTAAGATCCATATTCTGTCTTTAGCAGATTGCAGTTATGTAGTGCTTTCTGCTGTATTATTAAAAAAAAAAATTTATTATTTTCAAGTAATGTTTTTATCTGCTAAACTTAGTCCCTTTAAATCAAGCAAAAACATTTTTTGATTTTTAAAGTTCAGGATTCCTTTTAAATACGTTATTTCTTCGTTCCCATTAAATTCTATCTCTACATCAATATCGTGGCTAAGTGTGTATATATTATCAACTTTCTCTACCCAGATTCCAAAATTAGAATGATCAATATTTATAATTAGTATCCTATTATCCTCGCTAATTTTTTTGAACTTAAATCCAGCTATTTTATGCAGATCAATCATAGGAATTCTGTTAACACCTATACTTATATGTGAATCTTCAAAATTTAAATCCTTTTCCTGATCTAGCTCTGTGGGATCTATTATTTGGACAATGTTCTGCATATCAGTGCAAAACATTTCGCCTCCTAATTGGAATGTTATTAAACTGGAAATGTTTTCCAGGGGTTTTGCTATTTCATTCATAAAACTTCTTTTTTTATTATGCCTGAATAGTGCAAAAGTCCTGCCACTAAAAATAGTTGAAAATTTGGAGATAATCGAAGAATTTTTGCACCAAATGTGTCGAAATAGAACATTTCTTAAACCCTACTGTATAATAATTAGACTTTTGGATCTTTGGGCGTAAGATTATATAAAGCAATCTTATTATATAATGTGGTCTTTGTTATTCCCAAAACTCTGCTCGCTCTGGACTTATTCCAATTAAGCTCTTCTAATACATTTTTTATATGAGCTTTTTCTATTTCTGCAATTGTTTTGAGTTTATCTGAAGAACTTTCAGGCGTTTTGGTTTTCAGGAAATTAAAGTATTCCTTCTCAAGGACATTACTTTTAGCTAACAATACTGCATTCATCAACGTATTTTCTAGCTCCCTCACATTACCAACCCATTCATGCTCTTTTAACATTTCCACCACTTCATAAGGAATAGTATCAACGTTCTTATGAAGCTCTAAATTTATTTTCTTTAGAAAATGAATTATAAACTTGGGAATCTCTTCTTTTCTCTCGCGTAGCGGAGGAATAGTAATTGAAAATATATTTAACCTGTAATAAAGGTCCTCTCTAAACTCTCCTTTCCTAACCAGCTCCAGTAAATTCTTATTAGTTGCGGCAACAATTCTCGCTTCCATTTTGATAATGGCTTCACCACCCACGCGTTCGAACTCCCTTTCCTGAATAACTCTCAATAGTTTTGCCTGAAGGGCAGGTGAAATTTCTGAAATTTCATCAAGAAAGATTGTACCCTTTCCTGCAAGTTCAAATTTTCCTTTTTTATTTTTTATAGCACCGGTAAATGCACCTTGTACGTGACCGAAAAGCTCACTTTCAAGCAGAGATTCTGATAATGCCGAACAGTTGACAGCTATAAATGGATAATTACGTGTAACACCTCCATTATGTATTAATCTGGTAACTAATTCTTTGCCAGTCCCACTCTCTCCCTGTATTAATACATTTACTCTTGATGCTGAAACTTTTCCTATCTTCTTGAAGATTTCCTTCATTTGAGGAGAATCACCAATCATATAATATTTTAATTTTGATTCCTCCTCCTGTTCAGTAAATTTTACAACTAGCTGATCAATGTTTTTCTTACTTTCTATTGCTTTCTTTACAACATACTGAATACGCTTAAGATCGAATGTTTTATCAATATAATCATAGGCCCCAAGTTGCATTGCCTCTACAATAGTGTTGGTTGTATCGAAAGCAGTAATGATTAATACAGCAATAGAGCTATCAATTTCTTTTACCCTACGAAGAACTTCCAATCCATCTATCTCGGGCATTTTCAAATCAGTAATTACAACATCAGGACTTTCACTCAAAACATAATTCAATCCTTCCTTCGCGAGTGTCACGTAATCAACATTATTGAAAGACTCAGAAAGAACTATTTTCAAAGTTTCGGCATATGCCTTATCGTCATCGATAATTAAAATTTTTTCCATGTTTATTCCTTACTATAAGAGGGGAACTGCAATTCAAAAATAGTTCCGCCGGGTTTTGATTCTATAAGAGTAATATTACCTTCGTGCATTTCCATTATTTTTTTTGCAATTACCAATCCTAACCCTGTACCACCTTTCTTCTCTGAATGAAAAGCCTCAAATATTTTATCGGGTTCAATAATTCCACATCCATTATCTACTATTTGTATAACATAACTCCCGGCACTGACTGAATCATTAATTTCTATTATCCCCCCGTTTGCAACGGCATCAATAGCATTTTCAATAAGATTAAAGAATACAGATTGCAGGCTTACATAGTCGCCGGGGATAATATTCTTTCCCAAGTTATTTTTAAACTGAATATTTTTTTTATTTATTTTATGAATTAATAACTCTTGAACTTTTTCCACCAAATCATAAATATTTATATCTATTTTTATCAGCTTAATGTTACTTGAAAACAACAGTACATTATTCAGTAGTCTGCTTAAATTTCCAAGTGACTCACGTAAAATATTAAGAATGGGTTTTGTGTTTTCAGGCATTTCCTGATTGCTTAACAATACATCCACATAATTTTTAATTGATGCAAGAGGGTTTTTAATCTCGTGCGATAGGTAGGAAGACATTTTACCAATAGCAGCAAGGTTTTGAACTCTGTCTAACTCATACTGTGTTTTTCTGAGCTCAGTTATATCACGAAATATACCAAGCACTAGCGATTCTCCCTCCGCAAATTTAATATAAGTAAAATTTACAAACAAGAATAAAGGCTTACCATTGTGCAGAACATGCTTGGAATACCTTTGAAAGTCATAACTTCCCGACTCAAAATTATTCCTATACCTTTTCATCCTCCTCTCATTATCAGTTTTATCTTCCTGATAAACAACAGTAAATGGTCTCTCAAGTAGCTGAGCCTCATCCATTTCAAACATACTACAAAAGGCAGGGTTCACCGCTACAATATTGCCTTTGGAGTCCGTTAATCTCATTCCATCAAAGGATTTTTCCCAGATAGCCCTGAACTTTTTATCCGAGTTAAGTAGTTTTTGTTCTGGTTTTTTCTCTGATGTTACTTCCTTTTGTTTAGCAATAAACCCTACCACCTTATTATTCTCATCAATAACAGGACTGTAACTTCCTTCAAGTGATAATAGCCTGCCGTCCTTAGTCTTAATGTAATCGCCGTGAATATTTTCATTCAGCATATGCATAGACGTTTTGTCAATACTATAGCTGCTAACCGAAGATATTTTTTTCTCCATATCTCTAAGCTCTTTTTTTTCAAATTTAATTTTAGTTATATCTCTAAGATTAATACTATACTGATACGGATTAATTCTTGTTATTTCAGCTTCGAACTTTTTTTCATTATTGTTAATTGTGAACGGAAATTCGTGATAGATTGTTTGTGGACCTGTTTTAATTTTACTTATTGCTAAATCAATTTCTCCCACAATATACTTCGGCAAAATGTTCTCAAGCTTTGTACCTTCCTCAGGACGAAGAACAAAATAATCGCTTTCAATATCAAAATACCTGAACTCTGTTATGATCTTACTTTCGTCAATTATTATTAACAAGTCAGGAAAGGCATGGTATGATTTTTCAAGTCTAAGCAGAAACTCAAACAACTTATTAAAGTTAAGTTTTGAGGTGTCGATATTTGGAGTAACTAATTCGTATCCACACAAATTATCATTATTATCCCTAATTGAAGTAATTTTTAATCTTGAATTAAAAGTACTGTTGTCCTTTCTAAGACATGTAATTTCCCCACTCCAAGACTGCTTTTCTACATGAACTAATATTTTATTTATATCTTTTTGCTTATCCTTAATATGAAAAAATTCCGAAACTTTTCTGCCTTTAAGATCCTGTTGTGAATATTGCAGGCTATTTAATAGAGAATTATTCACAAAAACAAATTCACGATTAGCATCGATAACGGCTATAAAATTATTTTCGTCATCATAATCCGTAGTCAGTAGCTTAATCCTTTGTTTAAGAATTGCATCAACTGTGTTTGATAGATTCTTTCTATTTATTGAAATTTTCTCAGACATAACTATTTACCAAACCAAAAGGAAATGAGTGGAAACGATCTTTAAGGGTTTAAAAACTTTGTAGCAGATCATATCGGTTAAATTTTAAACTTTGTAAAATTTGATATAGATAAAAAATGAACTATACTACTTTCGTACGTCTGTTTTAAGAGTATAAATTTTTTCCATTCTTAAATTGCCCTCTACCCTAATTCAATTTTTTATCTAAAAAGAATGGTTCAAATTTAATACTATGTTCATTAACTAAAGATTAAATACTACTAACGGTCATATTTTTCGTCAAAACTATCTTTACTCTCTATGAATAGGGCTTATATGATAGTTAACTGAGGAAGAGAAGCAAAATTTGAATGACTGTCCAAATAATTGAAAGAGATGTATAATTGTACAACGAAGGGAAAGAGTCCAAAAAAATTACTACTTTTTCAAATGGTCAACCATAATATGACAAAAATTTAATAGACCAATTTTTAGTCACTGAAATTAATAAGTCTTTATCCGGCTTTTCATTTTTCAAAGCTATTAATTTTGAATGCAAAAACTTTGCTTATTATAACCTCATTATTAAGGAAATGTTATGCTTATGTTAATTATTTAATTTAAGGTGTGATTAATTATAAAATTAGGTCACTCAGAAAAGATATTTCCATAAAATAGGGTTGGGTGATAGATATTATTTTCTATGCTGAAGCTAATAATTTGTGTTACTATAAAATTTCTTTTATAATTGACTTTTAAAATTCCCAAATAAAAACTTGATTACTGATGAAAAACAAGCTATTAGCACTATTATTACTATTAGCAACCTGTTCACCTCTTTATTCTCAAAATTATCAGAGTGAAAAGGACAGCTTGCAATTACTCAAAAATTCCATCACTACAGAAAACACAAATCTTAAGTCAAATATAGACAGTCTGACAGCTTATCTATCAAACCTTAAGAAAGAGTTAAATGCAAAACAAAATGAATTGAAAGAGCTGAAAAGGAAATACTACACTAAAAAATATGGTAAAGAAATTGCCACACGCATAACCCTGGGCAGAATCTGGAAAGGAATGACAATTGAAATGCTGGAAGATGGATGGGGTAAACCTGACAAAACACACACCGACAAACATCCATGGGGGGTATTTACACAATTGTATTACGGAGACATAACGTATTTTTTTAAAAACTCAGTTTTAATTGACTGGGAAGAGAGTTCAAAAGACTAAGATAGCTTATTTTGAGGAAATAAATATGAATTGAAGAGAAGCTTCGCGGAATATATCTAAAAAGCCAGACATTCGATTTTTTGAATTACTAGGCTTTCCGAATGAACTAAATATATTCAATATTTACAGACTTTAATTCCTTGAATTATAAAAGGTTAATAAAAATTTCATTACAAATAGTTACCTATCTTTATTGCCCATCATAATGCCATTGCCAGAAATTTTCCTTTTATTTAGTTTAGGTATAGATATTTCTGGGGAAGTATATGTGCTCAATTTCTTTCCTATATATTACTGCAATTCTTTTAATCTTACCAAATTCATTTATCAAAATTGAAAGCACAGCTTCTCAAAATTTATTTGTCATTTCTTCAAAAATTTAACGAGTAAAATTTTACAAAAATCGGGGGTTATATGAAAACACTATTTTTTGTCCAGCTAATTTTTTTCGTTTTGATATCCTTGAATTTAAATTATCCACAGTCTGCAAACGAAATAATTAAAAAGCATTTTGATGCTGTAAACCAAGATCAATTTACCAATTTAAAATCGATTGTTGTTACATCTGAGTTGGTTCTGCCGCTCGGGAAAGCTCCGGTTAAAACTTACTTTAAAAATCCGGATAAAATCAGAATTGAAGTAACTGAAAGTGGGAAAACTTCTATAACAGCATTTGATGGTAAAACAGCATGGCGCGTTTCCCCGGAAGAAAATGACGGGGAACCCTATGTACTTGGAAAGGAGTCCTCTAACGAAGATGAACTAATGTCCATTCTTGACGGCTATTTTTTTTGTTACAAACAGAGAAGTAACAACGTTACTCTCGAAGGAACAGAAAAATTAATGGGCAAGGATAACTATAAAATAAAATGCAAAACTACGCCTGAAGATTCTACCTATGTATACGTGGATACCAAAACATACCTGGTAACAAAAATTCAAAAGCCGGTGCAAAATGGTTCCAATGAAACTTACCTCAGTGATTACAGAAAAATAAGCAACAGTATGATCTTTCCGTTCATGTTTAATATAATGACGCCTTTTTCAAGAACTTTTGAGCTTATAAAAAAAATAAGCGTAAATGAAGATATAAATGATTCTTTTTTTACTATGCCTGGGCAGCAAACAGAAATAAAGGAGAACAAATAGTATCGGGCAGCATTAAGGTTTTATTTTTATCAGCAGCATCCTCCGCCATCGTAAAAATATGTTGAGCCTGAAATAAAAATGTCATCTCTCTTCAGGCTTGCCAAAGCGCCTGCCGTTTTATCGCATATCGCAAGCGGCTGATTTGGGAAAAGAACGTGCCCTTTATGATCGTCAAAAGATTCTTCCTCTCCAAAATAAATCGCAGCCTTTCCTGTAAAAACACAGGGACCGTCCTTTGGCATAGGATCTTTTATAGCACAGATCTCTACACTTTCAATCACCAGAAGTTTATCAGTATCGTAATGCGTTGGATCAAGAACACGGTACGGTCTTTTGGCTCTTATCTCAAGAGTGCCGAAACCAATTGAAGTTAGTCGATCAATATATGCTTTAAGCGGTATTGCCCCGCTCAGGCAGAGAGCTCGTAGTCTTTCATCATTTTTAAGATTTTCAGGAATTGAAGCTTCACAAACAGGATCAGAAAGTACAAGTCTTCCGTGTGGTTTTAAAACACGATACATTTCCTTCAAAGCTTTCTCAAGATCGTCGTTGTGAAAAATATTGAACAGACAATTCTGTGCAGCTACATCAACAGTCTCATTTTCAACCGGTAGATCAAGAGCATCACCTGACCTAAGATCAACAAATTTTTTTTTGAACCAAGGATTTAGTTTTTCTGCTTCATCAAAATTTTGCGAACAAACTTCGAGCATTTCTTCAACGGGATCAATCCCGATAATTCCGCTTACTTTTCTGCTGAAATAAGCAAACTGTAGTAACTCCATCCCACCGCCAACTCCGACATATAAAACAGATGGATCCTTAACAAGATCTCTGGGATTAACAGTGCTGCCGCAACCGTAATTCATATCAAGCATTTTGTCAGGGATTTGTAAACCAGGTAGCTGCCAAACGGGGGTTGTCGTGCAGCACAAACCTTTTTGTGGACTTGCTGCTGCATCTTTGTAAACATTTTTAACGGTTTCAAGATAACTGCTCATTAATTTTCCTTATTATTTTTATTCCGAACTAATATTTAGAAATTAAAGGTTTAAAGCTTATTTGAATTAAAATTCAATTAAAAATTAACTATTTTTCTGAAACAGAAAGAAAACTACCAGTCCGAACATAGCAATTTGATGGTTATTACCCAACAGAATTTTTAATTTCGCGAGAAAAGTGTATTGTTGAAATTTTCGTTAATCACTAATATTCATTAACTTGCGTCCAGGTGAGGTTATTATTTTGTCGTATTAATTACTTAAAGTAATTCAGGAAAAAAATTATGAGCAAAATACTTGTGATCGAAGATGATAACCTCATCAGGGAATCCGTAGTTGAGATACTTGAAGAAGAAGGATATGAATGCATCCAGGCAGAAAACGGACACGCCGGTATAGTTGCTGCAAAAAAAAACCTACCCGATCTTATTCTATGTGATATAAAAATGCCGGAAATTAATGGACACCAGGTTCTGGTTTCGTTACGTGAAGATCCCACAACTTCCACTATTCCTTTTGTTTTTCTCAGTGCAATGGTTGATAAAAAAGATTTCAGAACCGGAATGGAACTTGGCGCCGACGATTACATTACAAAACCATTCACTAGCGAAGAAGTTCTCAATTCTGTAAAGATGCGGCTTACAAAAAACGAGGAAGTAAAAACAAAATTAAACCAATTAAAGAACAATATTGCCCAATCACTTCCACACGAACTGCGCACACCTTTGATTTCTATTCTGGGATATGCTCAATTGCTTATGGACAGGCACAGAGAAATTTATGATGATCAGGTTTATGAATATGCTCAAACCATTCACGAATCAGGTTTGAGGCTTCACAGGCTTATTCAAAACTTTATAATTTATACAAGGATTGAACTGCTCGGAAATACCACAAAAGGTAAAGCGGCAATAGAGCCCAGAGTATCAAATATTACAAAACCTTTTACTGAATCAATTATAAGAAAGATTGCAAAAAGGTATCAAAGATTAGACGACCTGGAACTTGAAGTCGCTGAAACAACTGTAAAAATGACAACTGAAGATATTGCTGTAATCATTGAAGAAATAGTTGACAATGCATTTAAGTTCTCGAATTCAAATACAAAAGTTTCGGTAAAAATTTATCCCGAAAACGATAAATTTGTTTTTGTTGTTTCAGACCAGGGCCGCGGCATGAAAGCAGACCAAATATCTCAGGTTGGTGCTTATATTCAGTTTGAAAGGAAAAAATATGAACAGCAAGGTTCAGGGCTGGGATTAACAATTAGCAAGAAATTAACTGAACTTCACGGGGGAACATTCAATATCAGTAGCGTTTACGGAGAGAAAGCCGTTGTTATAATTACTATTCCTGCCAAATAAAGATAGACCTCCAACAAAAACAATATTATTTCAAATAACTACTAAGATCCAGCTCAATATCTTCTTCACAAAAAAACGGTTCCCCATAATTTTTTCTTATCTGGAATCCGTAAAACTTTGCTCTCGATTCAATATAATCGAGAAACTTTGGATTGCTGATAAAAGTTTCCGGCTCGGAACTCTTCGGATCATAAAATTGAGTGCTGTATGCTTTTACAGCTTCCATTTTCATTTTGATATATTTACTGATATCAATAATAAAGGTGGGCTCAAAAGTGTAGGTTTGCATATAATAAAAAAGCTTATTCGGCCTGTACGCTTTCTGCCTTACTTTTTTGTCCATTGTTATCACTTTCGGCAGACCTGATGCAAACATCGCTTCCTTAACCAAACTGCTTGCATCAATATGATCAGGATGCCTGTCATTAAAATAAGGAGCAAAAATAATTTTGGGTTTGTTCCTTCTGATCTCGGTTATAACTTTTATAAGATTTTCTTTTGTTCTTTGAATATCTCCGTCCGGGATATCGAGATTTACTCTTATTTTGGTTTTTAAAATATTAGATGCTTTAACAGCTTCTTTCTGCCTTGTTTCCGCCGTTCCCCGCGTTCCCAACTCTCCCCTGGTCATATCAATTATACCTACTTTATATTTATTGTGTGTGAGTTTGGCAATTGTCCCTCCCATCGAAAGTTCGGCATCGTCAGGATGCGCTGCAAAAACAAGTACATCTAAATTCATATTATGATTTTGATAAAATTATTAGGAAATTTAGTGAACAAATTAAGCAATTAACAATAAACTTTCCTGTGGAAAGTGGGGTGACAAAATGAACCTATCAAAATTAATTCTTGTATCAGCATTTATGTTATTAACTATTTCAAGTAATGCTCAATTAAAAAGGACCGCATTTACAAACGGAAAAATTTACACTGTAAATGAAAAACAGCCTTTAGCTCAGTCTGTAATCGTTGAAGGGAATAAAATTCTTTTCGTTGGTTCAGATGAAGATGCAGCTAAATATATTGATAAAACAACAAAGATCATTGACCTTAAAGGAAAACTTATGCTCCCCGGTTTTATTGACGGACACACACACTTTATCAGCGGTGGATTTTATCTTATAGGACTGGATCTCAATCCTGCAAAATCGAGAGCAGAATTTGTACAGATATTAAAAGAATACATCAAAGGAAAAGAAGACAGATGGATTACAGGAGGTAGCTGGGATCATGAAAAGTGGGATGTTAAAGAGCTCCCGACAAAAGAAATGATCGATCCGTTTACAAAGAATACACCGGTTTTTATTGATAGATATGATGGACATATGGCGCTGGCTAATTCACTTGCACTAAAGAAAGCCGGAATAACAAAAGACACTCCTAGCCCCGAAGGTGGACTAATAGTAAAAGATCCGAAAACAGGCGAACCAACAGGTATTTTGAAAGACAATGCCATGGACCTGGTTTACAGTATTATACCTGACTTTACAGATGAAGAATATATGGAAGCTGTAAATGCAGCCATGAATGAAGCTAAAAGATTCGGCGTAACAAGCATTGAAGATATGTCGTACACCACGCTTGAAAATTTTAAGGAACAGTTAAAAATCTATGAAACACTTGAAAAGGAAAATAAACTAACCGTGCGTGTTTCTACAAGAATACCTATTGATATTTATCAGGACCTTACCAACGTCGGAATACAATACAACTTTGGTGATGATTTTATAACGCTCGGATCACTGAAAGCTTATGCAGACGGCTCACTTGGTTCCAGTACAGCCTGGTTTTTTGAACCTTATGTGAGTGATAAAAATAATTACGGACTGCCGAATGATATTTTTCAGAATGGTGATTTTGAAAAATGGGCATTTGACGCTGACAAACATAAATTGCAGATCTGTGTTCACGCTATCGGCGATAAAGCAGTTTCATCAACATTAGATGTAGTCGAAAAAATTGAGAAAGAAAATCCGAACTGGGACAGGAGATTCCACATTGAACATTCACAGCATTTAAGGCCTCAGGATATTCCACGCTTTGCAAAACTCGGTGTTATCGCTTCCGTGCAACCGACGCATTTATTGGAAGACGGAAACTGGGCTGAAAAAAGAATTGGTAAAGAAAGACTAAAATATATGCATCCGTACAATTCATTTCTAAAAGCGGGAGTGATTGTTGATTTCGGAACCGACTTCCCTGTTGTAACTCTTAATCCAATGGTCGGATTGTATATGGCGGTAACAAGAAGAACATCGGACGGGAAAAATCCGAACGGACTTGAGCCGCAGGAAAAAATTTCAATTGAACAGGCAATAAAATGTTATACACTGAACAGCGCTTACGCAGAATTCCAGGAGAATAAAAAAGGAAGCATTGAACCGGGAAAGCTCGCCGACTTTGTTGTACTGGATAAAGATATCTTAACAATTGATCCTGTAAAAATAAAAGATGTAAAAGTTGATATGACAGTTCTCGGCGGGAAAGTTATTTATAAAGCAGACTAAATATCATGATTTATTAATCAAATATTAGTATTTTAAATTCCAAGCCGAACAAATACAAATTTATAAGGATGTATATTCTATGTCTGAAGTAAAAGAAAAAATGACCGAGATTATAAAGAAACAACCCGATAATGCTACGTTTGAAGAAATAATGCGCGAATTGGCTTTTGAACGAATGGTAGAGCGTGGATTAAAAGATTCAAGAGAAAATCGTGTGTTGACAAATGAAGAAATGGAACATAGAATTAAAACATGGCAATAATCAGATGGACGTTAGAAGCTCATAGCTGGCTTAAGGATATCTATGATTACATTGCCCACGATAATAAAGACTCCGCTCAAAAAGTTGTAAGTGAAATTTATCAAAAGATTCAGTTATTAAAAGAATTCCCTGAATCCGGTTACAAATATCTAACTATAGAAGAAGGTGAAATTAGAATTTTATTATACGAACATTATAGAATTACATATCTTTTAAAAAGAAATAATGAGATTGATATATTAGGAATTTTCCACGGTGCATTAGATATAGACAAATATCTCTTTTAAGACTCATTATTAAACTGAAAGTGCCCTATTGCAAATCTTAAATTAACTCACTACTTTTATTTATTCTTCCTTTCACTTTTTCGGGGGCCACTAATGAAAAAACTTTTTAACATCGTAATGTTATTGGTAATGGGAATTACAATTACGTCCTGTACTTCCCCTACTTCACCTGCCGCACTAAATAACGAATCATTGAACATAAGTGTTGTAAACTCACAATTAAAGATCCAAAACAATTCCGATGAAACCGCCTATTTATTTCTAGTAGAAAGAGGATATGCTGCTGCAATAAACTGGGCGATACATTTTGGAGAACCTAACATTAGCGCAAATGGAGTTAAATATATTGACTTAAGTAAAATTGCAAGCGGGCAAAATAATGTTAAACCGGGTGATGAGGTTATTGTTTATTTCTGGGATGATACAAATAAATCAAACACTGAAGTTTTTAATAAAATTGTAAAACTGTAAGCCTATAACATACAACCCGTTCGCGGATTGCTGAGTTGTATTTTATTCACTGCCGCTAATCGATTGCCCCTTGCAAATTTTAATTTAACTCACTACATTCTTTTATTATTCCTTCCCTTTTCGGGGTCTGCTAAAATTCTTCTAATTTCGATTTGAGGAGGTAGTTCATTTTTATTTTTAATAATGAATTCAATAAAACCTAAAATAATATTAAGCATAGTTGCATTTGCAATAATTTTATTTCGTCACTTATTTCCTAATCTTAGAATTGATGCAATTGATCTCGGGTTAATCGTTCTTATGATCTTGCCTTGGTTTTCTGGATTAATAAAAGGCATGGAATTACCTGGTGGGTTTAAAGTTGAATTCCAAGATGTAAAAGATGCAGGTAATAAAATTGTTGGAGAAAGTTTAGAAACACAAACCAGACAATTAATGCAAAAAGAGGAAATTTTTATCTCAACAGACCATAATGTGAATCTTGCCTTAGTATCTTTGAGAATAGAAATTGAAAAGCGCATCCAAAAGCTAAATTCTATATACGGTATTGAGGATAAAAGTGATGTACCTTCATTACTATATAAACTCAGGAAAAACAACGTACTTAATGAATCAGAATTACAGGGGCTACGCAACATTATTATGTTTGGTAATCGAGCAGCTCAGGGTGTAAGTGTGGATCCACGAGTACTTGAATGGGCTAGAAATGAAGGTCCCCAAATATTAGCAATACTTGATTCAAAGATTAAAAAAAGTAATAAGAATTAAACAATTCAATTCGATATCAATTCATTTTAGAAGTCATTATCTAAAAAACAAAAGCAATCGACTCACCAGCTTGCAATCTAGTTAATTACTTCTCTACCATAAAATTTGAAAAGCTGCCCGGCTATTTAATATCAATCAATAAAAATATTAATCTTATAGTTTTTTCCTTTGTCTTCCGCATCTATATTTACCACCTCTCCTTCCGTACCTTCTTTTATCATTTCCAAAATTTGGTCTATATTAATCTGTTCCCCGTTAACAGTTAGCTTTTCTTTTGGTATAATTTTGAGCCCTACTTTAGCTAATGCAATGGGAATATTAATATACTTATTGATATTATTAACTATTAGAATAAAATTCATATTTCTCTGATTCCGTATATTTATTTATTTTATAAAGACTTGCTTAAAACCCGCCGGGAAAGGTTCTGGGTTTCGCCGGAGACTTTACTCCGGCGTGAAGGAAGTCTACCATTGGGACACTATTGGGCTGCTATTGGGGAGCTATTGGGCTGCTATTGCACTTCAAAAGGCCTATAACGATAGAA
>CAZQQD010000044.1:0-24578 GCA_964595355.1 uncultured Ignavibacteriaceae bacterium | reverse complement strand
AGTATTCCGAGGATTGAAAATATCCACATTCCAAGGTGATATCCTGCGGGATTTGATGCACTTGCGCCGCCATAATCGTTCGCAGCACCGATAACGATCGGGAATAGAGCCATTCCAATTTGCTGTATAACTGTCATTAACGCGTAGCCGGAACCGAGCCGTTTTTCCTCGACAATGTAGGCGACAGCCGGCCACATAACCGCGGGAATTAATGAAAAAGCAACGCCCATCATTATTACAGGTATATATAATGAAATTTGTGTATAACCCATTATTAAATAAACGGGCAACAATAAAATTGATCCGAATGTCATCAGCAAAGCACGTTTGCCAACATAATCGACAAGTAGTCCTATTAAAGGAGTTGCTATCATTGCAGCCAGCGGTAAATTAGACATTAAGCTACCGGCCATTTCTCTGGTAACATGATGTGTTTCCATAAAAAATTTAATAGCAAAAGCCCTGAACGGGAAAATTGCTGAATAAAATGTTACACACAGTAATGTTATATACCAGAAAGATTTATTAAACTTAAAGAAATCTTTAATATTAAGTTTCTCAGTTTTTTCAGCTTTTCCAAGGACAAAAAGCTTTTCCCCTCTATGTTCCAGCATAGCGTAAATAATAATTCCTCCAAAAGCTAGCACACCAATTAAGGCAGCGATGAAAAGCGGCCCCTGGTAACCGGAACTGTACGCGCCCGGGAAAAGTGAGGGTGAATTGTCTACAGTATAAGTCCCTGCTCTTGCAATAAAAAGATTAACACCCAGCGCAAAGCTGAGTTGTTTTCCTTTAAACCACTTGGCAATAGCAACTGTAACTGCCACGATAAGCGGTTCGGAGCCTACACCGAGAAAAAATCTTCCTGCGAGCATTACGTACAAATTGCTGCCGAATGCGGTCATAAATCCTGAAATAGTACAAATAATTGCAAACATAATGGCGGATTTTTTCGTGCCCCATTTATCAACCAGTATTCCACCGAATATCAGTACGATTAGCGCAGCAACACTATAATAAGTGTACATCTGCCCTATATCGAAATCGGTAAAATTAAGCTGGGTTTTTAATTGGTCAGCAACAAGCGATATTGAATCGTAAACATAATAGTTACCGTACATCGCGATGCTGAGAAAGAAAAGAACCACCCACCTGTAAAGGGTGGACGGTTCTTTTTTCATAATAGTTTGAGTATTTATTTCATTCATTTATTTATTCAGTAGTTTCATCAATTGTAGGAGTAGGCCTGCGCGATACTTTATACATTATATATCCCATTGTGGCAAAGAAAATTACACCAAGTATTTCGTAACCTCCGCGTCCTATAAATCCTTCCAGTCCTGTTTCAGCACTTATGCTTTTCAGGAACTCGAATACATTATCATTTACCGAAAGCAAGGCGACAATTACTCCTGCAAGAGCACCACCTGCAACAAGACCAGTTGCAAAAAGACTTCCTGTTCCAAGTTCACTGTCTTCAACATTTTCGCCTTTTCTCTTTGCAATTTTATCAGATACACCTTTAATTGCTCCACCGACAAAAATTGGTAAGGTTGTAGATAAAGGAAGATAAGCACCGACAGCAAATGAGAGTGCATTAACTCCGCAAAGTTCAACAGTTACTGCAAGACAAGCACCAACCAGAACATACTGCCAGTCAAGATTAAATGACAATAATCCTTTTATTAATGTTGCCATCAAAGTTCCCTGAGGCGCTGGAAAGGCGTTACTTCCAATTGCATGTTTAATTCCCTGGGCCGCCATATCCACTGTTGGTGAATCAAGTTGCTGTATTGTCCAACCAATCACAAGAGATGAAACAATTGCACCGATAAACAAAGATATCTGCTGATACCTTGGAGTTGCACCAACAATAAACCCGGTTTTAAGATCCTGTGAAGTTGCACCGGCATTTGCAGCAGCAATACAGATCATACTACCGACAACAAGAGCCATTGGCTCATAAACTTTACCCGTCCATCCGACTGCAATAAATATAAGTGCTGTTCCCATTAATGTAGCAATCGTCATCCCGGAAATAGGGTTTGAGCTTGAACCGATTATACCAACAATTCTTGAGGAAACGGTAACAAAGAAAAATCCAAACATAACAACGAGGATTGCAAGCAATAATTTATTTACAATTGTATTAGCAGGAATCATCGGAAGTGCAGCCATCAAAACTACAAGTCCTATACTTCCGACAATCACTGTCATAAAAGAAAGGTCGTTTTCGGTTCGGGCTATTTTTACCGCTCCTCCTTTATTCTTTAAAGAAGCGACGCTTCCTTTAAAAGAAGAGATAATAGTTGGAAAAGTTTTGATAAGTGTTATCAAACCCCCCGCTGCAACAGCTCCTGCACCAATCTGTCTTACGTATGCACGATAAATTGCATCAGGAAAACTTGCAAATGTATGCAATTGTGGATTCCAGTTACCTGGTCCACCAGCAGTCATCATATCTTTTAAGTAACCGAGTTTTACAAGTTGCTGAGCAATAATATCCGGTGAAACAAGGCTTGCCAGCAAAGGAATAATTCCAAGCCATGCAAGCACACCACCTGCAACCAGTATACCTGCAATCCTTGGGCCTATAATGTAACCTACTCCCATATATTCAGGAGTAATATCTGCATTAACTGTAGCCGATGGAAAAAACTTATTCGTCTGAGCAGTAACCCAGGCGGGTGTTTCTGCAATTATATGAAATACTCTTTGCAGCAAGGCATAAACAAGAGCGACCGATAAACCCTGGTAGGCGGTTTTAGCAAAATCACCACCTTTGTCACCTGCAATAAGTACCTGCGCACAGGCTGTGCCTTCAGGATAAGGCAGTGTTTTATGTTCATTAACAATTAAGGAACGTCGCAGTGGAATCATCATCAATGTTCCAAGTACACCTCCAAACATTGCGAGAACTAAAATAGTCCAGTAATTAAAATAACTGGCGCCAACACTAACTCCGGAATCATTCATTGACATAAATAAAAAGGCCGGCAAAGTAAAAACAACACCTGCAGCGATCGATTCGCCTGCCGATCCTGTTGTTTGAATGATATTATTTTCAAGAATTGTAGTCTTGAAATATTTGCGCCCCACAGAGATAGCAAGAACTGCGATAGGAATTGAAGCAGAAACTGTAAGACCCGCTTTTAATGCAAGAAATACAGAAGCTGCACCGAAAAGGATCCCGAAGAATGCACCCATAATTATGGATTTCATTGTAAATTCAGCTACATTCTGGGAGTCCGCGATGTAAGGTTTGAAACCTGGATTTGGAGAATTGTTTTCTGCCATATTCAGAGCTCCTTAATTATTTTAGAAGTGTTTAAAAATCGCCTATGAATATTGAAATAAATGCTCATATATGCAACTTAAGATTTCGGATTTAAGTATCAGAACTTCATCTTTCTCATCCCAATATGACAAATAGCAAAATCATATTTAACGGGATCTACAGGATCAAATTTTTTCAGGTTTTCAGTTATTTCTTCGGCCATTTTCCAACTAACATTTTTGTACGTAGTGAGCTTTAACGATTTACAAATTCTTGCAATGTGTGTATCAACCGGAATAACCAGTTTATCTGTTGAAATTTCGTTCCATAATCCAAAATCGAGATCATCTTTCCTTACCATCCAACGTAAAAAGAGATTCATTCGCTTGCAAGCGCTTCCAAGTTCCGGCAAAGGGAACATAAAACGAACGCCCAAAGAAACTTTTTTTGATTTTGTTCTTATCCTTATTTCATCTATAAAATTTTTGGAAAATAATGATAACCCTTTTTTTATATTTTTATCTGTTGCGTTAAAATTTTCCAGAAACAAATCTTTTAGTGAACTTTTTTGTTTATAAATACGATTTAAGGAGGTGAAAAAATTTTGAATGTCCTCATCTGTATAAAACCTGTGTTTTAATCCTTTTAATTTTATTTTGTTACTTTCTTTGTAAAAGTTAGCTACAAAATCGTATGGCTTCGAATTTGAGATAATAAGAATTTTGTTCAACGTATTAATTATTTGCGTCACATTTCCATAGGAAAAAATTGATGCGATGAATCCCACCACTTCTATATCCTCCTCTTTTGTAAAAAGATGAAGGAACTGCAAAGGGTCAGGTGAAATCTGCGATTTGTCAAACGCCCTGTAATGGTAATCGAGCTTTTGTTTCAATTTCATAGAGTATAGAAGATATCCTCATTCTGAAATCCGAAATTACTACATATTTTTATTAAATGTATTTCATAATTTGACTCGATAGTGTATCACTTTTGTTATTTCCGCTTCTAACCGATAATCATTCAAAAATAATTAGCTGGTTAAATAAAAAAATCAACTTGCATTGAATAAAAAAACAGTCAATAAAAATATGACATACTCTGGTCTACTTTCGAAATTGACAATCAATAAAGAAAACAATAGTTTTAATCAGCAAAAAATTTACAATGTGCCTAAGATTATAATTAGTAATTAATTACTCCCATTTCAAAATAATTTGAGGAAATTTCTATGAGACTAAAATATTTGAAAGCGACTTTATTTATATGTGTTATGATTTTGATTTCATCAGCTACCATAAATGCCCAGTCAATGTCTGGTAATAAATTTGTTCTGGGAGGCAGATTTGGTTTATCAATATTGGATGGTTCAGCAGGTTTGCAGTTAGGCCCTATGGGACAATATTATATTAACAGTAATATGTCAATAGGATCTGAATTTAATATAAATACACAAGGAGGAACCCCTATCGAATGGAACGGTTCTTTCTTTTATGACCTGGAATCTTCCAGACCAAACATACAACCTTATCTTGATGGTGGAATGAGTCTTTGGTTTTATACAGGCGGACCGTACTTTGGCCTCCGTTTCGGTGGAGGGGTTAACTTCAATGTTGCCCCGAATATTGATATCCCTGCCGATATTCAGATCGGCCCTGTTTTCGGGGGTGGAACAACTGTGTTCTATTTTGCACTCACAACCGGAATCCGTTATTCTATGAACTAACAAATTAATTTATAAAAGCACATTTAAAGCCGGGCTTATCCCCGGCTTTTTTGCTTCACTCTAGAAAACTGATAAACCAAGTAAAATTTATTTCATAAAACAATAATGCAAATGGTGTGTATTTACCTAGATATAATCCAATTATTAAAATTCCCAGTCAAAATTGTAAACTATTTTATGTTGATTCTTAATTATGATAATTTAATATTTTACAAAACTCATAAATATATTTTATCCTTCCGGGTAGTTAATTATGCTTTATAAGAAAATTATCCCTAATAAAATACTGGCTCCTTACATCGAAAGTATTTGGATACAGGATAATGATTCTGATGCTTCAAAAATTGATTTTCAACCCACCACTGTGTTACCGGCAACCAAAACAGATTTTATATTTCATTTCAAGGACCCGTTTGTGCAAATTGATAATAATAAAGATATAACTTTGCCTAAATTTTTATTTTGTGGGCAGAGGACTAAACCCGTAAAAGTTAAAGCTTCAGGTAAAACAGGTATGATTATCTTTAATATGTCTCCCTTTAGAATCTCATCATTAATCAATTTAAATATGTCTGAAACAATCGACAGATCAATTGATTTCTATGATATTTTTAATAATAAGATTTTGAGGGACATTGAAGAAAAATTTGATGAAGCGGATGACCCATTTAAAAAAATAAAAATTATGGAAGATTTTTTAATATCAACTTTAGAGGGTAACAAGGAAGATTTATTAGTTAGCAATATTGCAGGTAACATCAATTTTAATTTTGGCAAATTACATATCAGTAAAATCGCAAAAGAATACAAAATCAGCAGAAGAAATTTATTCAGAAGATTCAATAATAATTTTGGAGTAAACCCCAAGCAATTTTCACGCATTATCAGGTTCCAAAAAACTCTTTATTTAAAGAAATCAGGTATGCCGTGGGCAGATATTTGTGAAAAATGCAATTACTATGACCAATCTCATTTTATAAAAGAAATAAATGAATTTTCAGGAGTTTCTCCGGATAAAATAACTTTTTTGTTTGATTCTACGTCACTTAAAAAATATTTTAATTCATCTCTTTCATTGTCCCATTTTTACAATACAATTTATCTTTAGCCAATTATTTTCCTGATTGAGAATTAACATTAATTATTTACAGGTGATAAGATGAAAAATTTAATCATCAAAACCTCCGTTTTATTTTTGTTTATATGTCTTAATATTCAATCGCAGGTAGTTCCATTTGATTCAGGTAAATGGACAATTGATGCCAAAGTAAATAAAATTGAAACACACTTGGGGAAAAAATGCCTGAAGTTACAAGGTGGTATTGCCTATCTTACTAATTCAAAATTTTTAAATGGAATAATTGAATTTGATATCTCATTTTCCGGTGAACGGGGCTTTATGGGAGTAATCTGGAGGATGCAGGATAAAGAAAATTATGAAGAGTTCTACCTGAGGCCTCACCTGTCTGGTAAGCCTGATGCAAATCAGTACAACCCGGTTTATAACGGACTTGCAGGCTGGCAATTATATTTTGGTAAGGAATACTCTGCACCGGTGAATTATAAAAATAATTCATGGACCCATGTTAAAATTGCGGTAAATGATAAAAATGCAGAAGTCTATATTGATGATATGGATAAACCTGCACTTTTTGTAAATGAATTAAAAAGAAAAGAAGAAACAGGTAAAGTTGGATTGACCGTAGCAAATTTTGTCCCCGCTTATTATGCTAATTTTTCATACACACCAATGAAACATGTTGAATTAAAAGGAAAAGCTGTATCAATAAAACCGGCAGAACTAGGAACCGTAATGTCCTGGATAGTATCAAATACATTTGATGAAAAATCACTGGATAAACAATTTGCCTTACCAAAAGATTTCACAGGAAATTTAAACTGGACAAAATTGGAAACAGAAAAAAGCGGTCTTGCTAATCTCGCTGTTTTAAGTGGAACAGCAAAAGGCCACAATACAGTATTTGCAAAACTCTTAATCAATTCCGATAAAGAACAAATAAAGAGAATTAATTTTGGCTACAGTGACAGGGTTAAAGTTTATGTAAATGGCCGGATACTTTACAGCGGCAATAATAATTATATGTCGAGAGATTATCGTTACCTTGGTACAATAGGTTATTTTGATACAGTATACTTACCATTAAAAAAAGGTCAAAATGAAATTCTTTTTGCTGTTTCTGAAGATTTCGGCGGCTGGGGTATACAAGCAAGATTTGAAGATACAAAAGGGATTAAAATTTTATAAAATATTTTCTAAAATTCTAATCAGAAATTCTTATGGCCGCTTTTTGCGGCTTTTTTATTTTTAATATTAATATTTTATTATTTAAATATGACTTTTCAATTTGAATAAGTATTTTGTATTTATAAATAGGATTAGTAACCATCTAAGAAGAACGTAGAGTGACCAATAAAAATGATGATAACAAAATAGGATTTATTGAAGCGGCGTCCATTGGGATTGGCGGTATGGTAGGTGGAGGAATTTTTGCAGTACTGGGACTTGCTGTAGAGCTTTCAAAGGGGGGTGCACCGGTTGCCTTTTTGATAGCCGGTATTGTCGCACTGGTTACATCTTATTCTTATTCAAAATTATCAGTTGCTCTCCCCGGCAAAGGAGGCACAGTTTCTTTCCTCGACAATGCTTTTGGTTCTGGACTGTTCACCGGTTCAATGAATATACTCTTGTGGATTAGCTACATTGTTATGTTATCACTTTATGCTTATGCATTTGGTAGTTATGGAACGGAACTATTTGTTTCCGGATCAAATGAATTAATAAAACATATACTGATAAGTAGTATAGTAATTTCAATTACAGTTTTGAATATCTTCAGCGCCAAACTAATAGGTGAAGCAGAGGATTTTATTGTGGCAATTAAGTTATTAATACTTTTATTTTTCTGTGCAGTAGGTTTTTGGGGAATTCATACTGATAAACTTGCAATAACAGAATGGTCGCCGGCAGTTAATCTGGTTGCCGGAGGTTTCATAATTTTTCTTGCTTATGAAGGTTTTGAATTGATTGCAAATACAGCAGACGACGTTAAAAACCCTGAGAAAACTTTACCTCGTGCCTTTTATGCTTCCGTTATTTTTGTAATTGTACTCTATATTTTAGTTGCGACAGTTACGGTAGGAAGTCTCCCTGTTGATAAAATAGTTGAAGCAAAAGATTATGCACTTGCAATAGCGGCAAAACCATTTTTAGGGCAATTTGGAATAATATTAATTTCAGTAGCAGCACTGCTTTCAACTACTTCAGCAATTAATGCTACTCTTTACGGTTCCGCAAGATTGAGTTATATAATTGCAAAGGACGGAGAACTTCCGAAATTTTTAGAGGACAATGTCTGGAACAAACCTCTGGAAGGATTATTAATTACTTCCGTGGCTACTTTACTTGTTGCTAATCTTTTTGATCTTTCTAGTTTATCAACTATGGGCAGTGCGGGATTTTTATTAATCTTTGCCTGTGTTAATCTTGCAAATGCAAAATTATCCGCAAAAACAAGGAGTAAAAAAATAATTTCATATATTGGTACAGGACTTTGTCTTGGTGCTCTGGCTAGTTTGATATGGCAGACATTTAAAACAGCGCCATCTCACATATGGATCTTGGCCGGAATGATTATATTATCGATGGGAATCGAAGGTGGTTTTAGGATTTTTTCAGAGAGAAAGTTAAATATCAATAAATAATATTTAATTAAGTATGATTACTTCAACCATAAATAATTTTGTCGCAGCAATTAATAGCCATTTTGTAAATAATATAATTGCCCTGATGACGGATGATCATAAATTTATAGATTCATTTGGAATTGAATTATCAGGTAAAGATGCTTTAAAAAGAGCATGGACAGAATACTTCAGAATGTTTCCGGATTATAAAATGGTCATTGATGAAATATTAATTAGTGGAAGCAATGCCGCGATTATAGGAAATGCATATGGAACATATACAAAAGACGGGAAACTAAAACCTGATAATAAATGGCAAGTACCTGCAGCATGGTATGCGGTTACAGAAAATAACAAGATAAAAACCTGGCGTATTTATGCAGATGTAACTCCAATTGTAAAAATATTAGGAGAAAACAATTAAAAATAAGCCGATGATGTCCCTGATATTTTAACTTAAGAATTTAGCAATCCTATCATCTCTTTCACTGCCCTTTCTATTCCAACAAACATTGCGTGAGCTATAACGGCGTGTCCGATGCTTACTTCATCAATATCAGGAATTTCGCGAAAGACTTTTATATTTTGATAATCCAGTCCGTGTCCTGCATTAACTCCGAGCCCCAATTTTTTTGCATGTTTTACAGCGGCATGAATTCTTTCAAGCTCATCAAATTGTTCTTCTTCCGAAAGTGCATTTGCAAAAACTCCTGTATGAATTTCTATAAAGTCGGAATGAATTTCCGCAGAAGCATCAACCTGTTCAATATCAGGTTCAACAAAAAGTGAAACCTCAATTTCAGCATTGTGTAATTCTTCTATTGTATCTTTTATACGTGAAATGTTATCGATAACATTCAATCCGCCTTCAGTCGTGAGCTCTTGTCTTTTTTCAGGAACCAGGGTGGCAAGTTCCGGTCCTACATCACAAGCAATTTTTATAATTTCATCGACTGCAGCCATTTCAAGGTCGAGTTTTGTTTTTATTAACTCGCGAAGCAAGCGAACGTCCCTTTCGTTTATGTGTCTCCTGTCTTCACGAAGATGACAGACAATTCCGTCAACTCCGGCTTGTTCAGCAATCAATGCAGCAGTAACAGGATCAGGCTGCCGCCCTCCTCTAGCGTTTCGTACAGTTGCGAAGTGATCAATATTTAATGAAAATTTCATTTTTATGCCTTAAAAAATTTCTTTTATAATATGAATAAACGAACTAATACCAATTCCAAAATCCGCAGTTCTGTAACGCAATACTGAAAATAAATCTATTGTAAACATAACACTGATATGCACAATTACGCAATACAGAATTGACCTTGTTCGGAATGCAAGAATACCAAGCGCAATTCCTCCAATAATAGCACTTAAAGTTTCAGGGTATGGTTTCCCGTTATGCAGAATCACAAATGGTATCATTTGAATTAGTACAGCATAATAGCCAAATTTTTCTTCCAGCCCGAAAAGCATAAACCCGCGCCAGATGAATTCCCAGGCAAATAGAAATATAAATAATCCGACCTCAAAAATGAGAAACAATTCCCAGGATTCTTTTGTTCTTCGCAAAAGAGGGTATGTTTCCGTAAATGAATGTGATGAAGAGACAAACCATATAATTACTATCATTATTATGATAAAATAAAAGGATAATCTCAGTCCTGCTTTGTAATCACCTATTTGCAGACCAAAGTTTTTAGGTTTATCTTTTAAAAAGATAAAAATTATTAGCACCGGAAGTATGAAAAAAGAAAAAAAATCGCCAAAGAACCAGTATATATATTCGTAAAGGTCAACACTCTGGCTTGAGCTGAAATAATCAAAAAGATTTAACCTGAAAAAAGACCGGGAAGTTAAATACCATGATATTGTTTGCAGAATTGAAATGGATAGAAAGATAATTATGACCTTTCTATCCATGTTATGGATTATTTTGGAAAGTTTTCTCAGTTCGTCTTTTAAATGAAAATCCATAGAAGAAAAATAAACAATAAATTAGGAAATAGTATTCTCAAAGCATTTAAACCTTTCTTGTAATATTAAAGGTCATTGGTTAAATCAAATAATTTTATTGTGGACGTACTATTAATTTCTTATGTTAACTATTAGGAAGAGGGAAAATATTCAGCTTTACTAAATTTATTCTTTACCCAGGCTTTATAAATTTATTTTTTAAAATTATCCTAAGAGAAATTTATGGAACAAAATAAAGTTGACATGTTCATTGCAACAATGAATGAAAAATTCGAGTTTAATACGCATATGGTAATTCGTGAACAGTTGGAAAAACTAGACGACAGCAAATTTGCTTACCTGCAATCGTTGAATTATAAAAATCCTCAGACCCTTTTGATAGTTTCGATTTTCCTCGGACACTTTGGAGTTGATCGCTTTATGCTAGGTGAAACCGGATTGGGAATTGCTAAGTTGCTTACCTGTGGCGGACTTGGAATCTGGACTATAGTAGATTGGTTTCTTATAATGGGGAAAACGAAAGAACTTAATTTTCAGTTATTTATGAGAAATGCCCACTGATAACAAGTTAAAAAAGATAACTATTATTTTTGTAATTCTTGCGGGTTATTTTTTTCTCATATTTTACCCGCATTTCATTAATAATTACAGTTTTTGTTTGTTTAAGGATATCACCGGTATCCCCTGCCCCGCCTGTGGATCAACCAGGGCAACGATCCTTTTATTCAAAGGAAAAGTTCTACAATCTATATTACTGAACCCTCTGGCTCTTGTCACAAACTTTTTGATTCTTGTTTCATTACTATGGTTAATTTATGAGTTATTAACGGGTAGGAACAAATTACTTGAATTTATGAAAAAAGATTGGAGTGTAAAATATAAAATATTAATTGCAATAATTATTATTGTGAACTGGGCATGGAATATTAAAAAAGGTATTTGATTTAAATAACTCACTAGTTAAATGTTAAAATCATTTAGAACTATTAACCTGGCCTTAAGGGGAATTATGGAAACCGGTATAGTTGCCGGGCTGGCATATTGGGGCTTTCAAGCCGGTACAAATACAGGGATGAAAATTCTTTTATGTATCGGTGCACCGTTACTTATTTTTGGCTTTTGGGGTTCCTATGATTTTCACAATTTCGGTAGATGGTCAGAACTTTTACGCCTGTTTCAAGAATTAGTATTATCCGGATTGGCTGTTATTGCCATTTATGCAAGCGGCCTGCATTTCTGGGGCTGGACTTTAGGAATAATTTCAATCATCCATCACACCTTGGTTTACCTGCTTGGTGAAACTTTATTAAAATAATTTCCCTTTTACTTATTGACCAATAATTACACCCACTGTATAAATTCATTGCAAAATTTAACTTTTTCTTAACATTTTGACTCCTTCATTACCTTGACAAAGATGCTTAATGCCTTTATATTAGCACTCGCTTTAATTGAGTGCTAATAAAATCTTATCTAAAAATAACATATACAGGAGATAAAATATGAGCAAAATTAACCTAAAGCCGCTGGCTGATAGAGTTATTGTAAAGCCAAAAGAGGCAGACGAAGTAACAAAAGGTGGGATTATTCTTCCCGACACAGCAAAAGAAAAACCGGTTGAAGGAACTATTGTAGCGGCAGGACCGGGAAAAACCAGTGATGACGGTAATGTCGTGAAAATGGAAGTTAAGGTCGGTGACGTTGTACTTTACGGAAAGTACAGTGGATCTGAAGTTACAGTTGACGGAGTTGAGTATTTGATTATGCGCGAGAGCGATATTTTCGCAATTGTTGGTTAATAGTTTTTTTATAATTAGAAAATAAAAATCGGAGAAATAAATTATGGCAAAATTAATTGAATTTGACAGCGAGGCACGTACCAAGCTGAAAAGAGGCGTGGATAAATTAGCTAACGCCGTAAAAGTTACTTTAGGCCCAAAAGGACGAAATGTAATTCTTGAAAAAAAATTCGGTGCACCAACTGTAACAAAAGATGGTGTCTCAGTTGCTAAGGAAATTGAACTTGAAGATGCAGTTGAAAATATGGGTGCTCAGATGGTCCGAGAAGTCGCTTCAAAAACCAGCGATGTTGCCGGTGATGGGACAACGACAGCTACTGTTCTTGCACAGGCTATCTACAGAGAAGGTTTAAGAAACGTAACTGCAGGCGCAAATCCTATGGACCTCAAAAGAGGAATCGATATCGCAGTTGAAAAAGTCGTTAGCTTCTTAAAATCAATCAGCCGTGATGTTGAAGGAAGAAACGAAATTGCACAGGTCGGTGCTATTTCAGCAAACAACGATAAAGCTATTGGTGATTTAATTGCTGATGCAATGGATAAAGTTGGTAAAGATGGAGTAATTACCGTTGAAGAAGCTAAAGGCACTGAAACCGGTTTGGATGTCGTTGAAGGTATGCAGTTCGATCGTGGTTACCTCTCGCCCTATTTTGTAACTAATACAGAATCAATGGAAGCTGAACTGGAAGATCCTTTTATCTTAATTCATGATAAAAAGATCTCAGCAATGAAGGACCTGCTCCCTATTCTCGAAAAAGTTGCTCAACAGGGAAAGTCTTTATTGATAATTGCAGAAGACCTTGAAGGCGAAGCTCTTGCAACTTTAGTTGTTAATAAAATCAGAGGAACACTGAAAATTGCTGCGGTAAAAGCTCCGGGATTTGGTGACAGAAGAAAAGCTATGCTGGAAGATATTGCCGTACTAACTGGCGGTACCGTTATCTCTGAAGAGAGAGGGTTCAAATTAGAGAACGCTACTGTTTCCTACCTTGGAACAGCGAAAAAAGTTAACATAGACAAAGACAATACTACAATTGTCGAAGGTGCAGGCAAATCAGAAGACATAAAGAAGAGAATCAACGAGATCAAAGCACAGATTGATAAAACTACTTCTGATTACGATAAAGAAAAATTACAGGAAAGACTTGCTAAACTTTCAGGAGGTGTTGCAGTTCTGAAGATTGGTGCTTCAACAGAAGTTGAAATGAAAGAAAAGAAAGCAAGAGTCGAAGATGCTCTGCACGCTACCCGCGCTGCAGTTGAAGAAGGTATAGTAGCAGGCGGCGGAGTTGCATTCGTAAGAGCTATCAGCCAGCTTGAAAAATTAAAAGGCGAAAATCTTGACCAGACAACTGGTATCAAGATAATTGCAAAGTCTCTCGAAGAACCACTGAGACAGATCGTTGATAATGCAGGGCTTGAAGGTTCTGTCGTTCTTCAAAAAGTTAAAGAGGAAAAAGATGACTTCGGATTCAACGCATTTTCAGAAAAATATGAGAACCTGATAAAATCAGGAGTTATCGATCCGACTAAAGTATCAAGAACAGCTCTTGAGAATGCTGCTTCTGTTTCTGCTCTTCTCATTACAACCGAAGCGGTTGTATTTGAAAAGAAAGAAAAAGAAGCTCCAATGCCTCCTATGCCGGGCGGCGGAATGGGAGATATGGGCGGAATGTATTAAGATTCCAAATCCCATTAATACTAGAAGGCGTTCGAACCCATCGGACGCCTTTTTTGTTTTGTATAAGTCTTTATTTTTCTAATTCTGAAGTACGTATTATTAGCCTACGCTACATTATTACTTTCTTATTCTACATTTATCAAAATAATTGTATATTAAAAATCAGCTTAAGTAAAAACTCTTCTTTTAAAACTATTAATTAGGTATATAATATGGTCTCAAAAAAATCTTCCAGGTGTTTCCACTTTGTAAAATCGCTTTTAATAATGACCTTACTTTTCTCTACTGACTTTATTTTTTCTCAACATTTACCACAAAATTCTTTCTCGGGAATGAAATGGAGATTAATAGGACCATATCGTGCAGGCTGGGGAACTGTTGCTGAAGGTATCCCGGATCAACCAAATACTTTTTATTTTGGCGGAGCCGGAGGAGGTGTCTGGAAAACTACAGATGCAGGAAGAACCTGGGAAGGTTTGATGCAGAATGAATCCGCTGCTGCTGTTGGCGGTCTTGCAATAGCTCCTTCAAACCCAAAAGTAATTTATGTAGGAACTGGTCAGGTTGCCTTGCGATATGATATATTAGATGGTGATGGAGTCTTCAAGACTACCGATGGCGGTGAAACCTGGAATAATATTGGTTTAAAGAAGACAAAATACATTGGAAGAATTTTAGTTGATCCAAAAGATGAAAACAGAGTTGTTGTTGCAGCACTTGGTCATGTATTCGGCAACAGCAAAGACCGCGGAATTTATCTTACCACAGATGGCGGGGAAACCTGGAATCAAACACTTTTTATTAATGACACAACCGGTGCTGTCGACCTTGCTTGTGATATGTCTCAGCCCAATGTAATTTATGCAGCAATGTGGCAGGTTAGATCTTACCCTTGGATGGATTATTATTTATCGCAAAGAGCAGCAGGCTCAGGAATTTATAAAAGTGAAGACGGAGGAGTTCACTGGACAAAATTAAATGGTGAAGGTTTACCGGATGTTCCTATGGGAAGGATTGGACTTGCAGTTGGTCAAAATACAAATGCACAAACTGTCTATGCAACAATAGATGCAGGAAAAGGCGAAGGCGGATTTTATCGATCTGAAGATGGAGGAAAGACCTGGAAACTTGTTAATACCGATCACGAACTTTACAGTTCATACTTTGCCAGGGTAAATGTCGATCCGACTAATCCATCAACTGTTTATGTAATGGGAAGGTCAATCCATAAATCAACTGACGGCGGTAATACATTTACAATTTTTAAAGGTTCACCCGGCGGAGACGATTATCATTTTATGTGGATCAATCCAAAATACCCCGATCATATGGTTAGTGGCGCGGACCAGGGAACGGCTGTATCTGTTAATAATGGAGAAACCTGGTCTAGTTGGTATAATCAACCCACAGGACAATTTTATCATCTGGGTGCTGATGATAGATTTCCCTATCACATTTATAGTGCTCAACAGGATAACGGAACAGTTGAAATTTTAAGTCAGGGTCCCTACGGAGTAATTGAGTTGAGAGACTGGCATCCTGTCGGTGCAGACGAAAGAGACTATGATATTCCAAAGCCCGGAGACCCTGATAAGGTATTCGGCAGTGGTCTTGGCGGAACACTTCACCGTTTTGATGAAATCACTCGTCAGTCGATTGATGTTTCTCCATGGCCGCATTCTACTTATGCAGCAAAACCGAATACCGTAAAGTATCGCTATTCATGGATTACACCGATTGAATTTTCGCCTATTGGCAAACACGCTTTGTATTTCGGTGCGCAATATCTATTTAAAACAACAGATGATGGTAACCATTGGGAAATAATAAGTCCTGATCTAAGCCGAAAGAAGAAAAACGCAGACCCTGATTACAAAGGATTGGATTTCCAGGGTGCGGCTGATGCAGGTTACGGCGTAATATGGAACATTGCTCCCTCTCCTATCAAAGAAGATGTTATCTGGATCGGCACTGATGACGGACTTATTCAATTAACAATGGATGGTGGAAAGCACTGGAATAATGTCACACCTCCTCAAATTCCTTTGTGGGCACGTATTGATAAAATTTCACCTTCAAATTTTGACGTACATTCGGCCTATGCAGCAGTTGACATGCACAGGCTCGACAAATTTGAACCATTGCTTTTAAAAACTACAAATGATGGAAAGACCTGGACAGTAATAAATAATGGAATTCCAAAAGATGAATACACAAGCGTTATAAGATCAGATACAAAGAAAAAAGGATTGTTGTTTGCAGGAACAAACAGAAGTGTTTATGTTTCATTTAATGATGGAGAAAACTGGCAACCATTAACTTTAAATTTACCTACTACTCTCTTTACCGACCTGCTTGTTCATCACGATGATCTCATCGCGTCAACCCAGGGACGTGCAATGTGGATACTGGATGACCTTTCACCTTTGAGACAACTTTCTAATAAAACGATAGAAAATAGTGTCGTGCTATTTGCACCGAAGCGAGCATGGCGAATGCGAGGAAATACAAATCATGATACTCCATGGCCACCTTCAACTCCACTTGGACAAAACCCACCCGATGGAGCTTTAATTGACTACTGGTTAAAAGATAATGTCCAGGGTCCTGTTAAACTCTCTATCTACGATATGAAAGGAAATTTAATAAGAAGTTACTCAAGCGACGAGAAACCTGAAAACCTGCCGGCAAACAGGTACTTTGATAAAAGATGGATTAAAACATCCCAGCCACTTTCAACAAATGCAGGGATGCACAGGTTCTTATGGAATTTAAGATATCCACGACCTGAAGCCTTACATTATGGTTATTCAATTGCTGCTGTCTGGACTGTTGGTACTCCTGTTGAGCCAATGGGACCACTGGTGATGCCGGGAAAATACAAAGTTGTTTTGAATGTTGATGGCAAAGATTATTCACAAACTCTAGAAGTAAAGCTGGATCCAAGAGTGAAAGTGAGTGTGGGTGCATTAAAGAAACAACTCGAACTTGCCCAGGAAGTAAATTCAACGTTGAATAATGTGGTTTCTTTATATAAAGAGATAGACAAAAAATTAAATGATGTAAATAGTGATATTCCACAGGGAGAAAAAGATAGATTAACAGAACTAAAATCTAAAGTTGCTAATTTATGCGGATCACTTTCCGGTTTCGCTTCTTCAGTCCAGTCTGCAGATGCTTCCCCAACCCAGGGACAAAAAGAGCTATTTAAAGATTTAAGCAGCCAATATGAAACTTTATCCAAAGATTTTAATAACAACAAATAAAAAAAATAATTAGTAATTCAATTGGAGCTATGATGAAAAAATTAATGTTGGGAATTTTTACTGTTATTTTCTTTACAACTTGTATATTTGCACAAAATGCGGACATGCAAAAGAAACAACAGGAGCACAAGCCAGATTCACTTAACATAAAATCTGAAGAAGTAAATACTGAGGGTAGTGTAACGGTAGAAGGACAAAACATAAATTATAAAGCTGTCGCAGGAACAATTATTCTAAAGAATGATAAAGAAGAACCAACCTGTAGCATGTTTTATGTAGCATATTTTAAGAAAGGTGTTAGTGATGTATCACACAGACCTGTAACTTTCTTCTACAACGGCGGACCCGGTTCTTCAACAATATGGCTACATATGGGTGCCTTCGGACCTAAACGCGTATTTTCGGATGACAATAAATACTCGCCCCCTGCTCCCTATAAACTTGTAAATAATGATTACAGCTTACTCGATGCAACAGACATGGTATTTATTGACGCTCCAGCTACAGGTTTCAGCAGACTTGTGGGTAAAGGCAAGGATAAAGATTTTTTCGGTATCGACCAGGATGCCAATGCATTTGCACAATTTATTATGAAGTTTATTACAAAATTCAACCGCTGGAACTCACCGAAATATTTATTCGGCGAGAGTTACGGAACCACACGTTCAGCAGTTCTTTCCAATATTTTGCAGAGCAGAGATAATATCGATCTGAATGGTGTGATACTGCTTTCCGAAATTTTAAATTTTGATATAGATGCGGATACTCCCGATGATATTCCGGGAATAGACCTGGGATATTCACTCACCCTTCCATCAATGGCAGCAACAGCCTGGTATCATAAAAAGCTTCCTGATCAACCAAAAGAACTCGAGCCTTTTCTTAAACAGGTTGAACAATATGCAGTAAACGAATATACTTTAGCACTGATGAAAGGATCTGAAATAAGTCAGCAGGAAAAAGAAAAAGTCGCTGAAAAACTGCACGAGTATACGGGACTCCCAAAAGATTACATAATAAAATCCAATCTCAGGGTTTCGGGCAATCAATTTGAAAAACAGCTTTTAAGTGATGATGATATGACTACGGGCCGGCTTGACTCGAGGTTTTCAGGTACTTCAATGGATCCGTTAAGCAAAGGATCTCAATACGATCCCCTGGATCCCGCAATATCTTCGGCATATGTTTCACTTTTCAACCAGTATGTAAGGGAAGATCTTAAATTTGGGAAGGATAAAACTTATCGCCCGTCTGCGTACAATTTCATTAAAAGCTGGGAAACAAAACACAATATAGGCAGGGGGCATATTAATTATGGTAATGTCTCTCCGGATCTTGCAATGGCAATGAAATATAATCCACATCTAAAAGTTATGCTAAACTCTGGCTATTTTGACCTGGGCACTCCTTTCTATGCAGCAGAATATACATTACATCATTTGCCTATGCCCGATAACCTGCAGAAGAATATTGAATACTATCATTATATGTCAGGGCATATGGTTTATTTACATCCTGAATCTTTGAAAAAGATACACGACAATACAACAAAGTTTATAAAAAATACACATAGCTGATTTGCGATATGAAATTTCATTCTTTATTCATCAGGAACAAAAATGAAAAGATTAATAATACTTATATGTCTTTTGCTGGCATCCACCTGCTGGTATTCCTTTATTCCTCTTAAACCTGAAAATTCAGAAATGAATAAAAATAATTTTCAAAAAATTTCTGATAGTTCATACAATTCAATGCGCTGGAGAATGATAGGTCCATTTCGGGGTGGACGTACTCTTGCTGCATCCGGAATTCCGGGAAACTCTTACACTTTTTATTTCGGCGCAGTTGACGGGGGTATATGGAAAACAACAAATGCAGGAGATACCTGGCAGGTTTTAACAGATGGCCAAACAAATTCTTCGATAGGCGCTCTTGCTATTGCCCCATCAAATGAGAACATAATTTACATCGGCACCGGCGAAGCAGATATGCGATCTGATATAACATATGGTGACGGAGTTTACAAATCAACTGATGGGGGGGAACACTGGGAACACTTAGGATTAAGTGAAACGAGACATATAGGCAAAATACTAATTGATCCTGAAAATCCTGACATTGTTTTTGTTGCTGCGGTTGGGCACGCGTACGGATCAAACAATGAACGGGGGGTTTTTAAAACTACAAACGGCGGCAAAACCTGGAAAAAAATTTTATATAAAAATGATGAGACAGGAGCAGTAGATCTTTCGTGGGATGCAGAAAAAACAAATATTATTTATGCTTCAACATGGCAGGTACAGCGTACGCCATGGAGCCAGTACCAGCCAAACGAAGGCCCTGGCTGCGGACTTTATAAATCAACCGATAAAGGCAATACGTGGACACAAATTAAAGGAAACGGTTTCCCTCAAGATTCGGTCGGAAGAATAGGCATTGCAGTTGTTAACGGATCAGGAGGAAATAAATTATTCACAATAGTAGAATCACTCAGCGATAAATCAGGATTATACTATTCAAATGATGGTGGCAATAGCTGGGAGTTGAGGAGCACAAATACGAATATTACAACCCGTATGTGGTATTTTGGAAGAGTTTTTGTAGATCCTACAAACCCGGATATTATTTATTTGCTAAACAGGTCAGTCTTTCGTTCTGAAGACGGTGGAAGAACTTTCACTGCCATAAAAGGTTCGCCCGGCGGAGATGATTATCATTATGTCTGGATCGATCCTCAAAATAATCACAGAATAATTGAAGCAGCTGATCAGGGTGCGGCTGTCAGCCTCGACTACGGAAAAACCTGGAGCAGCTGGTATAATCAACCAACAGCACAATTTTATCACATTAGTGTAGACAATCAATTCCCTTACAGAATATACGGTGCACAGCAGGATTGTGGGACTGTTTCTATAACAAGCAGAAGTGATTACGGACAGATCTCATTCAGAGACTGGCACCCGATTGGTGCCGGAGAAGCAGGTTACATTGCACCCGATCCTAAAAACCCGAACATAATTTATGGTGGAAATACTTACGGCGGCTTGTATAGGTATGATAATGTCACGGGGCAATCACACGTTGTACAACCGTGGTTGTTGTCTTCATTCAGCACTCCAATGCAAAAGCGCAAATTTCGTTTTACCTGGACATCGCCTATTGGATTTGACCCAAACAATAGTGATGCATTATACTTTGGTTCACAATATATGCTACGTACTACTGATGGAGGATTACACTGGAAAGTAGTGAGTCCCGATTTAACTGGTGCCAAAAAAAATAAAGATGATACCTCCTCTCTTTCAGTTTCAAATGCGTCTGAACGTGGAATGGGTGTTATTTATTCATTTTCATTTTCACTTTTAAAAAAAGGATTGATCTGGGTCGGAACAGATGATGGGCAGATTCAATTATCAAAAGACAATTGTAAAAGCTGGGAAAATGTTACTCCAAAACAATTGAAGCCATGGAGTAAGGTTAGTATTATCGAAGCATCACCATTTGATATAAAAACGGCCTATGCAGCAATAGATCGTCACAGGCTTGACGATTTTACTCCGTACATTTATAAAACTACAGACAGCGGAAAAAACTGGATATTAATTAATAAAGGGATAGATGATCTTTCGTTCGTTCGTGTTGTTCGAGCTGATCCGGTAAAAAAAGGTTTGCTGTATGCGGGAACAGAAACCGGAGTTTATGTCTCGTTTAATGATGGTGAAAGCTGGCAGCCGTTGCAGTTGAATCTGCCAACTGTTGCTGTTCGTGATCTTGCTGTTCACGATAATGATCTCATTGCAGCAACTCATGGAAGATCATTCTGGATACTGGACAATGTAACACCATTGCGTCAGATTAATAAAAATATTTTAAATAATAAAGTAACGTTATTTGAACCTGAAACTGCAATAAGAATAAGAAGAAGTGAAAATACCGATACTCCTCTACCACCTGAAACACCGCTAGGTACAAATCCTCCGACAGGTGCAATAATAGATTATTTCCTATCGGAAAAACCACCGAATAATATTTCATTGGATATCTTTGATATGAATGGAAATTCAGTTCGCCATTATTCAAGCAACGACAAACCTGTGCCTGTTTCAAAACAGCCTTATTTTATGACCGAATGGTTGCCTCAGTTCGAACCTTTAACAACTCATACCGGCATCAATAGGTTCGTTTGGGATCTTCACTATCCACCTCCGCCTGCTAATTATCATTACTATAGTATGAAAGCAATTGCAGGGCACGGAACAAAAGAAGAGCCGGAAGGACCACTAGCACTACCAGGTGAATATAAAATTGTTCTAACAGTTGAGGGGAAAACTTATATACAGAAACTAAAAGTGAAAATGGATCCGAGAGTAAAAGTATCGGATAAAGCACTAAAGGATCAATTTAAATTAGGTGTTCAAACCTGGAATACTTCTTCAGATCAAAGTACACTGGACGAAATTCAGAATTCAATTAAGGATCAGTTAGCAAAAATAAAAAAAGGAAATAAAATTTCTGCTGATATTTTATCAATGTTAAATAATTTCGAACAAAAGATTGATGCCTTAATAAAATTGAACAAAGGTGCTAACCCTGCAAACCTTGAAACAGCAGTTTTTAGTGCCGACTGTGAACCAACAGCACAGATGAAAGAAGCATTTAATCATTATAACGAAAAACTTTCAGAAGTGAAAAAGCAATTGGACAAAATTAAAATGAACGAACTGAACAAAATTAACGAAAAATTGAAAGGAATGAACCTGCAAACTTTACAAATACCAGGGAAAAAATACATACATATTAAGTTTGCCAAGTAACATAGTCCGAAATTGAACATTATAAAAATTGCAAACTAAAAGTATATTTTGGCCCAAAATTACTTCTTAAGGACCGAAATCCTGTATTTTTTATCTAAAAAGGAACAAAATATTTATTTAATTTGTTTTCATTTCAGTTATATAATCATATATTATAATCACTTACTTTCAACGGTATATTATAAAAGACTCAATTAAAAATTTCTAAATATTAATTAGCCAATATATGGAGACAGATCAGTATTCGGTTCAGATTAACCGACTCGAGGAAGAAAATCAAAAACTAAGAATGGCAGTAGGAGAACTTTCTATTTTGAATGAAATAGCTACTGCTATAACATCCACACAATCAATCGAAAAAATTGTTGACCTTATTGTTAGAAAATGTGTAAAGCACATAAAGGTTGAACAAGGTGTTGTAATGCTTCTGGACGAAAAAGATACAGAAAATCCTTTCCACACTATGATAAGAAAGCAGGATAGCACAGCAAACCTCCTCCCCTTCAGGCTTGATACTCAACTAACGGGTTGGATGCTGATGAACAAAGCTCCGCTCCTAATTAACGATTTTCAAACTGACAAGCGATTCAGTGCAGTAAAAGAAGTAGACTTCCCTATTAAATCTTTACTTAGCGTTCCGATGCTGTTAAAAGGAAAAATGATAGGCCTTGTTACTGTTTTTAACAAGCATGGCAACTCTGGTTTTACAATTAATGATCAGAGACTTCTGGGAATAATTGCCGCTCAATCTGCACACGTTATCGAAAATGCACGTCTATACCAGAACGAAACGGCATTACTCAGACTACAAGAAGAAATGAGACTTGCTTATGAAATTCAGGTTGATCTGCTTCCAAAAGCTCAGCCCAAAATTAAAGGGTATTCTATTGCCGGTAAAAGTATTCCTGCAAAAGAAGTTGGCGGCGACTATTTTGATTTTATTACTAAAGATGAGACACATTTAACATTTTGCCTTGGTGACATAACAGGTAAAGGAATTCCAGCTGCTATCTTAATGGCCAATCTGCAGGCTTCATTAAGAGGACAGGCCATATCATCACGGTCTTGTAAAGAGTGTGTTTCCCTAACTAATGATCTTTTATTTTATAATACAGCTCCTAATAAGTTTGCGACATTATTCTATGGTGTATTGAACACAGCAAATGGTGAAATAGCATACTGCAACGCCGGGCATAATAATCCTATACTTATTACATCCGACAAAAAAATTTCCCGACCTGATGTAGGTGGATTAATAGTTGGTATCGCACCTTCTGTCCCTTATGAAGAAGCTACAATTAACTTAACTAAAAATGATATTCTGGTAATTTTTTCGGATGGAATAACCGAAGCAATGAATAAGGATGAAGAAGAATTTGATGAGCCGAGATTACTTGATTTGTTGAAAAATAATCTGGATAAAAATTCCGAACAGCTTATTGAAATAATTTTGAAAGAAGTAAATAATTTTTCAAAAGGCCAGCCTCAAAGTGATGATATGACAATTGTGGTCATAAAAAAAGAATGACCAACGGCCATTAGTCAAAAAACATTTCCCCACAAACAAAGGAGGGAAAGACCATGTTTATGAGAATTTTTAAGCTGAATATAAACCCTGGCTCCATAAATGAATTTAAAACCTTTTATGAAGTAACGGTAGAGCCAAAATTACAAACCGTCGATGGCTGTCTGTTTGCCAGCCTTATTAAAAGCAAACCAGACAAAGACGAATTTATATCACTTACCTTCTGGAAAACTCAACAGCAGGCCGAAAACTATGAAAACAGTGGGGTCTTTAAAGATCTGCTTGAACAAGCAAAACCTTATTTTGCTGATACCACTGACGAATGGAAAATTCATCTTACCGATAATATGGAAATACAGTATACTCAGGAAGAAGAGCATGAAATTAATAAATATAATATTGCTGTACAAAACGGCAGCGACAAAAGCCTGATAAATCAAAATGACAGCATGTTCTTGAGAATAGTTTCTCTTAAAATACACCCCGGTAAAATGGATGAATTTAAAAAACTATATTCTGAAGTGGTGATCCCATCTTTTAAGAAAGCATTGGGTTGCCGTAATGCATTTCTAACTCAAAGCACTAGTGAAGACAATGATTTTATTTCCGTGTCAGTCTGGGATGATAAAGAAGCAGCGATCAAACATGAATCGGGCAAAGAATACAATGAAATGATTGACAAAGTAAAACATACTTTCTCACAGTTTTATTTATGGAAGATGTCTCTTGATAGGAATCGTAATTCGACAATCAAAACTACGGATGATATGAAAGTTGGGCACTATGATGTTGTAACAGGTAAGAGTTTTATTTA
>CAZQQD010000043.1:0-24608 GCA_964595355.1 uncultured Ignavibacteriaceae bacterium | reverse complement strand
ACTATTTTTCGCATTTTGTTTTTGCCTTATATTTAAATTAGAAAAATTTTTTAATATCAATCCGGAATATCGGGCTCTGCCAGTTTTGCTAACTGATCAAGTGAATCCTGCCAGCCAAGATAGCACATCTCGGGTGGAATAACATCCGGTACTCTTTCCTGAACGATCGTAACATCCGAACCACAGGAAACTTTTTTTATTGTGACATTTGTAATCATTTCACCCGACATATTCGGATCATCAAATTTATCCGAATAACGAATGAGTTCATTTTCTACCAGTTCCAGGTATTTTCCGCCGAACGAATGGCTTTTACCCGTTGAGAAATTTGTAAACGACATTTTATACGTTCCACCAACTTTAGCATCCAGGTGATCTACTTTACACGTAAAACCATTTGGTGGAAGCCATTTTGCCTGGGCATCAGCATCAAGAAAAGCGCGGTAGATTTTATCAGGCGGGGCATTAAAAACACGGTGAAGCGAAATTGTTGACATAGTTTATCTCCTCAATAATTTTTAGTTGTTCATTAATTAGAAAAATTTAACCTTCACATAGCAGCATCCAGTTCGTACCGAATTTATCGCGGAGCATCCCAAACCGGGAAGCAAAAAAAGTTTTTTCCATTTTCATAAAAATTTGTCCACCCTCTGAAAGTAAACCGTAAATTCTTTCAACCTCACCAGCTTCCGGAGTACTTAAAGTTACGTAAGCACTTCGCATTGGTTCGGCGGTAGGAATATCAGCTCCCATAAGAATGCCATTACCGATTTCAATTTGTGCGTGAAGTATTTTTTCTTCCCAGTTTGGAGGAATACTCTTTTTATCAGGCATATCATTAAAGGTTGAAATCATTGTAATCTTACCACCGAGATGTTTTTCATAAAATTCAAAGGCTTCTTTACAGTTTCCTTTATAGTTTAGATATGTATTCAGTTTCATTTGACTTGTCTTTGACATTATTATTTACTCCAAAAATAATTTTCTATTCATCCTCTTAAGTTAATTCGATTCTACATATTTTTTAAAATTATTCAGGATTGCCTGCCAGCCATTTTTTTGCATCTCAACCGGATTTTCATCCTCAGCTTCGAATACAGAGGTGATTTTAGTTTTACCATCAAGATTTTCAAAATCAGTAGTTACCTTTCTGCCGTCTGCAATTGTATAAGCGATTTTCTTTTGATCAACTATTTCATCATAAGTTGCTTCAAAGTCGAATCCGAAACTCCCGTCTTTTGCTTCCATCCTGCTGTTGAGTTTTCCCCCTACTCTTAAATCGTTTTCTGCTCTCGGACAGTGCCAGTCATCGGCTGCAAAGTTCCATTTTGTGATGTGTTCAGGTTTTATATAATAATCCCATACTTTCTTTGTGTCCGCAGATATTGTTGTCTCTATAGTAACTTTTGTAGTGTCCATTTATTCTCCTTTTTTAATTATTAAAAAGCTAAAGGTGACCAAGTGTCTTAAACTGAAGGTTCAGTATTTTGTCGTGGCAGAATAGGTTTTACTTTCCACCGCATATATCCCACGAAAGTAATAATTATAAACAGAACTGCAACATAAATTGCACTATTGGTTTCGCCTCTGATTAAGTGAAAAACAGTAGCACTCGCCGTCACAATCATCAGGCCCACTGCTGTCAACGGTATCAACCAGGTATAAAAACGCAACAAACCGGGTAAAATAAGACCAACTACGGCAAGTAACTCAGCTATGCCGATGAAGTAACGCAGCCCGACTCCCATAGAGGCATTCATCATACCAACATATTCTGCAGGAGGAAAAACCATAATTATACCGTGCTGCAGAAATTGCAAGGCAAGTAATATCTGAAGTATCCAAAGAAATATTTTCATAATTTATTCTCCTGACTTATAATTACTAAAATATTTTTTTACTCTTTTTTTATTTACAACATTAATTTTCAGAATCATCGTGCCTGTTCAAATTTGTTGTTGCTACTTTCCTTTAGTCAATAGAATGTGAGTAGCTTTCTCCCCATCTATTTTTTGTAATTGATTAAACCCCAGTTTTGGTAAATCAACTCCAGTAAATAAATTTTCTCCTGTACCCAGAAAAACCGGCGAAATTGCCAAATGCATTTCATCAATATAACCTGCCTGTAAGAATTGACGAATTGTCGATACACCTCCGCCAATGCGTATATCCTTTCCATTAGCAACTTCTTTAGCTTTATTCAATGCGGATTCAATTCCATCTGTCATAAAATTAAATATTGTCTCGCCTTTCATTTCTACCAATTTTCTTGCATGGTTTGTTAATACAAATACCGGAACATGATATGGCGGGTTTTCACCCCACCAGCCTTTCCATTCATCGTTTGGCCACGGTCCGCGGATTGGGCCGAACATATTGCGACCCATAATCCAGGCGCCAATGTTTTCCATTGATTTCTCAGCAAAATCATTATCTACGCCTTCAGTTCCGCCATCCTTGCCCGTCATTTTCTGAAACATTTTTGTCGGATACATCCACTCGTGAAGTTTCTCGCCTCTGTTACCCAACGGGTTCTCCAGGCTTTGATCAGGGCCGGCTCCAAATCCATCTATTGAAACTGAGAACGCTGCTACTTTTACTTTGCTCATTTATCCACCCTTATCTTTAATTTATTTTCAGGAATTTTATCATTTGATCTAAATATTTTATCAACCAATATTTTACTCAACAGTTAAGCCTTTCTTAATACTTCAATATCCAGCTTTTTCATTTGAAGAACCTTCTGCATAACTCTTTGTGATTTTCCTTCTTCTTTACTGCTTAACAATTCAGCCAAATTTGCAGGAACAATCTGCCACCACACCCCATATTTGTCTTTGCACCAGCCGCACATTTCTGCCTGTGGAACAGCAGAAAGTTTTTCCCAGTAATAATCAAGTTCTTTCTGATCTTCACAATTGACTACAAATGAAACTGCTTCATTAAAAGAAAAATCGTGCATATATCCACCATCCATTGCGGAAAATTTCTGTCCTTCCAGCGTGAAATCAGCATATGCAATTTTACTATCTTCGTCAGGTGCCTGTCCGGCTTCAAACCTGAAAAAACTGCCGGGTTTAGCATCGTTAAAAACAGAGGTATAAAAATTAATCGCCTCTTCAGCTTTGCCGGTATTTTTTGTAAACATAAGTGAGGGAATAATTTTTTGATCTGCTTCGCCGTTAAAAATAATTAACTGCCAGGATACTCCGAATTTATCTTCCAACCATCCGTATTTTTCACTGAAAGGATATTTATCAAGCGCCATCAAAATTTTTCCACCGTCAGAAAGTTTTTTCCATAACTGTTCAATTTCCTCTTTAGTCTTACAGTTTATAAAAAAAGAAATTGAAGGATTAAGTTTAAATGCTGGTCCGCCGTTTATTGCCGTAAAAGGAAATCCATAAAGGTCAAAAGCTATAGTCATAACAGAATCTTTTGGTCTTCCTGAAGCTTTGGAACTTGCTTCACTGTACCTGGTTGTTGTCTTAATTTTAGCATTATTAAAAACGGAAGTATAAAAATTGACTGCTTCTTCAGCATTGTCATTATACCATAAGAACGGGACTATTTTTTGCATAATATCTCCTTCAGTTAAAAATAAAATTGATTTATTATACTCCTTTAATTAAAAAGATCTGATCATTTCCGTTCCTCAAGTACCGATAAAATATTTCCCGCCGGGTCTTTAAACCAGGCGATCTTCATTCCCATATCTCTGAGAATTCCTTTTTCATCGGTCTTAAGATTCTGCTCATCATATATTTCAAATTTTACACCTTTTTCAGTTAATTCATCTACGGTTTTTTCAACATCTTCAACGGGAAAATTAAGTACTGTAAAGGTTGCAGGTATATGATTTGGTTTCGGATAAACAAGTATTTTATTACCTCCGGCTGTGTGAAGATTTAACAAACCATTCATTTCAGGAATTTCAGAGACTTCCATTCCGAGAGTATTTCCATAAAACTCTTTTGCTTTCTTCGATTTGTCTACAGAAAAACTGCTGATGGCTTTTGAATTTTTTAACATTTTTAATCTCCCGAATTTTTAATGATGACTTAGGCTATAGAGTAAATTTAACTTAGTAAGGGAACAAGTGAAAGGTGTAAATACGGCAATTTTAGGGTTGATTACGACGGACTCAGAAAGTTAATAAAAAAGCCGGGGGTTACCCCGGCCATAAGCTGTTCTGTTTTTCTTTTAAAGAGCCACTATTTCTTACCTACGAATCGATGTGTTCTTTAGGCAATATTATAACGTTTCATCATCGCATCGTTAATTTTTTACGGCCCTTATATAACTAACTCTTATTTATTATTATTTGCCGGGAACTGGAACAGGTTCAAACCCGGATTCATTTTTTTCTCCTGAAGCTTCTGCGTTTTGGGAAATTTCCTTTGATCTGGTAAAACGTGCCAGTAGAGTATAAACTACCGGAACAATTACCAGAGTTAAGAATGTTGAAAAGAACATCCCTCCTACTACCGCCAGTCCAAGCGGACGCCTTGATTCTGCACCTGCACCGATGCCGATTGCAATTGGGAGAATTCCGAATATAGTTGCAAATGAAGTCATCAGAATCGGGCGCAGACGAATTATTGAAGCACTAATAATTGCCTGGATCAAAGGCTCGCCTGCTGAACGCTTCTGGTTTGCAAATTCTACTATAAGGATTGAGTTCTTCGTAACAAGGCCTATCAACATAATCAATCCTATCTGAGAATAAATGTTAAGGCTTTGTCCGAATATGAATAATGTAAACAATGCTCCGACAACTGCAAGCGGCACAGAAAGCAGAATTGTAAACGGGTGTACAAAACTTTCAAACTGTGCAGACAACACAAGAAATATAAATACTATTGCAAGCACAAACATAAAATACAAAGCTGTGCTTGAAGACTTATATTCCAGTGATTCACCCGCATAATCGTGCTTTACATCTGATGGAAGTTTTTCACTTGCAATCCTGTCAAGGTCATCCAGAGCTTTGCCAAGAGTGACACCTGGTGCAAGACTTGCTGAAATTGTTGCAGAACGAACGCGGTTATAGTGATTCAATTCTTTTGGCGCAACAGTTTTTTTCACATTAACTACATTTGCAAGTTGTACAAGTCCTCCCTGACTTTTAACATAAATGCTATTAATCGCTTCAGGCGTTGATCGGAATTGGTCTTTCATCTGAAGGATCACATCATATTGTTTTGTACCGCGCTTGAAATCAGTAACTTTTCTTCCGCCAAGCATCGTCTCAAGTGTTGAGCCGATATCCGTTACCGATACCCCAAGGTGGGAAGCACGCTCACGATCTATGTTAACATCAAGCTGAGGTTTATCAAGATGAAGATCTGTATTCATATTAATCAGATAACCGAGCTTCGATGCTTCTCCCATCATTGTCCCCACAGCTTTATTTAGTTCTTCGTAATTATCTGCCTGCAAAACATATTCAACAGGGCTTGTATTCGCAGAACCGAGGCTGGGAGGATTTATTACAAATGCCAGTACCCCGGGAATCGACATCAACTGCGGAAACAATTCCTGGATGATCTCTTGCTGTGATTTATCGCGTTCACTACGTGGCTTTAAATTCAAAAACATAAAACCGTTGGTTACGCTCCCTGGTCCGCCAAAACTTAATCCAATTGCAGAAAAGAGGCCGTCAACTTCGGGAATTTTCAAAATTCGACTTTCAATTTGTTTAACGTAACTATCAGTGTACTCAAGCGTAGCGCCTTCAGGTGCAATAACTATTCCGAAGCCTACTCCCCGATCCTCTACCGGTACAAGTTCACTCGGTAGAAGCTTAAATATGAAAACACCTGCTATGACCAGAACCACAGCAATCCCAATCACAAACAAGCGATGTTTAATTCCCCAATTTAACAGCCGTTCATATATAACGTTTAGTTTTTCAAAAAATGCATCGAATGATCTTGATGCCCAGCTTCTGCTTGTTCCATGCAAAGGTCTTAATATTTGAGATGAGATCATAGGCGTTAAAGTTAGCGCCACAAATCCTGAAATTAAAACAGCAACTGCTACGGCAATACCGAATTCATTAAACAACCTGCCGACATTCCCTGAAAGAAAAGCAAGAGGAATAAATACAGCCACTAGCGTAACCGTTGTTGAAACAATCGCAAAACCGATTTCCTTACTTCCATCCATTGCCGCCTGCCATCTGCTTTTCCCCATTTCCATATGACGGTAAATATTTTCAAGAACAACAATTGCATCATCAACTACAAGTCCGATTGCCAGCACTAATCCAAGCAAAGTGAGAATATTGATCGTAAATCCTGCAAAATAAATTGCCGCTAATGAACCTATTATAGATACAGGAATAGCGACTGTGGGAATAAGTGTTGCACGAAAACTTTTAAGAAACATTAAAACAACAAGGACAACAAGTACAAGTGCAATCAAAAGAGTCTGTTGAACCTCTGCAACAGAATCATTGATAAACTCAGAACTGTCATAAGCTACTTCTAGTTTCATTCCGTTAGGTAAAGGTTTCGCGAGGTCCGGAATTGCATCGCGTATTTCTTTAGCCACTTCAACTGTACTTGATTTTGACTGTTTAACAATACCGAGACCTATTGCAGGCTTTCCGTCCCAGCGAGCAACAGTACGATAATCCTGTGCACCAACTTTTACATCGGCAACATCACTAAGTCGAACAATATCATTTCCTTCGTGTGAAACGATTATTGCTCCAAACTCTTCAGGCGTTGTTAAGTCTCCACGAGTACGAACCGAAAATTCCCGCCTGTCACCTTCAACTCTTCCGGAAGGTATTTCAGCATTTTCTCTTCTTACAGCAGCTTCAATATCCTGCGAAGTCAATCCATGTGCAGCCATCCTCAATGGATCAAGCCAAACACGCATAGCATATCGTCTTTCACCCCCGATAATAACAGAACCAACGCCCGGCATACGCTGTATTTTTTCCTTCAACACACGGTCAGCATAATCAGATAATTCAAGTGTGTTATGTTTTGTACTGGAAAGAGCCAGCCACACAATTGCCTGCGCATTTGCATCAACCTTAGATATTACAGGATCATCAATCTCTTGTGGAAGAGAGCCCCTGATACGTGAAACACGATCTCTCACATCGTTCGCGGCTTCATTAACATCGCGGTTCAATTCAAACTCAATAGTAATTACAGATCCACCTTCTCTACTGGAAGAAGAAATAGTTTTTACTCCTTCCAACGTTGCGAATTGTTCTTCGAGAACATCTGTAATTTCTCTTTCAACTACGTTAGAACTTGCACCACGGTACAAAGTAACAACGGAAATTACCGGAGGATCAATATCCGGGTATTCTCTGACGGGAAGCTGGGTAAAAGATATTATCCCGAAAAGGAGAATTGTCAAACTCATCACCGTTGCAAATACCGGACGCCGAATTGATATTTGACTAATTTTCATTATTTAAACTCCTTGTAAATTAATTGCATTTCTGCATTATCAAGACTCAGAATGGTCGTATAAATTCTTTTTTCTCTTTTAATCATTATCTCAGTTTTTTTCATTTATCGGCATTACCTTAGCACCGTTAAATAGTTTTTGATGTCCGGCTTTAATCACTAACATTCCATCCTTTAATCCGTTTATAACTTCAGTTACATCAGCTGTCTGGAGCCCAAGTGAAACCGGGGTAGCAGCAACAGTGCTGTCATCTTTAACTATATAAACAAACGATTGATTTCCCTGTGCAAACACTGCTTCATTAGGAATTGTTAAAGCGTTCGGCATTTCCTTTAATATTACTGAAACATTTGCGGACATACCCGGACGGAATTTCCTGTCTGGATTTTTTACTCTTGCAACAACATTAACGTTACGGGTTTCTGAATCCAGCATCGGTTCAATTGAAATAATTCTTCCTTTTAATTCGTATCCGGGAAATGTTGATGAAGAAACAATTACTTCCGCATTACGTTTTAAATTAGCAAGGTAACGTTCAGGTGCTGAAAAGCTGACACGTATTTCATTTAGGTTTGCTAATTGAGTTATCACCTGTCCTGTACGTAAAAAAGCTCCCACACTTACCTTACGTGCGCCAATAATTCCGCTGAATGGTGCTACTATTCTGGTTTTCTCCTCTCTTGCTTTAGCAAGTTCATAATTTGCTTTTGCAACCTGCAGATTGGCAAGAGCATCATCCAGGTCCTGTGGAGCACCAGCGTTTTGATCGACTATAGATTTTACACGCTTGTATGCAGCCTGACTTTGAGTGTAAAGAGCTTCTGCGCGATTCACTTCTGCAGAAAGTTGTGAATCATCTAACTTTGCTATCAGATCACCTTTTTTAATATAACTACCTTCATCAAACGGAAGGCTAACTACCGAAGCATCTATTTCAGAAACAATTTTTACACCTTCTATTGCTTCAATAGTACCAACAGCCTCAAATTTATCAGCCATATTGATTGCTTTTACTTTAGCAACTTCCACAGGTGTAGGAGGCATTTTAAATTCTCCGCCCTGTGCTTTGTCATTTGAACAACTGTTGAAAGACAAAATCAGTAGCACAATAAATATATTGATTGCCAGCCAACTTTTAAGTTTGCTTATTTTTAACATAGCCCTGTTCCTTCTAATTATTAATTTCTTATTCATTTACTCCGGAAGAATAAAAACCCGAAGAAAGTTGTTTTAGCTCAGCGGCAGCTTTCACAGTTTTTACAAGTGCATCCGAATAACGCTGTTGCGCCGTAGCAAAATCTTCGCTGAGTCTTACGAGTTCAAAAACTGTGATTCGTCCGTTTTTAAATTCTATCATTCCAATACGGACCTGCTCCTGGGCTGCAGCTACGCCGTCAGATGCAACTTTCAATCTGTCATTTCCGTCAGATAATTGACGGTGTGCAGATCGTACCTGTTGCTCAAGACTCCGTGACAATTCAATATACCTTTCCTTCGCGCTTAGAACTTCCGCTTCCAACCTGTCTTTCTCACCGAGCCCCGGACGGAAACCGATAGGAACGCTGAGTTCTACACCGACGCTCCAGCCGGGAAATTTACGTTTGAAAACCTGGTTCAATACATCACCAAAACTTCCCCCCGAAGTTGAACGTAGAGTATCTCCACCAAAGATCACATCCTGTGAATCACCTCCGATACCGTTACTCGACAATGAACCTACGAGGTCAACACTTGGGAGGGCTGCCCATTTTGCAGCTTTCACCAGCGAGTTTGACGCATCAACATCCTTTTGAGCTGCCTTCAATTTGAGGTTATTTTCCAATACTTTATTTAGAATTTCTTCAATTGGTTCAACCGGAAAATTGCTGGGCGGATCGTCTACCGCTTTGAAACGAACATACTCGTTTTCAGGTCTCTTTCCAATTAACGCAGCAAGCTGATCGGATTGATCATCAAGCTGTTCCTTTCTATCTATAAACAGCAATTCCTGTTGAGCTAAAAATGTTTTAGCATTTGCAACATCGCCGGGACCAACAAGCCCGGCCTTTTTCTTCAATTCAGCTTCTCTCAAAAATGCTTTTGCCCGATCTCTTGTAACTACCTGGACTGCATAATTGCGTTCAGCAGCATATAGCCCCCAGTACAATTGTTCTACTTCGGAATCAACTGCAAGTGTTGTCTGGTCATAACGCGCTTTTGCAGCCTCATACTGAAGTTCGGCGTGTGTAAGATCTTTTCTGCCCGATGCCATAAATCCTTTAAGCAAAGGCTGCCTGAAACTCAGGCTTCCAAATGCATCGTATTCAGGATTCAGAAAAGCAAACTGGGAATTTGTTTTTAGGCTTGTGGTATTTACAGATAATTCAATCTGCGTGCCTACCGGAAGTTTTAATCTCAATCCTGTTTGAGAAGTCGTTTGTTTTGTAGCAAGAACATCAGCTCCCGCAAAAAATGATGCAGTTGGTGCTTGTATATCCTCATAATTCAGATTAAAAAACAACTCCGGATCGAAATAACCTCGTTCCCTACGCAATACTCCCGAAGCTGTAAGATAATTCGCCTCTGCACTACGAACCGATGTTGCATTTTTTCTTGCATACTCCCGGGCCTGCGCCAAAGAAAGTCCGGCTCCCTCAAGATTCGTAAGAACTTTCTGAAGTGCACTATCAGGATTTACGGTTGTCTGTGCACCTGAATATTTAGGAACAATTAAAAGAAGTAGTAAAAATATTATTAGAGCTTTACCTGTATTTATTTGCATAACATTCCCTTTCTATTTTTGCAGAATCGGCAAAAAACATTTGAGTTATTTTTAATTTTCTATACCGAAAAGGATTTTATTAAGTGAAGAAAAGATTAATCCTTGTACTGATCATATTCTGTTATATCTCCCTCGAGTGAGTAATCGTTTAATAAAACTATTGACCGATTTCTATAAAATCATAAGGAAGATTAAAACCTGGATCTTAATTTTATATTTTATTTACAAATGAATTGAAAATAATTTTTGTAAATAGTGCCGGTGTATCTATAAAAGGGACTAAGATTAAGATCATTTAACAATCCTGGAATAAAGGCTACTTTATGTACCAGTTTTATTTACTATAGTTTAAAATATTAACTCGCTTACAAAATTTAAGATATTTAAAAGATATCGAGTATTATTTTGCACCTGACAGCCTTCGGCTTTACTGCTATTTCAAAAATAATTCTAAATATTAGAGTCGACAAATGTAAGTATATTTATAAAGAAAATAACTAAGGCCACCAGGAATTCAATAATTACTTAACACCTTATTTTATTGGTTTATTAAGTTTTTATATAATAAAGATATACCTGCCTGTATTAATAAATTCTAAATATAAATATAACGGTTATTTTCAATGATGTACGGTGTAAATACGGCAACCTATGGGGTTGATTGCGACATATTTATTATATATTTTCGAAACGTGTGCAGCAACAGCAAAGGTTCTAACCTTTTCTCTTTCAATAATTTAAACGTAAATGTTATGAAGCATATAACAATACTTGTTCCTGAAGGCGCTTCTATAAATGGAATTGAAGGTCCGCGACTCGGATTCAATGAAGTAAACAATTATCTTCAGGCAAAAGGTGGGAAACCGATCTTCAAAGTTGTTTTCGCTGGACTAAAAAAATCTGTTAAGGTCAGTGGGGGCACGTATACTATTGCAACAGATGTTTTGTTAAATGATATTAAAAAAACAGATTTAATAATTATTCCTGCATTCTATGGAAACTTAAAAGAAGCAGTGGAAGCAAATAAAAAGTTTATTCCATGGATAATTGGACAACACAAAAAAGGAGCTGAAGTTGCCAGCCTTTGCGTTGGCGCATTTCTGCTAGCTGCTACGGGATTGTTAAAAGGAAAACAATGCTCAACTCACTGGAGAGCAACAAATGATTTCAGAAAATTATTTCCAGACGTGAACCTGGTTGTTGACAGAATCTTAACTGATGAAGACGGAATTTACTCTAGTGGTGGTGCATATTCATCAACAAATCTTATTTTATACCTAATTGAAAAATATGCGGGAAGAGAAATTGCTATCTACTGTTCAAAATTATTTCAGCTTGATATTGACCGCGGCTGCCAGTCTCCGTTTATAATGTTTAACGGACAGAAAGAACACGACGATGATTCAGTCAAAAAGGCTCAGGAATTTATAGAGAACAATTTCCAGGACAAAATTACTGTTGACCGACTTGCAGAAATTGCTGCTTTAAGCCGCAGGAACCTGGAGAGACGTTTCAAAAAAGCAACCTCAAATACTGTGGTAGAATATATTCAACGCGTTAAAATAGAAGCAGCAAAGAAAAGCCTTGAAGCCAGCAGGAAAAGTATAAATGAAGTAATGTTTGATGTCGGTTACTCAGATACAAAAGCATTTCGAACAGTATTCAAAAAGATCACTGGTTTATCTCCGGTTCAGTATAGGAATAAATACACACATATAATTCAAATTAATTGAAAGATATAAAATAAAAAGGAAATTATGGAATACAACAATCTTGGGAAAACAGGATTAAAAGTTTCAAGAATATGCCTAGGATGTATGAGCTTCGGGAATCCCGAAATAAGGAAATGGTCATTGATAGAAGAAGAAAGCATGCCCTTTTTTAAAAAAGCAATTGAAGCGGGAATAAATTTTTTCGATACCGCAAATATGTATTCACGCGGGGCAAGTGAAACAATCACCGGCAAAGGATTGAAAACTTATGCAAAGCGAGAAGAAATAGTTTTGGCTTCAAAAGTATTCTTCCCGATGCGGGAAGATCCGAACGGAAGGGGTCTATCACGCAAAGCAATAATGACAGAAATAGATAACAGCCTGAAAAGATTGCAGACGGATTATCTTGATCTTTACCAAATTCACCGCTGGGATTATACTACACCAATTGAAGAAACTCTTGAAGCATTGCACGATGTTGTAAAAACGGGAAAGGTAAGATACATCGGAGCTTCTTCAATGCACGCTTATCAATTTACTAAATCTCTTTACCTGGCGGATTTACACAAATGGACACGTTTTGTTTCGATGCAGAATCATTACAACCTTATTTATCGAGAAGAAGAAAGAGAAATGCTGAAAGTCTGCACTGAAGAAGGAATCGGTGTACTTCCATGGAGCCCACTGGCAAGAGGACGACTCGCCCGTCCGTGGCAAAAAGAGGCAGATACAAAACGATCTAAAAACGATGAGTATGGAATAAAGCTTTATGGAAAGACAGAAGAATCAGATAAAAAAATCATAGATACTGTTAGTAAAATTGCTAAGGATCGTGTTGCAACACATGCGCAGGTATCACTCGCCTGGCTGCTATCAAAATCGGTAGTTACTGCACCAATTGTAGGTGCAACAAAGCTAAACCATATTGATGACGCAGTTGCGGCAGTTTCACTGAAATTAACAGAAGATGAAATAAATAAGCTGGAAGAAAATTATGTCCCACATCCGGTTGCGGGTTTTAGCTATCCTTAGAATTGAATATCGAAAATAAATTAATTCCTGCCTCACATTTCAATACTAAAGTTTAGAATCCGCTAGAATTATGAATCAAGCCTATTTTAAGTTAAAAATTTATTTTATTTTACTCCCTAAATTTTAATGGCTATAGCATGAAACATCTGAATTTTAATCCTAGCGAAATAAAAGATTACCTGGGGAAAATCAAAAATGATAAGACCTCTTACTTCATAATTCTCCATAACCTCGTGCCTATTTTCGGCGTGATATTCCTGGATTGGGATCCGATTGCAATCGTTTACATTTATATAGCAGAAACAATCGTCATAGGATTTTTTAATTTATTTAAGATTCTACTAGCAAAAAAAGCAATCAAACAGGCTGACGGCACTTATAAAAATGCAAATTTTCGTACGAAACTTTTTATGGCCGTGTTTTTTTTATTACACTACAATGCATTTAATTACGGCCAGATAGTTATTATAACTTCGAATATACCTGGACGAGAATTTTTTTCAGGAGAGCTTAAGTATTTTATCGATTATTTCATTTACAATGATGGAATACTACTTGCACTGGGAGCCATTATCTTCACTCATCTTTTTTCCTTTTTTTACGATTATATAAGGCCAAAAGCATATAATGTTTTCTCACCTTTAACTTTGATTTTTCTACCCTACGGGAGAATTTTTCTTCAACAGTTTGTGGGGCTTGCAGGTGCTTTCTTCGTGGAATTTTTTGGACTACCTTTTTTCTTCCTGGTGATTCTACAGTTGTTAAAAATGGCAGGAGAGTTATTAACGCATCTGTACATTGATAAGAAATTTAAAGAGCCAATTGAACTCGCAGCGATGGGAACTGCCGATTAACATTTTAAGGATAAACTGTCATTTATTCACGTTTTCTTCCATCCCCTTTAACAACGTTACCAAACTAACCGGTGATTTAATATTCAGGTAAATCGGGCCGGCCACTTCTCCAAATGCATTACCAAAAATGCAAATGATTAAAGGTATCCAGTATCCGGAAAGGATATTATTAATGCATCCGGCTAATGAATCAATAAATGGTATTCCCTCAAACAGGCAGGCAAAGGTAACCGAAATACCGAGCGCACCGGAAAGAGCCCAGTAGCCAAACTCAAACATACCAACGATTACAGCCCACCACATTTCTTTCTTACTGAAGTTGCCGATTAAAATTCCAACAATGAATCCCTGCACAATTGCCAGCACAGGTGAGACCAGCATTATACCAAGCAAGAAAAACAAAAATACAGCGGGTATAATAATTATTACAATAAATGTAATTGAAGTAAGCAGGTATTTATTTTTAACCCATAATTTTACCAGTTGTTTAAAAGGAGGGTACTGAAACTTCTGAATTTGTCTTTTTACTAATAAGATATGCAGCTTTTGGGAAAGCACGCTTTTACGTTTAATAAAAATTACCCCCACTAAGAGCGAAACCCAGATAATAAAATATATAACAAGAAAGATTGTGTAGACATTTGTCTTTCCCATTATAGCCCCCTAAGTTATTTTATCCAAAACTAATTAATGCCAAATACTTATACTGAGTCAGCTTAAAATACCTGGATAACTACCTTCTTATTTTTAATAAGTGAATTATTGTATAACAATTACTAGAATATCAAAGAGTTAATTTATCACTATACTAATTTAGCTTTAGTATTTCGTCAATAGATAATTTCGTTTTATATATTCCACTTCCAAAGGTTGCTAAATATATATGATGATCCTTGCCAACTAACGTACTAAAAGGATATCCAGTTTCCGGCAAATTTGATCCTTCAATAGAATACCAATTATTACTTAATTCTGAGTAAAGCAAAACTTTAGTCATATTATCTTCTACGTCAAAAAAGGTCACTAAAAGGTTATCGTTTGAATCAATCCCTAAATCGTCGATTAATCCATCGTGAAAGGAAGGATCTAAAGACTTCCAATTATCTGTATTACTTTCGGAAATAAATATACTCTTACTGTTTCCGAATATTAATGCGTCATTTATATTTATTACTAAATAATATATTGCGAGAGAGTCGGTATTCCGGACCTGCACCCATGATTGTCCTTTGTCTTTTGAGCAATAAATTGCTGTTCCGTTAGATAAAGAACTGGAACTTATAACCGCATATACATCATTTGCAGAATTCAAAGCAAATGAAAGTACAGAAAGGCCATTCACAAAATCAGGTACGCGTTTCCAACTGACGCATTTATCCTTTGATATATAAATTCCCCCGGTAGATTCATCACCTCCCCAACCTCCAGCTAGTATTTCCCCACTCGGAAGGGACAAATAATAATGTACAGAACTACCTTGTGGTTGTTCATTTGATTCTTTCCATGTCTGTCCTTTATCAGTTGAATATACAGTAGTTGTATGAAATGTACCGCTCAAACTTAAAACGATCACACTATCATATGGAGAAATATAAATAACTAAGGGAGTTCCTGACGAATATACTTGTTCCCAACTTAAACCATTATCAAATGAACGAAACAGACCACCTTCTACCCCAATATAGAATACACCTTCGGTACTTACAGACATTGCCCAAATATAATCGCCCGGAGAATTGGCTAATAATGACCAGCCTTCTGAAACAATAATCGGGCTTTTGTTCTCCACTTCTACCACTTTTACTGGATTAGTATTCTCTGTACATACTATTGAGGAAAACACAAAGATTGGAAATAGTATAATTCTTAACAGCATATTTGTTGACATAAAACTTCCCCAAAATTTTATAAAATATTTAATATCAGCTAATCATGATTATACCTGACATATTATTTAATAAATTCAAAATAAATGCATGTGCTTTCTGTTTTAATGCTGGAATTACATTCATATCTATGTAGCTGGTTTTGTATTTTTCCATTCCCTTCACTCCTCAAAATCCAGGTTAACGGGAGCAGATGGCATTGTACTTTCAGGGGTCATATTTGTTACCGGCACAGTTTTATCAACCTCGGCAATCTTAACATTATCAACCCAGAATTCTCCGGTACCAATAATAAAAAAGCCGTAATAAATTGCAGAACTGTTTTCAGGAACATCAAGCACAATTAAATACTGTTTCCAATCGGTTGTTCCGGTTATAGGCCTGCTTCCCATATTATCAAAACCAAGGCTTTTACCTTCTTTAGGGTTTGGACCATCAATTCTCATCCACATCTGTACCCTGTTTACATTTTTGCTTTTTATATATGCCGTGAGTTGCAACCTTTTGCCCAGATAATTTTCAGCTTTAACAGCCTGCATTAAATTCCCAAACTCTTTTTCGGAATTGTTATGGGATATTACAAAGGCGCTTGATTTTCCGCTCTCGTAAGTGGAATTGTCCATTCCTACTTCATACTTAGCCCTATCCGGAGCATTAAACACCCACCCTTTTGGAACTTTGTTGTCGTTTTTTGCAATCATTATAGTTGCAATAACAGCCAGAATTACAAATAAAATAACAACCAGCTTTTTCATAACTTCCCCGTTAAATGATGAATATTTTTAGTTAAAATTTTATTCAGCCGGCTCCCCGTAGTAGAAAAGTATATGCGAAGGGCGACCTACCGCAATAGAACAACATAATTTTAATGAATAGTTTTATTATTGGCAAGAGAAAAGTTAAAGATTTTCGAATTGCGATTTCGGATTGTGGAGTTAAAAAAACCACAGAGAACACAGAGTGCTAACAGAGATAATAGTGATTTAGCTCAGTGAACTCTGTGTCTTCTCTGTTAACCCCGTGGTAAAAGTATTTTTTAATAAAATTATATGCTATGCAAAGGCAAAAAATTAATCAAGTGGGATTTCATAAAGCGGCGTATCACCGGCTTTTACTTTTACTCCGTCTTTTTCCCACTTCCAGCCTTTGAACTCATTGAGTCCCACTATCTCAAGTTTGTAGGCACCGGGTTCGATGCCATCATAAATCCATCTGCCGTTCTTATTAGGATTAAAGCCCTGCGAGTGATGGTATCTTCCGATAGCTCTGAAAGAAAAATCAGTGTGAATAGAAACTTTTCCGGCAAAAGGTTTTCCATCCTTCAACATCAAAATTCTAATATTGGCCAATCCTTCTTCCGGCGGTTTATCCCAGTTGGCATCAACCATTTGCGCCATCATTTCTGCCATACCTTTGTTATCATCTGATTTATTCTGTGCCAGTACAAAATTGTTTACAGGCAAAAATAACACGAATAAAAGGACTGAAAAAATTCCAATGAAAATTTTTTGTTTCATTGTTTCTCCTTTGATCGTTTTTTCGGGTAACTCAACTATCTTTTACTTTCTTATTTGTTATACGATAAATAAGAAAAAATATTAACGCTATTGCAGCAGTTTGCAAAATAAAAGGTCGTAGAGTATCACTTGCGGAATGTGAAACAGAATCTATTCTGACAAAATTCAGTACAGAAATTATAACAAACAAAATAATTAACAGAATTTTCCAGAAAATTTTAGAATTACTTTTATTATTCATTATTCCCAAGAAATATTAATAATCACGCATTTTTATATAGGCTGATTGGTTCTGAAACTCTAGTCCTAACTAAGCACCCACTCTAAGGCCGCTTCATGCGTATAGAATGGATGTGATGAATATCCACTATCTTTCTTTTCTACAAGAATCGGAAATACAGTATCTTCGGGGGTTTGTGTGATCACTGCAATCTTTTTATTTCCAAAAACATCCAGGTGTTGTTTGTAATATTCAGGAATTTTATTAACCTCATTCAGTTTAATGTCAAAGTTAGCCTTTGTATAATCCAGTATAAACCCTTTCGTATTTTCAGGAATTATTTTTTCAGAAATTGCATCATCCCAGGTGGAGATAATATCGCCAAGCGTAATCGTACCGAAATAATATTTATATAATACCCCGGTTGATTCATCAAATCGATATTTAGCTTTATCTTGCATTGAAAATTGTTTTAAGCATTTCAAAATGCGTAAATTTTAAAGCCTATTATAATATACAAAACAGACTTATAATAAAGAACAGGATCATTCTTTTTAGCCCTATTACCAATAAATCTCTGAACCCGCAAATACTACCCTCGTTTCAGCAATATAATCGTGAATGCACCTTTTATTCTTTCCAAAAATAAACAGCACATCAGCAAACCATAAAAAAACCCCGAATACCGGAACAGAGCAAATCACGGACGGAAGCAAAAACCTCAGCAGGTAAGTTTTTGTCAATGACGGTGTTTTCCCTTTCAAATCAGTGATCTTTATACCTATTATTTTTTTACCTACTGTCTGACCGTATTTATGTAATAAATAACCATTTACTATAAAATATATGAAGCAGGAAGAAAGAATAATTATCAGAAAAATGGCTTTGATATATTCAGAATCTCCCGTAAACAATTTGCCAAGATCAAGTGAAAAAAAAGTACCGTAGCTAAATCTTATAACGAAAGTAGAAATCAGCCACACAATTGCTGTATCAACCATAAAAGCGATAAGCCTTATACCTCTACCGGCAAGTTTTACTTCGACTTGGGGAATGGTTGTTTTTTCTCTTTTTCTTATTTCAGCAAAAATTTCTTCAGCTTCAAAATAATCTCGTTCGTTATCAAGCTTGGCATAAATATCATACAATTGTTGTAATGAGTATTTTGAATAATCCGTAGCCATTAGAGTCCTTAACAAAATTCAGTAGAAATTTAAAAAAATAATAATTAAATACACGTAAAATGTGATAAGAATTCTTTATTTGTTACAGACGGTCTGCATTAATTGTGAAATCAAATCTGAGGAATAATCTGACATTTTTATATTATAAAAAATAGTTCTTCCGGCTACATTATTATCAATTGAAAGTCTGATTATAAATAACAATATTTAAGTAAATTAAATTATTAAAGGATATATTATGAACATTCTTAGTAAAGTGCGGAATATTATTATTAGTGCGGTAGTTATAAGCTTACCTGTTTTTGCACAAACTCCTGTTCCAAGTCCCGTTTCATTTCAGATAGGGATAGGTGCTGGCAGTGTCTCTCCAAAAGGTGATTTCGGCGGATCGACTATTGACTATTACTCAGGTACTAATTACGGACAGTCGGGTGGAATAGATTATCAGGTTAAAGCAAGAATTGGAATTATCGGATTTAACCTTGTTGGCCAAATGGATTATGCCTCATTGAGCAATAATGGTTATGCACAACCTGGACAGGGAAGCATTGATATTTCTCAAAAAGTTCTATCTTTCAAAATAGGCCCTGAATTTAAATTAAGTATTCCTCTCTTCCCTGTTACGCCATATGTTGGAGCTAATATAGCCTTTAATCATTTCCGGGGTAATGTTTCTATTCAAAGTTCAGTCAGTGCCCCGACCTATGATTATGATATAAAAAGTGATTCAAGAATTGGTTATGGAATTTCAGCTGGAGTAATTGTGAATCTGATGGGCTTAAACCTGGATATAGGTGCACAATATAATATATTAAACGCATTCGGTAAGAAGTTTGATCCGGGTCAGGGTCAAAGAGTGGATTCGTACCTTTCATTAAACGACGATCAGGACCCGGCTTATCGGGCAGGTGATTTCAACCATTTCATAGGAAGTTCGAGAACTCTCAACACATTTGCAATTACAGCAACAGCTATGTTCGGCCTGTAATTTTTCTTAAAACAAGTGTCCTGTAAATTATAAATTAATGCAGGACACTTTTTTGAATACAAAGGCTTAGTTCAGATCAGATCACAGTGATACTATTTTTATCCAGCAACTGAAAAATATTTAAAGCACAAAAAACAGGAACGTGTTTGATACGTTCCTGAAAAATTATCCAATAATAAAATATTTATTTTAAACCACGATTTTTAAGCATCGGCTCAAGGCTTGGATCGTGACCGGTAAACTCACGAAATATTTTGCTGTAATCTTCAGTAGCTCCTCTTGAAAGAATGATGTCTCTGAAACGATCTCCGTTCTTTCTTGTTAGTCCGCCATTATGCTCAAACCAGTCAAATGCATCATCATCCAGCATTTCTGTCCAAATATAAGCGTAGTAACCCGAAGCATATCCATTTGCCCAAATATGCAGAAAATAACTTGACCTATAGCGAGATGGAACTTCAGGAATCAGCAAATTATCCTTTTCCAGACTCGCAGTTTGGAACTCATCTGAATTTTGTTCGGGCGAATCAGCTGGTAAAGTATGCCAGGCCATGTCAAGATCAGCAGCAATCAGAATCTCTGTAAAATCATATCCCTGATTAAAATTCAATGACTTTTTAATTTTATCAACGAGTTCCTGTGGAATTGGTTTCCCGGTTTTGTAATGCAAAGCATAATGCTCCAGTACTTTGGGATAAAGGGCCCAATGCTCGTTAAACTGCGAGGGAAATTCCACAAAATCCCTCGGAACATTTGTACCGGAGAGACTCGGATATATCTGGTCAGCAAACATTCCATGCAAGGCGTGACCAAATTCATGAAACATTGTTGTAACTTCATCATAGCTTAACAGAACCGGCTCACCGGGCGCGGGCTTACTAATATTCATAACATTATAGATTACAGGTTTTGTACCGAGCAGTTTTGATTGCTGTACAAAATTATCCATCCACGCTCCACCGGATTTATTATCTCTTTTAAAATAATCTGTATAAAAAAGCGCAAGAGGTGAACCATCTTTATCGAACACTTCATATACACGCACATCCTTCTGGTATACGGGAATATTATGAACTTCTTTAAATGTTAATCCGTACAATTCATGAGCTGCATAAAATATTCCTTTATGTAACACATTACTTAATTCAAAATAAGGTTTGATCTGTGAATCGTCAAGATCGTATTTCTTCTTTTTTAGTTTGCTGGCATAAAAGTTCCAGTCCCATGGCTGCAGTTTAATATTTGCACCCGATTTATTGATGTATTCCTGAATTTCAGCAGCCTCTCTTCGTTCGTTTGCAACAGTTGCAGGCACAAGGCCTGACAGAAATTTTTCAACTGTTGCTGGTGTTTTTGCCATTTGATTTTCCAGAACCCATCCTGCATAATTTTGATAACCCAGTAACTTTCCTTTCTCAGCTCTGATTTTTGCAAGCCTTTCAATATCAGCACGCGTATCATTAGCATCATTATGTTCACACCGGTTCCATGATGCTTCAAAAAGTTTTTTGCGTGTTTCCCTGTTTGTAAGAGTCGTAAGGTCAGGCTGCTGCGTAGTATTTTGCAACGGTATCAACCATTTACCGTTGAGCCCGCGATCCAATGCTGCACGGGCTGCTGCATCTATATCCGCAGGAGTAAGCCCATCCAGTTCAGATTTATCACTGACCACCAATGCCCCTGCTTTTGTTGCTGCTAATAATTTATTAACAAATTTTGCCTGAAGTGATGCATCTTCTTCGTTCAATTTTTTCAATTTTGCTTTGTTTTCGGGAGAGAGATTTGCTCCTGCATGTACGAACTGATCATAATAGTATGAAATTAATTTTTGCGATTCAAAATCAAGCTTGAGCTGGTCCCGTTTTTCATAAATTGATTTTACCCTTTGAAATAACTTATCATTTAGAAAAATCGCATCTCTGTGAGCAGCAAGTTTAGGGGCTTCTTCCTGTTGCACTTTCTGCAGCAGCGAATCTGTGTTGGCACTGGCAATAGCATTAAATACTAGCATTACTCTAGTAAGCAACTGGCCACTTTTTTCTATTGCAACAAGAGTATTCTCAAATGTGGGCGGAGAAGTGTTTTCAGCAATTTTATTAATTTCTGCAATTTGTTGTTTCATCCCTTCTTCTATTGCAGGCTGGTAATCGCTTTCTTTAATTTTATCAAACTCCGGCGCTTGAAACGGAAGTTTACTAGGGGTAAAAAATGGGTTCTTATTCTCTATTTTTCTTTTTATAGAATCACCATTTTTGTTATTTGTTTTTGCAAAAGTTGTTATAATAAAACTTAACATTATTAAAAAGAAAACCGTTAAATAAAATTTCTTGTTCATAGATAACATTCCTCTAATTAAAAAGTTAGTAAGTAGAATTTAAGCACCTCGGGGAAGATTCACACATTGAAATACTATCCCCCTCTACTCATAATATTCCTTTAAGCAATAACCTTTAATATCTAATATATAAATAATCTTACTTTAAAGTGAACATAAAAAAGTAAGTTAGTGGCCAATAATTTTTCCTTGCAATTAAGAACCCAAAGTTTTAATTTCCTCTAAGTGGGTGGCTTCCTTTTTGAATAAAAAATCCCAACTAAAATATTTTAACCGTGTCGGACAGGTCCTCCCCTGCCTGCCGACGTAAATCGGTTAGCCCGCCAACAGCCCTTGTTGGTGGGCCTTTAATATATTCCAAAAACAAAAGTTTAGAAAGATTATTCTTAAAAAGGAAAATACTCTCATTTAAGCATCAATTAAGAAGAATTACGGAAGGACTTAAATCAAATTAAATAAATTTATGTTTTGTGTTGAATTAACAAATTGAGGACTCTAATAAAATCTTAACGTCTCCTGAAAATATAATTAACAATTGAAATCCAGAATAATCCCGCACTCCACCCTGCAATTACTTCGGTTGGTGTGTGGGATGTAAATAATCTGCTTATCCCAATCAGGAATATTAATAACGCAGCAAATACATAAATAACAAAACGTGCATTTGTATATATAAGCTTTCGTCCGGAATACTTTGCCAGCGCTGAATATAATACCATTGCTGTCAATGCGTGTCCGCTTGGAAATCCAAGATCGTCTGCATATAATATATCAAACATATTATCCGGGCTATTAGCATTAAATGCAAATTTAAGGATGAATAACAAAATTATTACACCAATAATTGTAAAGAGAAACTCAGCCAGTCTTTTTTCTTCCCTCAGGAAAAACAGGAAACACGTAACAAATACGACAATCAGAACAAAGTCAATATGGCCGCTCAGCGCAGCAATATCCTTGCAAATGGCGACAAGCCAGCCAGGTCCAAAAGGAGAATGGGGCCACCGGTTTGTAAGTCCGAAAGTTCCTTTCATAAAATTATGAAATGCCGTTTCGTTAGTATGATTGGTCATCAAATACATTACGACAAATAATATAGCGGAAGGCAAAGCTATTAATATTAACTTCTTAAGGGCTTTTTTCCTCTGTGAGCTCACTAAACCTCTTAGTAATATTTTCAGTTGAGATAATACTTAAAACTAAGGAATTGTTGTCAATAAAAAAATTAGAAGTTGTAAAAATAAAATGCCCCAGGTAAGTCTACTTAAGGAACAAAATTTCGAATAACGCGCATCGATTATAATAATTTTAACTTTATCTGTATGGGCTTAAAGTGAGTTGTTTCTGATAATGGTGCCACATGATGCCAAAAATAGCAACACAAAAGAGAAGCGCAATACCAACCTGAGGATAGTCTTTCCACATCCATTGACATCCTTTGTAGCTGCTGGTAATAGCTATTATAAATAAAACGCATAATGCTGTAGCACTCATAAAAAGATTTTTCTTTCTTCGTGTATGTTGCATAACCAGCCCTCTCTAAAATTTAATAGTCAGCAGGTGACCAAAAATTGGACGGGTAATTTATGACTCTGAAATGACAATGGCAAGTAAAAGGTTAAAAAATTAGACTGTTAAAAATCAATCTGTAAGTTTTGTAGCTAATAATTAACTCTTTCGGGATAATAATTTTTGAGTAATTATTTTAATTACAATTAATTAACAATTTTGTTCTTAAGTAAACTAATAAGGGAGCATAACAATTAGCTTATAAATAGTAAAATATTTTATTACTAATAAAATCCTGAAAAAATGGTTAAAATTTTTTAGTAATTATTGGAAGAATTTTATCACAATAATCTACGGTTTAATTTCTATGTGATGCTTGCAAACCTGAATTACCACTAAGAAAGTAAATGCTGTAAAGATTATTAAAAATCTGGTTAGCAGATCCTATTATTAATTTAACACAATTAAATTTTTTCTTGATTTTGATGTGTTATTAAAAGAACTTTAATCACACGATTAATAATGGAAGGTGATAATTAATAAGTTTTAATTAACATTTTTATCCAATATTAAGGGAGAGTACAAATGGAATTAAGAAAAAGAGCTTTAGGAATTGCAGTAGGTTTAGTTTGGGGATTAACCATAATGCTGGCTACCTGGTGGCTGCTATTAAACAATGCTACAGGAGAAACCATATCAAAACTATCAAAGATCTATTTAGGATATTCCTACACGTGGGGCGGGGCTGTAATAGGATTACTCTGGGGATTTGTCGATGGCTTCATCGGCGGTTTCTTAATTGCATGGATTTACAATCTTGTTAACAAATCTTTATCCAAACCAAAAGCAGCTTGACAAAATTATTCCAAATAAATTATAATAGATTGTGTAATTAATAAAAAGTCCTGACTGAATATCAGAACTTTTTTAATTGAGGCGCTGGTTGGTTACAGCACCATCATGAACTTTTTAATAATTTTGTAGTTTGTAATACTACATTCGCCTGAAGTGATAAAGAACTCTATTAAAGGTATTTATTTTCTACGAGTGGTTAACAAAAAAACCTGTGTGTTTTCTGATGTAAAATAATTAAGGAAGCACAATTATTAAACCAATGGTAGAGGTATAGTAATTTAAATTTATAAATAATAAAAAGGAGACTCGGTTGTC
>CAZQQD010000042.1:2901-26071 GCA_964595355.1 uncultured Ignavibacteriaceae bacterium | reverse complement strand
ATTAAAAATCAAAGGTATCAAACCATGAGAAGATCGCTTACTACAATTCTGTTTTTCTTATTTGCTTCAATTTTTTCATACGCACAAAATATTTCCGATGTAATCGAAGATGCATTGTCTTCAGTTGTTACTGTCGCTGTATATAAGGAACAGGAGGCTGATAAGTTGTTTGGATTCAGGGCTGATAAAGCAAGAGGCAACGATATCGACATTGCCTACAGGAAAATTCTGAATCTCAGCAATGCAAAAGGAAGCGGCTCCGGTTTTATCATAGAAAATAAAGGCAAAAAATATATAATCACAAATGCTCACGTAGTTCAAACTGCTTCCGATCAAGCGGGCAGCATTTATGTTTATAGTATTACCCAAAAGAAATACCGTGCAAAGGTTGTAGGAGGCGATTCCTTTTATGACGTAGCAGTGCTGGAATTTACGGATCCACCGGGCAGTGAGATTACCACAATACAATTCAGGGAATCAAAGGTAAGAATAGGTGAACCTGTTTATGCGATAGGCACGCCGCTCGGCAAATATCCATATTCTGTTACAGACGGAATTATCAGCGGAAAAAACCGCGTGCGTAACGGTGCAACAGGCAAGTTCGGCTTCCTGCAGTCAACGGCTACCATCATCTGGGGAAACAGCGGCGGTCCATTAATCGACACCGAAGGAAAAGTTGTTGGAATAAACAGCCAGATAGAAATTGTAGACAAAGCGGAACAGTCATTTATCCAGCCCCAGATAAACTTTGCCCTTGAAGCTAAGATCGCTGAAAAAGTTATAACCGATGTAATAAACAATCACGGCTTTGTAAAAAGATCTTACCTCGGCGCCGAGTTTTCAGAAACATACAGGTATAATAGCTACTGGCAGTCCTATGAAACTTCGGATGAAATGCCGGTTCTGTCAAATGTAATTCCCGGTTCCCCTGCTGCTTCCGTTCTTAAAAATATGATCGGTTCGTCTTTATTAAAGATCAACGATACTGAAGTCCGGAACGTAGATGAAGCTCTTGGAGAACTGGAAAAAGTTTCCCCCGGCACAACGGTAAAATTAATTTTAAAGAAGAATAATAAAACTGAAACTATCTCCGTACCGACGAAAGAATTAGACAACAATTACCTGTCAGATATGGCAAAATTTATTTTGGGGAAAGAGAATACCTTAAGACTTACTGATAACCGGGATGGAATATTTATTAAACTGCCGAACAGGGTTGGAAACTGGAGAGTTATGTCCGCCGGTGTGTCTCTGGATAATTTCAAACAAATGTGGATGGTTAAAAGCCTCAGCGACCTTGGCGCTGCTTTGCGCTTTGCAGGAATGTACGGAGTTCTTGATCTCTTTGTTGCAAACCTGGAAGATGTTGCAAATACTGTTCAGTCGGGCAGAGTTATGTTCTCAGGTAAAAAAGAAATCTATAAAATCGCATTGTGGTATTGATGATTTCCTGTTCCCTTTTTAAAAACATTTATATAATGTAAAATGAAAGCACTCAAAAAAAACATCGGTAAAGCGCTGAATTCTATAATAATAATTTTATTATTCAGTGCGGGAATTTTTGCACAGGATAACAGTAAAGGATTTTCAGCCCTTACTGAAAACCTTGCAAAAAGCGGTACGGTCAGGGCTGTAATAGTTGGAATTTCGCACTACAAAAATGTTCAGTCCCTGCAGTACGCAAACAAAGATGCTCTCTCCTTTTACAATTACCTTCGCTCCCCTGCAGGTGGAAGCGTTGACTCAACAAACATTAAACTACTGACAAATGATAATGCTACATCAGCGCAGATCTTCGGTGCACTGGACTGGCTGGTTAGTGAATCGAAGGAAGGAGATGTAGCAATTTTTTATTTTTCAGGTCACGGCGACCTTGAAACAAAAACAATAATGCAAAACGGATTTCTCCTTGCCTATGATTCTCCCGAAGCCGCATACATGGCCGGCGGAACAGTTGGCATAAAATATCTTCAGGATTACCTGGAAACAATAGCAAAAAGTGATAAATCCCACGTTATTCTGATCACAGATGCCTGCAAGTCCGGTAAGCTGGCAGGAGGAATAGAAGGCGCAAAATTAACCACCGCTGCATTGCAGGAAAACTGGGCAAACATAGTGAAAATTTTATCTTCCCAGCCGGGAGAGCTTTCTTATGAAAGTAGTAAATGGGGCAACGGCGCCGGTATATTTACTTATTATCTCCTGAAAGGATTAATGGGTTTGGCTGATATGAACCGGGATAAGGAAGTTACGTTAAAAGAACTCGACATATATCTTGCGATGAATATTCCACGCGAAACTAATTTTGCACAAAATCCCACTGTCAACGGAAATGCGAGAACAATTGTTGCAGATGTAGACAGCGCTACTTTTGCATCTCTACTTAAGGAAAATCCGGCAAATCCGACAAGCAATGAATTGCTCGCAATGCGAGGCAATGAATCTACTACTACAAGACTGGATACAACAACACAGGGATTGATTAAAAAATTCACTCTGTTGCTGGATACAAAAAAATTAATTGAACCGGCCGGTGAGGAGAAAAATGCCTACGATATATATAAAACTTTAAAGAAACGGGAAGACCTGCATGCTGTTACTTCTTCAATGAAAAGTTCCCTGATAGCTTCACTACAGGATAAATCACAGATAGTAATTAATTCATTCTTAAGAGGAACAGACCAGGCCGATTCTATAGATTTGTATACTGCATTTGACGAAATGGAGATTGCCTATAACCTGATTGATACGAACTATATACTTTACAGGCCGATCAAGGCAAGATATTTATTCATGAAAAGTCTTCTTTACAGTAAAAAGGAACCTGAAACAAAAATCAAAATTTTAAAAGATTGTATTAACACACAACCCGATGCAGCTTATGCTTTGTGTGAGCTGGGCTTAGCTTATCGCTACGCAAAAAAGTATGATGAAGCAAAAATGAATTTAAGAAAAGCAATAGAACTCTCTCCAACCTGGGCCTACCCGTGGAACAACCTGGGAATAGTTTACGGCGATCTCGAGCAAAGTGATTCGGCATTGGTATGTTATCAGAAATCAGCCGATCTGAAAGTCTATTCAAAACCATATTATAATATGGGAATTATTTACGCCGACACTAAACAATACGATAAAGCAATTGCAAGTTACAATAAAGCACTGGAGTTAAATAAGTCTGATTCAGATATCTACAATAATCTCGCATTAGTCTATTATAAACTAGAGGAATATGAAAAGGCGCTTGGATTCTATAAAAAAGCTATTGAACTGGATGCCAGAAGTCATCTTGCTTACAACAATATAGCTTTGGTTTATGAAAAACTAAATGATAATGAAAAGGCTATTGAAAACTATAAAAAGGCTATTTCAGTAAATCCGGAATATGCTAATGCCTGCAATAATCTCGGTTTACTTTATAACAGGCTCGAGCAATATGAAAATGCCGTAGAATATTATACCAGGGCTGTGAAAATAGATCCCAAGTATGAGGTCGCATACTATAACCTTGGTCTTGCATATCATAATCTTAAAGAATATGAAAAAGCAATAAATAATTATAGAATAGCTATTGAAATAGACCCGGAAGATTCCAATGCCTATTATAATCTTGGAATTGCATATAAAGCACTCGAGGACTATCAGAATGCAATAAAGTACTATAAAAAAGCTATTGATATAAATCCAAAATATGTAGCTGCCTTTAACAATCTCGGGCTGGTTTATGATAAGCTCGGGCAAAATGAAAAAGCTATCGAATACTATAAAAAGGCTTTAGAATATGATTCCACATACTCATATGCATATTATAATCTTGGCTTTATTTATAATAATATGAAGCAGTATGATAAGGCAATAGAAAATTATAACAAATCTGCGGAATTTAATCCGGAAGATGCATTTACCTATAATAATCTCGGCGTAGCTTATAAAAACCTTAAAGAATATGATAAAGCTATTGAAAATTATAAAAAATCTTTGGAACTCAAACCGGACTATGCCCTTGCCTGTGGTAATCTTGCCGGGGTTTATTACGACACACAACAATATGATAATGCAATTGGAATGTATAGTAAAGAAATTGAATTAGGAAAGAAAAGTGAATCGATATATTACTACCTGGCTAATTCGTATGATAAATTAGGAAAATACCCTGAAGCCATTGATGCGTATAAAAAATCCATAGAAATGGATCCGACTTATTATTACTCAATTGCTGACATAGGAATTATATACTGGAGACAGGCTAAGAATGATAGCGCTCTTTACTATTTGAATAAGACACTGGAAATAAAACCGGACTATGCCCTTATTAACTGGTATATCGGAAGCATTAATAACTCACAAAAGAAATATGACGAGGCAATAAATAACTTTAATATTTATATAAAAAATTACCCTGATGATGCCACCGGATACCAGAACAGAGGATATGCTTATCTTTATAAAGGTGATTATCCGAATGCGTTTAAAAACCTGACAAGAGCAACTGAATTGGCTCCTAAAAAACCGGGTGGCTATTACGATCTCGCTTGTTATTATTCAATTACCCGCGATAATAAGAAAGCTTTTGAATATCTTGAAAAATCCCTCGTACTGGGTTATAAAGATTTCAAGCACATTGATGAAGATAAGGACCTTGACAACATTAGAAACGCAGACGAATTCAAAAAGCTGGTTAAAAAATATAGGAAGTAATTTTATCTGAATTATTAAATAACGGGTGCTTGCATGAGAAACAAAGTAAAATTTATCCTGTTTATATTTTGGAGCATTCTCTTTCTTTCCACTCCTTTTGCTCAAACAAAACGTGCGCTGATTATCGGTATAGACAGGTATAAACCATTGGACCCGAAGGCTAAGACTCTAAGGACAGTCTGGTTCGATCTTGAGGGATGTGTAAATGATGCTATATCAATGAAAGATATTATCAAATCGCGTTTCGGGTTTAAGGACGAGAACATTACAACATTACTTGACAGCACCGGTACTGTAGCTACAAAAGCTAATATTTTAGCCGCCGTAAAAAAACTTACAGATGAAACAAAACCGGGCGATGTGGTTTTCTTTTATTACGCCGGTCACGGATCGAGAGTTAAGAATTCCCTTTCCCCCGAAATGGATAAAAGAGATGAGACCATAGTTCCTTCCGATGCATGGAAAACAACGGAAACTGATCTGCGCGAAATTCGCGATAAAGAAATAGCAAGGATGCTTCAAAAACTTGCCGATAAAAAGGCAATACAAACGTGGATCTTCGACAGTTGCCACAGCGGTTCGATTGCAAGGGGAATTGATCAGCCACAAACTTATAGGTCAAGGTATCTCCAGCCGCTGGATATGATCGATGTGGCTGACCCGAATCCTGCGCCAATTCCTGAAACTGATCCGAATGTACTGGTCCTATCGGCTGCGCAGGACTTTCAAAGTGCAAAGGAGTACAGGGATGAAAACGGCACACCTCACGGGGCTTTTACCGCTGCTATTTTGAAAGTTTTAAGATCATCTCCTGTAAACGCTTCTGCTGAAACTATTTTTAAGAGAGTAAAAGCAATAATGCAGTCAAACGGAAGTTCGCAGGAACCCGTGATTGCCGGAACCGATGCAAGAAGAAAAGAAAATTTACTTGGAATTAATACAGACGAAATACCGGGGAAAACCGTAATAAGTATCTTAAAAAATTCTTCAGGAGAAATAACGCTTCAGGGAGGTTACGCACTTGGAGTAGCTGCAGGATGTGAACTTGAAAAAGTAAAAACAAGTAAGGATACAACAACGGTAAGAATTAAAGTAACTTCAGTCGAAGGGCTTAACAAGAGCTCAGTGGAAGTCATACAGGGTTCAATTAGTAATATTGAGGCTGGCGATCTTTTCGTGATCGACAAATGGACTACATCCGGCTCAGCAAACCTTTACCTGTGGATGCCCGAATCCGGTATTTCCACGAATGACCTTCTGTCAACTGCAGCAGAACTTTTAAAACTTAAATCAGAAAAGAATATTACGTGGATTGATGATCCCACAGTAACAGATCCGGATTATGAGATCTACTATGAAAACAATATCTGGCATTTAAAAAATCTTTCAACAAAAAAATCAGAAATGCTCGGGAGCAAACCTACAGCAGCTTCAGTTGAAAAACTTATCAAAGGCAAAGCAAAACTCTTTGTAAACCTTCCTCCCTCAAAAGAATTATACAACGATATAAAGCAAAAGCTTGGAGACCCGGCAAGCACGGTAGTTCTATCAGATCCGCAATCAGCCAATTACATTCTAGCAGGAAGGATTTCCAGTGGCAAAACAGAATACGCTTATGTAATTCCAGGAATAAGTACCAGTGATACAGCTTATAAATCGTCTTTACCTATCAGAACTGATTGGATTGAATATCCACCACAAACGGCAAACGGGTATCCTCAAAAACTTATAGATTTTGCCTACAAGCTGGGACAGATAAGAGCCTGGTTAACTTTGGATGCACCGCCAGACGACGGAAGTTTCCCATATAAACTCGTTGTCAAAAATTCCAGAACCGGAGAAATATCAAGAGACGGAAAACTTTATCAAAATGAAATTTACGGCTTCGCTCTTGAACTAGATTCCCTTTTGTTAAAAAGCTGGGACAGGGAATCACGCTGGATATATGTATTCGGGATCGATAAAGACGGCAACAGCACTTTGCTCTTTCCTCAAACAGCTAGCTCCGTTGAAAACAAAATGCCTCCGAATGAATATCCTTTCCCGACCCAAATTCAATTAGGACCTAAGAGTTTGTTCAGGGTCGTCCCTCCATTTGGATACGATACGTATATAATGTTAACAAGTGCGGACGCAATTCCTGATCCGACAGTATTTAATTCTAAAGGGGTCAGATCAAGAGAAGCAACCAGAGGAGGCAATCCCCTTAGCAGCTTATTGAGAAATGTTGGAGCAGCTACCAGGGGTCCTTCACCAATAGTTCCGACAACCTGGTCAATTGAGAGATCAATAATTCAAAGCGTGCCAAAGAAATAAAACGAAAGTTTATAAGGATATATTTTTATATTTGACTCCCTGGAAAATCGGTAGTGTCTCAGTTTCACAATCTGTCATCCTCCCGCAAAGCGGGATTTCGGGATCTGTTGAACTGCAAAGATTCTGAAATGAATTCAGAATGACAATTCGGATTTGATTTTTAAAGTGAAACTGAGACACTACCGGAAAATCATATAGGTGCTGAAGCCCTGTATCTTTTTGTATATTTCTCAATCAATTTTTTAAAACCTTTACTGTTCCTGACATTATCAAGATACTGGTTATCAGTTAACTGTGAAATATCCTTATAACCAAGATTCAAGGTTTTGTTCAGGTACTTGAGACAATTTGCTTCGTCTTTATTTATGGAATAAACACAAGCAAGGTTGTAATAAGCTTCGGCAGAATTTGTATCAATTGTAAAGGCCTTATCAAAATTTTCTATTGCTTCAGTGTAATTTTTTAAATGCTGGTATGCAATACCAAGTTTGTTAAAACCACGCGCATAACCGGGTTTCAAATCAATTACCTTTTTATAGTACACGATAGCAGAATCATATTGGCCGGTTCCAACAAAAAGGTCTCCTAAGTGGCTCCACGGATATATCCATTTAGGGGCAAAATCAATCGCTTTCAAAAGAGCAGCTTTAGCACTACGAAACCTCTCTGCGTCAATGTAAAATTCTCCTAACTGATCATATAAGTATGCGGCATCAGGCTGAATTCTAATCCCCTCTTCCAGATATCTTATTGCCTCGTTCCTATCAAATGAACAAATGGCATTCAAAAAGAGGAACTGTGTCTTTATTCTTTTATAAGGAATATATGTTGAATCGACAAGCTTGTATGCGTGTTCAAGCTCTCTAAAAGCATCCCTGACATAGACAGGCTTGGTATGATAATCATAAGTGCCGTCCAACTCTCCCTTAATTACATTCTGAGCTTTCACCTGCAAGGAAGATAAAAGGGCGTCTTTGAACGAATTAATAATAGTTTTATCCCCTTCGTGTTTTTTTAACTTTATAAAAACTTCCCAGGCACTATTACCATAACCTTCCGATCCTTCAGGTGCAATCAGATTACCGCTTTTAATATAATTTTGAAACTTACCTTCGAGTTTAGCTGCCACAGTATCCACATCAGCTTGCGACAAACCTCTTACTTCCATTGCTATTAACCTGCCGGAAGGTTTATGAACTCCTTCTTTCAGCATTGTAGCAAGTGTAACGCTATCAACATTGGCTACAATAGTTCCCGGATTACCCACAACTACAGGATATTGTACAGGATTATAATCCTTAGTATCATTCTTCACTTTCGTTTTAATATACATCTCAAGTTCAGATAATGAAACTTTATTATTCCTGTCCCCTTCCCAATCTGCCATTCCCTTCAGGCCTTTCAGCAGATAATAAGTAAAGACGCCGTGACCGTTTTCCCATTTTTTATCTTCGTAGGAAACTTCACCCGGTTGACAGGAAAGGATATTTATTGTGTTGTTCCAGTTCACCTGAAGTGCCAGTGCGGTTTCCTTAGCACCTTCAATTCCTCCAACTAGCTTGCCTGCATGACATGCATCGGCAACAAGAATAACATGTACTCCACTGGATGCAATACTGTTCAGATATCCTTTCAAGTTGATTATTTGAACGGTACCCCCGGCCATATAACCCGCCTCCTGCGAATCATAAGCAAGCAGGAATCCGTTATGGTAATTTGTTTTTTTCTCAACATCACCGTGACCAGAAAAATAAAATATCGCAATGTCACCCTTCTTTGATTGATCTTCCAGCCAGTCAAGTGCAGAAAAAATTTGTATAGCAGTAGCTTCGGAATCAGTCAGCATATGAATGTTTTCTGTGCTTACTTTTCCACCTGCAGGTGATGTAAGGTAATGATAGAATGCTAATGCATCCCTGTCGGCATAATTGAGCGATGGAATATTGTGATAATGTGAAATTCCTACTATGACAGCACGTATCGTACCGGAGAAGGCCGCATCTTCATTTAAAGCCTGGAAACCTTTGGTATTGGCCTGACCAAAATTGCAGTGATTAACAAATAGAAATGTTACAGCAATAAGTCGTAATAATTTACTGAATTTTTTAGAGCCCTTTTTCATTTTAACTGGCACAACTAAAATGATTTGGTTAAAACTTATCATCTGAGCAGATACTCCAATGAAACAACATAAAGCTGAAGTATTTCCTGCTTTTGAAAAGAATATTCATTGGTAATATTTTAATTAAAACGACTATTAATATCAAATTATTTTTCTATGAGTACTGAATGAAAATGCTGCTTTTAAATGAAAAGAATTGAAATGTTTACTTTTTTTACATAAGTTATAATCAGTAATTTCCCCGGGGGAAATTTATGTACAGGTTATTTTTTCTTTTCATTTGGCTTTCGATACTGACTTTTCCGCTGAATAGCCCCGCCACAAATGTGCTAATAATTACGCTCAATGGCGCAATAAATCCCGCTGCTTCAGATTACATCAATTATGGAATTGAACAGGCTGTTAAAAATAATTCAGAATGCCTTGTTATCAGGTTAAACACACCGGGAGGCTTATTGGAATCGACCCGCAAAATTGTTTCCGATATTCTCCAGTCCCCTGTCCCGGTGGTCGTTTATGTATCTCCGCCCGGTTCAAGATCGGCTTCCGCAGGAGTTTTTATAACCCTTTCGGCACATATAGCTGCAATGGCACCGGGAACAAACATCGGCGCTGCTCATCCTGTTACTCTACAGGGACAAATGGATTCCGTAATGACGGAAAAAGTAACCAACGATGCCGCAGCATTCATAAGAACAATAAGCGAGAAAAGGAAAAGGAATGTGAAATGGGCAGAGGATGCTGTCCGGAAAAGCATTTCCATAACAGAGACCGAAGCCTTAAAGGATAAAGTTATTGATCTGATCGCGAACGATATGACAGATCTCCTGCAAAAAATTGACGGCAGGGAAATTAAAACGACAGCAGGTTTGGGAACCCTGGATACTAAGAATGCAAAACAAATTTATCTCGAAATGAGCTTTCAACAAAAGCTGCTTAGCATTTTAAGTGATCCCAACATTGCATACATATTATTTATGCTGGGAATTTATGGATTGCTTTTCGAACTGTACAGTCCTGGGCTGATCTTTCCCGGCGTTGTTGGAGTAATATGTTTATTGCTTGCATTTTACTCAATGCAGACCTTACCAATAAATTATGCAGGTCTTGCACTGATAATCTTCGCAATTATCTTATTTATAATGGAGATAAAAATCGTGAGTCACGGACTCTTAACTATCGGGGGTGTTATTTCATTAATCCTGGGTTCTATCATGTTAATTAAAACGGATTCGGGATTCGATGTCTTGGGAGTTTCCTGGAAAATAATATTGTTGTTTGTAATTCTGACCGTTGGATTTTTTACACTTGCTATTGGTTTCGGTATAAAAGCTCAGCGCAAAAAACCGATAACGGGACAGGAAGGATTAATAAATGAAATCGGGGAAGCGATGACCGATCTTGGGCCCTTGGGCAGTATTAAAATTCACGGTGAGATCTGGAATGCTGAAAGTCTTGACGGAAATATTCCGAAAGGTACTAAAATTATTGTGACAGGAATTTCAAACTTAAAACTTCAAATCAAAAAGAAAGAATAGAAAGAATTTAAACAGTGGAGGGCATTATGCAGGAATTTCCGGTTTACATTATTATAATTATCATATTCGCTATTTTCATACTTTCAAGCGCAATAAAAATACTCAGGGAATATGAAAGGGGGGTAATCTTCAGACTGGGCAGAGTTATTCGAACAAAGGGACCCGGCATTATCTTTTTAATTCCTATTGTCGATAGAATGGTAAAAATAAGTCTGCGAATTGTAGTAATGGACGTACCACAGCAGGATATCATCACAAAAGATAATGTTTCGCTAAAAGTCAATGCGGTCGTATATTTCAGAATAGTACAGGCTGAAAAGGCAGTCGTTGAAGTTGCAGATTATTTATCCGCAACATCCCAGATTGCTCAAACCACATTGCGAAGCGTATTAGGACAATCACAGCTTGATGAGCTTTTAGCGGAACGCGATAAAATTAACCATGAGCTTCAGAAAATTATTGATGACAGAACCGAGCCCTGGGGAATAAAAGTAACTGCTGTGGAGGTTAAAGATGTTGATCTACCGATTGAAATGCAGAGGGCAATCGCAATACAGGCACAGGCCGAGAGAGAAAGACGCGCTAAAATAATTCACGCTGAAGGCGAATTCCAGGCGAGCGAGAAATTATCCAATGCTGCAGGCATCTTACAAAAATATCCGACTGCAATTCAACTGAGATTTCTGCAAACTTTAACTGAAATCTCATCGGATAAAAATTCAACGATACTCTTCCCTGTTCCGATTGATCTTATAACTCCATTCATAGAAAAATTTAAAAAGGATAATAATTGATGTAATAATTTAGGAGAAGTTATGGAATCACGTTATCAAGAAATAGCTGAAACAGTTCTGGATCTGGCCGGTGTAAAAATTAATGGGCCAAAGAAGTGGGATATCCAGGTTCTGGATGAAAGGTTTTATAAAAGAGCTGTTTCTGAGGTGGAACTGGGCGTTGGTGAATCATATATGGATGGATGGTGGGAGTCAGAAAGTATCGACGAACTAATATTCAGATTAGTGAGGGCGGACCTTCAGCAAAAATTAAGAAGGAATTATAAAGTTGCGCTCCGGCTTGCCGGTTTCTACCTGATAAATATGCAGGCACGGCGCAGGGCCTTCCAAATAGGACAAAGGCATTACGATCTCGGCAATGATCTCTTTCGAAATATGCTCGATAAAAGAATGAATTACAGTTGCGCTTACTGGAAAAATGCATCAACACTGAACCAGGCGCAGGAAAATAAATTAAAACTGATTTGCAGAAAATTACACCTTAAGCGAGGGATGAAAGTCCTCGACATTGGCTGTGGCTGGGGAGCATTCGGAAAATATGCTGCTGAAAAATATAATGTTAAAACTGTCGGTATCACTGTTTCAGAAAACCAGGTTGAGCTGGGAAAAAAGCTCTGTAAACGTCTACCTGTTGAATTTCGACTAATGGATTATCGGGACTTAAATGAAAAATTTGACAGGATTGTGAGCGTTGGGATGATTGAACACGTTGGATATAAAAATTACAGGAAGTATTTCGAGGTAGCCAACAGGTGTTTGAAAGATGACGGATTGTTTTTGCTTCATACAATCGGCGAAATCCGTTCAGTTAAAGCCATAGATGCGTGGACCCATAAATATATTTTCCCGAACGGTATGCTTCCTTCGGTCGCTCAGTTAGGGAAAGCTATAGAAGGCTTGTTTGTGATGGAAGACTGGCACAACTTCGGAGCAGATTACGATAAAACTCTTATGGCATGGTATAAGAATTTCAAAAAAAACTGGAACAAAATAAAAAATAAATACGATGAACGGTTCTACAGGATGTGGAAATATTTTCTACTTTCCTCGGCCGGTTCATTCAGAGCCAGGCACAATCAATTGTGGCAAATAGTACTTTCGAAAAACGGTATCCCCGGAGGATATAACCTTGTAAGATAAAGTTAATATTTATGAACATCTTTATGTCCTTTTTCGACTCTGAATGAAAAATAATAATGTCACTCATCTTTTGTTAAATTCAGGAATTCCTGAAAGGATTTAGTATGTATAAATTAGGATTAGCGCTCGGTGGTGGTGGTGCGAGAGGATTGGCTCACATAGGTGTTCTCAAAGTACTTGATTCCGAAGGAATAAAAATAAATTCCATAACAGGATGCAGTATGGGAGCCATTGTCGGCGGCTTATATGCTTATTATGGTAATGCAAAACAGGTTGAAGATTTTTTACTCAATGCAATTGTAGATCCTAAATTTATAAATCTGGGAATCAATAAGTTAAATGAAGATGAAAAGAAACGTGCTAAGAATTATTTCGAACAGTTTTTTGATTATATAGAAACCCGTTTTCAGGCATTAAGAACATTAAACAGCCTTTCTTATTTCGACGATCCTGAAACAAAAGAAATATATGAAAAGATTCCGGACGTAAAGATTGAGAACCTGAAATTAAACTTTTCTGCAATTGCTACTGATTTGAATTCGGGAGAAGAAATTAATTTCACAAAAGGAAGTTTAAGAGATGTAATTAGGGCAAGTTCAGCTATCCCGGGTATTTTTCCTCCTGTTAAGTATAATAGTTATTTTCTTGTAGACGGAAGTGCATCAGAGAGTGTGCCTGCAGGCAAAGTAAGGGAAATCGGGGCTGACAGGGTTCTTGGAATCGATGTTACACGCTCTTTAAAAGTCATTAAACATCCTAAAAATATTTTTGATATTCTTTACAGGACAGAAGACATTACATCTCACCATCTTTCAATAACAAGGTTAAAAGAAGCTGACCTGGTTATACGCCCAAAGGTAAAACAACTTTCCTGGACTAATTTTGAGCAGGCAGAAGAAATAATAGCTGCAGGCGAAACAATTGCAAAAGAAAATTTAAGCAAAATTAAAAAGCTCCTTCATAGAAGCTCCTTCCTGCTGGAATTCAGACGTTATCTCAAAAAACTGAAGGGTAATTCATAAGGGGTAATGATTCCATTACCTGCGGAGAGGGTGGGATTCGAACCCACGGTACCCTTGCGGATACACTACCTTTCCAGGGTAGCCAATTAAACCACTCTTGCACCTCTCCTTATTGAAGTCCTTAAATATAAATATTTCAAGCTCTTTTAACAAAAATCACATCAACATAAGAGTTATTTCTCTAAGATGATTGATCACGGAAATTATTTCTATTATGAGAATAATTTAATAAGTTTGGTTTCTTATTATAATTGTCTGTCTTAAACAATATTACCAATTTTAATAAGATGGAGAGATGACGGAGTCCCCGTGTATCGGGGTAAGTCCCACAATGTGGGATAAAGGTTACTTGTCCCGCTTCGCGGGAAACGGGGCGATCTCGCTCCAAAGGAGTCTCTTCGGGAAAAACCGTTGAATTGTTGTTAGTAAGCTTTAACTGGAGAGATGCTAGAGTGGTTGAATAGGCTGGTCTCGAAAACCAGTGTGGTACTTGTTACCACCCAGGGTTCGAATCCCTGTCTCTCCGCAGCAGCAAAAAGTCCTGCTTTTTGCAGGACTTTTTTATTTTACGAGCGTCGAAAATTTATATTCATGAACGAAGTAAAATGAAAAAGAAACAAGAGCGAAGCGATTGTAGCATTTTTATTTTTGACGACCTCCTCCGAGGGATCAACGAAGTTAATCCCTCCCTTTCCACACAAAAATCACCTGCTTTTAACCAAGGTTTATCTTTTCAGTACATAAAAATTCGTTGGCTACTCTTCTTTTGTTTTACTCCTTTTTTGAACTTCTATTGTGATATAAAAATTTTAAGCCTATTATTATGTAAAATTGTAAGTTTTTCACAGCTTTTTAAGTCCCTAAATCCGGAACTTTGTTAGGCTCGTTTCCATAACCTGTTGATTTTATTAACTTTATTGAATACATTTCCTGCGTGAATATCTTATTCGGGGTAGTTTCTTTATAAATATTTATTAAAAATATGAGGGAGATTATGAAAAAAGTTTTTGCTCTTTTTACAATAATTCTTATGGTATTATTCCTCGCTTCCTGCACTGCTAATGCTCAGTACGCCAAACAGGGTACGGTTGAGTTAGGTGGTACAGCTTCTTATTCCAGCACTACTCAGGTAGTCAACGGTACCTCTGCCAGTGAATCAACAACACTCTTTCAGTTCATGCCGTACGTAAGCTATTTTTTTGTTGATAACTTCTCTGTTGGATTCGCTCCGAGCATTAATATTTTAAACCCCGCATTTTCAGCAAATGATACCAAATTTTACGGAATATTTGCTGTACCTGGTTATTCATTTAACACAAACAGCAATGTATTTCCTTATATAGAAGGACTCTTAGGTTATACATCTGTTGATTTTGGAACAGGTAGCAATAGTGGCTTGAGCTATGGCGGTAAGGGGGGAATCAAACTGATGGTAGGACAAAACGGGGCAGCCAGCTTTGGAGTTTCCTACATGGTTATTGATATAAGTCCCTCAGGATCAACCGGAAGGACAGGCTTTAATAACTTCGCTTTCAGCGTAGGTTATTCCGTATTTATTAACTGAGGTAGTTAATCTATTAGGGACATAACTATTGTAATTAGCCGGTGGTTAGTTTGAATATTCAATCCACTTTCTGCCGGCTTTTTTATTTTTTTAGCGCAGCCTTGGTAAACATCGCCTCCGGTATATCGGCGTGAAAAATGACAGAATCAATTGTATATTCAGTTCCATTTCCATTCTGTAACAAATCGTGGTAAAGGATCTTTTTAGGATACCAGCGGTTTTCTGATTTAAACACTTGGAGGACTTCGGCTCTCTTTAATGCTTTGCCGCTTTCAGCATACCTCTCTTCTTTTAACGGAACCCATCTTTCTTTATCGACCCAGAGTTTTCTTCTGAAATATGTAATGTCCTCCAGCTTTCCTGTCAGGTCAAGAACATAACAATCCCTTCCATTAATTTTTTCTGAACCTGTTATTTTGGCATTATACATATCTATCAGTTTTCTGTTTTCAGTTATATCTTCATAAGAGAGATCAGAACCCATTACCGACTGCCTTAATAAATGTCCCGATATCGCAATTATTCGATCTGTTGGCTCAGTGAAATATATCCATACGTGATCTTTTAACTTCAGCATTTTCTTCCCTTTTTCACGGGGAGGGTCTGTATATTCTACAAAAGATTTATCTTTTCCTTCAATCCAGATTTTGGATTTCACAGAACGGGTACCTGTTCTGCCATAAATAACCATTGAAGTAAAACTTAAGGCTTTATCCAGGAAAAGATTTTTATCTACACGTTTCAAAACTTCCGCGCCGGAAAGTTCCTGTGAATAGGTGCTTATATTAAAAGCCAACATAATTATAATAACGCTTAGAATTTTTTTCATACTTCCAGTTCCTTGAACAGAGATGCAGTTTGTCTTTTAAAGATTTGCATCCCGGAAAATGCCGTACCAATTATAGTTGCCAGCAAACCGGGAATAAAACCAATATAAAAACTCGTAGTGTCGATTTTTGCCCTTATAAGATTCGGCATTAAAGCAGTTGAATTTCTCAGTGTTTCACTTATGTCTATTCCAACTTTCTGCATGTAATAAGATACTGCCAATCCTGCAGCAATGCCAATTACAGAACCAATAATTCCGATAAATACCGATTCATATAAAAGCGTTTTATAGACTCGACCCTTTGCTTCTCCTAGTGCCAGCCTTACTCCAACTTCGCCGTAGCGCCTGATACCGGACATAAGTCCGGCGTTCAATAAAACGATTGACATAGCAAATAAAAATATTCCTACAATTATCAATCCGACAGCATTAACATATTGAAGATATTCTTTCAACCCATTTTGGTCCTCAAGTGTTAGCATAACAGGAGAATACTTATCGTCCGAATTGATAAACTTACTGTTAAAATTATTTTTAATTCTTTCAGCTTCTTCTGGCAGATAGAAATTATTTTTATTAAAACCTAAGATCACTCCCGCACCGTCTGACATTTCAAGAGTGTATTGCATGTCTGAGATATCCGTAATAATTGCGCCTCGATCCATCGCCGCTATGCCAAACCTTATCGTACCTGAAATAATAAAATTCTGAACTGCTATAGAACCGCCTGAATTTGTTGTAAGGAAAGTAACAGGATCTCCAATGTCTGTATCCATTTTTTCTGCGAGCGCTTCACTTATTAATATCTCCCTGCTTTTTCCAGGTACTTTACCTCTTACAATTGCTTTACCTAAATTAAGCCTACCAGCTTCCCTGGAATCCTTATTGAATAGGTCAACAGCCAATCCAAACACACGGTACTGTGCTTTTGTTTCGCGATTTTCATCCGGCACATCTAGTAAGCCTGTAAATTTTATTCTCGGTGTCCAGTCATAACCGGGATATTCATTGTTCAAAGAGTCCAAAAGTTTTCCTACTCCAGTAAGACCTAGATCATTCGGCATTTGACTTGCTAATTTATAATATGATCGCGTCATTACTTTGAGATGCCCGGTATCCATTACGGCATTTGAATGAACAAGTTCATTAATCTGCCCATTAATAAAAGAATAAACAACCGTAGTTAATAAAACCCCGAAAGCAACGACAATTACGGGAAACAAACTTCTGTGACGATCTCTTATCATACCTTTAATTAAAAATTTTAGCATTATCATTTCCCCCTAAGAGCGTCTGTCGGACTTAATTTTGTTATTCTGCGTGTCGGCAGAAAGCTGACAATTATAACAGATATAAAAAGGATCACACCTGTCATAATAAAAAGATTAAACCCGTATTTGGGATAAAGAGTTAAGCCTATTGCAAACTGTGACTGCTGAACCATTAAAGGAAGTACTATCCCCTCTTTGGCCAGGTAATATAAAAGAGGCAACCCATATAGAACCCCGGCAAAAAGAGAAAATAACCCGATCATACATCCTTCGATAATAAATAAAAAATTAACATTCCAATTAGTCATTCCAAGAGCAATCAGGATTCCGATTTCCTTTTTTCTTTTAAAAATTGAGAGAACCTGTGCATCGAATACAGCAAGCAGTGCTATACCGGTTAAAACTATATAGAAAAACGTAGAATATATTCTTTTCCTCTCTATATTTTCATTAAGGTCCTTGAGAAGGAAATCCTGACCTTTAAAAACCCAGTCAGTGCTGTTAGTATAAATTTTACGAGCATTCTTTTTTAATATTATTAAGGTTGCTTCATCGGGAGTCTGCATCATATCACGAAGTTTCTCAATCGGAATCCAGATCTGGTTCCTGTCATTTAAAGGTGCAACTATATCAATTACCTTGTTTATCCTGATGTCTCCGGCATCAAAAGTTCCTTTGTTGTTGCGCCATCTCGCACTAACATAATCACCTGCTTTTAGGCCTGTGCTCTTTGACATTCTCGAGCCTATGAATCCCGGAATGGAATTTATGTTACCGGACTCTTTCAGGATTGAAGCCGGAAGGTTTATTACATTTTGATCAGGATCTATTCCGTTCAATCTAACGGATTGTATATGATGTTCCGGAAATATTGCTCCTGAAACAATTAGTAGAGGAGTTGCATTACCGTTATCAATATCCTTCTTAAGATCAGCCGGAATTACTGCATGAGACTTCTCGTATGAGAACGGATCATAGGGATCAAAATTCTTTTGCCAGAACTGTCCTCCTCCAACATTTGAATCAATCTCTGCATCTCTAACCTGCTCTGAAAGACCGTCATACAAACCTTCTGTAAGGACTATCGCTACGAATGCAAATGAGAGCGCGATGATATTGAGCCATGCCCTTAATCCTGAATGCGTAATATTTTTGAAAGCTAATTTTAGCAAAAACATTTTTTAACAGGTTCTTAATTAATTATGGCATCATCAACTATTTTGCCGTCATTGAGCACTACTTTCCGATGCAGGTATCCAATAACCTTTTCGTCGTGTGTTGCAAAAAGAAATGTCGTTTTCAATTCATCATTTAACCTCTGCATCGTTTGAAGAATGTTATGGGAATTTGCGGCATCAAGATTTGCAGTAGGTTCGTCGGCAATAACTATTTTAGGCGATTTCACCATTGCTCTAGCGACCGCTACTCTTTGGCTTTCACCCCCTGATAACTGACTTGGTCTTGAATCAGCTTTATCGGAAATGCCGACCCATTCCAGCGCACGCATAACAAGCTCTTTTCTTTCCTGTTTATCTTTCTTCAAAAGCAAAAGAGGGAACTCGACATTTTCAAAAACAGTGTATACCGGTAAAAGATTGTATGTCTGGAAAATAAATCCTATTGATTCATTCCTTAATTGTGCTGCCTCTTTATGATCCAGTCGCTTAACGTTTCTTTCCATAACTACAGCATCGCCCCCCGTTGGATTATCCAAAGCACCGACTATATTTAATAAGGTTGTTTTCCCCGAACCGCTCGGTCCGACAATTCCACAGAATTCTCCCGTATTTACAGAAAGATTGATCTCGCTTAAAGCTCTGAAAAATTTTTTCCCCATCGGGTAATCTTTAATGAGGTTATTAATTTTTATAATGTTGGGATTATTCATATGATTTTTCCTTTTGTACCAGTTTAATAATTGTAGATAAGCATTAGCTGCAGGCCATAACCTGAAAGCATTGAAGATTTTCCATTCAAAAAAACGGTTGAGCCATTTTCCGGGTAGCGGAAAAGAGATAAATTAATAATGAAGTTATCGTAGGTTCTTTTAACCTGGAAATAATGATAAATGTTTTTTTTGCGCCAGTCATAATATTCCTGCAGAGTTAAATTATCAAGAACATCCGGAGAATATGTTATCATCATAGCAGATATATTCCAGCTTTGATCTGTTTCCAAAATTGATCGTGAAAAAGTTATATTCATATGCTCTGCCATTACATAAATCCCATTGCCCTCCGGGATTGTATAATCTGCCCCTAATGTGGTCATTCTATTCCATTTATAAGCTACAAGGTCAGAAACGCTCTGTTGAAAAACCGACTCAAACCATAAACCGATTCCGGCATCCCAGCGCCCGTCCATGGCATAACGGTTTTCCCTGTAATTATATAACATTGCATCAACCTTCCTCGTATGAAATGTAGCAGCAACCTCACCTGAGAGTGCAGGTAATTGTATGCGTCCACCAAATTCCGGGGTATTTTTAGTGGTCGGTAATATTTCATAACCAGTATTTTTTGTGTTGCCAAAAAGACACCAGAACCATAACGTGGAATTATTCAAAAAAATATATTTATATCGCAGTGCGTAAACTCCATCGGTCAGGTTAAGTGGATCTCTCGGATCAACTCTGTCAAACCACATTAATGAACGTAAAAGCCGTGCAGGGCCGAAGTCTATTTTTTGAAGTCCCAATTGAATTTCAGACTGTGCAGAGGAATAGCGCAGGATTGCCCGGTAAGTCTTAAAGTCATGGTTTTCTAACCTAAAATCCGTTTCATAGTATGAATTAAATATTAATTCAGAGTTTAATACATCATTTTCATTCAGTGAAATGCTGTAATTTAAGTGAGGAAGATAGCGAACACCGAAATTTCCGTTCCAATTATTGTGAAATCTTATTTCATTCCCCCAACCGGAAACCTGGCCGTTAAATTCAAATCCTTGACCATTAATGACCCCTGACAAAGCCAGCAGAAGGAGTCCGCTAAAGACAATCCTCCCTTGAAAGATTGTAAATTTTGACACTTTGATTTAACTGTCTTTATTCAATTTTTGATTTATGGTCAATTAAAAAAACAATAATCATTGTTTTCTACTTTAAAAATTAACACATAAAAATCCATTATCCTAAATCCATAGTTTATTTTTTGGTTGAAGTTTGAAGACTAAAGGTTTCTAAAATCAGAACAAAATTTTATTAAGAATATATTGTAGGCTATTTACTATTGTTGAGTAAATTCAAGTGTCACCGGCACCAATAACCCGCTGTCAGGATCAGGCAGATTTGTAGCTACCTGTAATTTGCCTCCGTTTACTTTAATTGGAAACGTTATTGAACCGGATTCAGCAGTTAATCTTAATATTCCATTTGACAGGCTCCATGTACCACTGTCATTTACTATATCCCCATTATAGTCTTGATTCCGTTGATAAGTTTTATCGCTGTTCAATGTAATAGTGAATGCAATATTTTCTTCTTCAGGAGTTAGTTCCTGTACACCGGTGGAATATGAAGCAAATATCTTTGTTAGTTTCCACGTTCCGATGACTTCGTCTTCAGATACAAAAGGTCCGGTAACATCCTCTTTACAGGAAATATTAGTCAAAGTTAATAATATTATAAAAAAAGCCGGAAGTGATTTTATTCTATGAAACAAATTTTACCTGCTGATTCCTTGTTAATCTAAAATGCTATATTGCAAGGACAAGAATATACTAATTTATATTAAAACAGAGCCCATCGCAATAAATATGGCGGTACCTTTTTAATGCATCTACAATGAACCTTATTTTCACCGTTTTAATATGCCCAACCAAAAGGAAAATCTGTTTATTTTGGCTTTCGCTTTAGACAGAATTGAGCATATTTCAGCGTTGTCAAAAGAGCTGAAAACAGGCAAATTTAGCAGCTCATTCAACGTATTAGACCAATAAAACTACCTATTTGGATGATATATTTAATTCTATTAATTACTTAAATTAGAATAACTTATTGTTTTCCCTCAGTTTAGGAGCAATTTATGCAATTAAAAAATTTCATCAAAATTTTTCCCTTCTGCCTACTACTTGCAATAACCTTAACGGCAAACATACAGGCTCAAAAAATTAATGATCTGATTGAACCTGTCAACTTAGTCGCCGGCAGAAGTGATTCCGTTTTAATATCAGATATGTTTTACGCTGACAAATATACGGACCTGACACTTACGAATAATCCTGCAATTGATGTAAAATTTAATTTCGATAAGTCTAAACTCATTTTTACACCCAAACCGGAAGCCGAAGGATTATTCCTGAATAGTTTTACCTTTAATAAGCAATCTTATGTTATTCCGCTAAGGGTAATGAACCAACAGATGGTGAAATTCAAATTTAAACCCGACAAAAAATACAACAAGGTTTTCCTTTTCGGGAGTTTTAATAGCTGGAACCGTTCAGATCTTCAAATGAAAGAAAAGAACGGAGAATATGATATATCTATTCCCCTCGAACCGGGCAGGTACCAATACAAATTTTTTGCCGACAGTGCCGAGTTAGTTGATCCGGGAAACCCGGACAAAATTCCTAATGGAATGGGAGATTATAATTCCGTTTTAACGATCGATCCAAAATATAAAACCCAACCGTTCCTTTATATTTTGAGAAGTGGATATTCGAATAATGAAAGTGAGTTTTCATTTGTCTATGAAAATCAGGAAACAAATGAAAAAATATCCGATCAAAATTTAATAGCCTTGCTGGATAACAATTCTATATCGAAGGATTATATAAACATCTCCGGTGATACAGTTACAGTTACTTTGCCGGTAAAAGAATTAAAAGGTGAAAAAACTTTACGAGTTGCCATCACCCAAAGTGGACAGTCAACCAACATACAGAACATAATCCTATTTAACGGTAAACCCGCCGGAAGCAATAATAAATATTTTACCTGGCATGACGCAATAATTTATTCGGCTTTAATTGATAGGTTTAACGATGGAGATAAATCTATTAACAAGCCGATAAAACAGGATTCATTATTTGATAAAGCAAATTATATGGGTGGTGATTTCCAGGGTATAATCAATAAATTTAAAGAAGGCTATTTCGATTCACTGGGAATTACTACACTTTGGATTTCACCGGTGTATGATAATACAAATCACGCCTTCAGAGAGTTTCCAAAACCTCATAGATGGTTTTCCGGTTATCATGGTTACTGGCCTATTAAACCAAGATCCGTCGAAGAAGAATTCGGAACTATGGCTAAACTCAAAGAGCTTGTCAAAACAGCCCATGAGCATAACGTTAAAATTTTGCTTGATATAGTTGCTCATCACGTCCATAAGGAGCATCCATATTTTAAAAATCATCGCGACTGGTTCGGTCATCTAAAGTTACCGGACGGAAGACTAAATTTAAGGATATGGGATGAATACCGCCTGACAACGTGGTTTGAACCGTTTATGCCAACATTCGATTTTATTGATTCGAAAGCAGCCGTTAAAGCAGTAACGGATGATAGCATCTGGTGGCTTAAACAAACCGGTGCGGACGGATTCCGACAGGATGCAGTAAAACATATCCCGAATAATTTCTGGAGAGCATTAGACAGAAAGCTGGAAAAAGAAGTTGAAATTCCTGAGCACAAATTCGTTTTTCAAATGGGTGAAACTTTTGGAAGTTATGATCTGGTGAAGTCATATGTAAATAATGGACAGCTCCCGGCTCAATTTAATTTCAATTTGTATGATGTTGCAATTCCGACATTTTTAACTCAAAATGCTTCATTCAGTCAACTTGATAAAGAAATTAAAAAAGGATTACAAATTTTTGGCTACAATAATTTTATGGGAAATATAATGGACAGCCAGGATAAGGATCGTTTTATG
>CAZQQD010000042.1:0-2801 GCA_964595355.1 uncultured Ignavibacteriaceae bacterium | reverse complement strand
TAAAAGGAATCGGTTATAGAATTTTTAATCTGGAAAGATAACAGGTCCCAAATTTCAAAAACATTTAACATGGATATTTTTATGAAGAAGATAATTTCTTTAATCGCAATTTCATTGTTTAGTTTTGGATTTTCAGGCGGCATACTTTCATCAAAAGATTCTCAGCGAGTTCCCGAATGGGCAAAAACTGCAGTATGGTACCAGATATTTCCCGAACGATTTGCAAACGGAGATAAATCAAATGACCCAACCCCTCACGATATGGAAGGTGCCTGGCCTTATTATACCCCGGATGGATGGCAGACTTCCCCATGGACATCAGATTGGTTTAAATTACAGCCCTGGGAAAAAGCAGACGGTCACGATTTTTATTGGAACACCGGGGTAAGAAGATACGGAGGTGACCTGCAGGGAGTTATCGATCATCTTAATTATATAAAAGAGCTTGGAGTCACTGCAATATATTTCACCCCTCTTTTTGAATCACCTTCACATCATAAATATGATGCAAGTATGTATCACCATATAGACAATAACTTCGGACCTGACCCAAAAGAGGATGAAAAAATCTGGGCAAGTGAAGACCCCGGCAATCCTGCAACCTGGAAATGGACAGCAGCGGATAGTCTGTTTTTGAAGTTAATCCGTAAAGCTCATCAAATGGGTTTTAAAGTAATTATTGATGGTGTTTTTAATCACGTTGGTACCACATTTTGGGCCTTTAAAGATGTCGTTAAAAACCAGCAGAATTCAAAATATAAAAACTGGTTTAAAATTAAATCGTGGGATGACCCTAATACACCACAAAACGAATTTGAATATGAAGGATGGAACGGAGTTAAAGATCTGCCCGAAATAAAAAAAGATTCTGTATATGGATTAGAGAAAGATTTTGGTGAACACGTTCACGCAATAGTAAAACGCTGGATGGATCCGAATGGCGATGGAGACCCATCAGACGGAATTGACGGCTGGAGACTTGATGTTGCTGAAAAAGTTCCGATAAAATTCTGGAAGCTTTTCAGGGGATGGGTAAAAGAAGAAAACCCTGAAGGATATATAACCGGTGAGATATGGTGGGAAGACTGGCAGCATAACGTGATGTTTAATGCTTCTCCGTGGCTACAGGGTGATTCTTTTGATGGTATAATGAATTATAAATTTGCGAGAGCCATCAAAAAATTTATTGCCGATAAAAAAGAACAAATTACCCCTGAGGCGTTCGTAGATAGTATCCGGGTGCTTGAGAAAGACTACGATAAAGATAATCTCTATGCATTACAAAATTTACTCGATAGTCACGATGTTGACCGGTTTGCATCTCAGATTGTTAATCCCGACAGGTGGTTTGACCATATGGCAAGTGCAAAAGACAACAAAAACTACAGTGAAAGGAAACCGAACAAAACTGAAATAATGAAACAGAAACTGGCAGTTGCAATTCAAATGACAATGCCGGGAGCACCAATGGTTTATTACGGGGACGAAGCAGGTATGTGGGGCGGTGATGATCCTGACTGTCGGAAACCGATGGTCTGGAAAGGATTAAAATATGAAACGGAATCTGTTGATCCGCTTGGGCGACCAAGACCTGCGGATCCTGTAAAATTTGATTCTGATCTTTTTAACTGGTACAAAAAATTAATTCACCTGAGAGATAATAATAAAGTTCTTTCCCTGGGAGATTTGAAATTCTTCTTGATAGATAATACAAATAAAATACTTGGCTACAGCAGAACTCTCGATGGAAAAACTTTCTTTATAGTTATTAATAATAAATCTGAAGGCTCTGATCTGAACCTGGATTTAAGCAAATATTCAACACAAAGCAACGTGTTAACAGATTTGCTAACAGGTAAAAAGATTAAAGTGAAAGATAGTGTTTGCAAGCTGCAACTCCCTAAGTATGGAGCTGCAATATTACAATAGTTTAATTCACTAATAGACCAAAAGCATACACAGCACTTAGACTACCGGATGGGTGGAGAATTATTACCCCACCCATCAAATAATCTGCATTCCAGGCTTAAGAAGAGTTTCGTTTTTATATCATGCCATTCCAAAAATAAATTATTTGAATTGTTCTTGACAATTTTATAAAATATTAGTTATTTTTGTTAAAAATAAGGGGATCAAGCCGGGCCGTCAAAAAGAGTTTCCCCTTATACTTTCAAGTATTCATATATGCAGAATTGGACCGTGGTATTACTGTAAAAAGTCCTCTTGATTAATGCATGATATTTATGCAGATTTTGCAGCATTACATGCAAATAATATAATCAAGAAGTGCAGTACATGTAATAGTTAGGTTTCAGCGTTTAAGGATTTAAATGGATTATAAAATCAATGAATTAAAAATAAGAAGTGCGGTCTTATTTAGTAAATTAAGAGAGGAATACGATCAATCTCCTAATACATTTTTTTCTTTTGATGTACTTACTTTGGCAAGTCTTAATAGTTGTTATAACTGTGGAATCGAAGAAGAGTTTGCAGAAAAAGCATATGAAATTTACAAAATTGATGAAGAGATAGAAGATCTACAAGGCGAAATAGTATTTCCTAGATGGAAATCTTGTAAAATAGCAGTTGAAGGTTTTATGGAACGTGGTCGTTTAAAAACTGAGATGCAAATAAAGAAAGCTGCTGAATTTTTAACCAAAGTAGAAAAGCGGATGAAAGAAACATCAGTAGTAAAAGAACAAATGCAAGAAAAGGAACCAAATACGAAATTTACTTGGTTGTTAGATATTTTACACCCCAACATTGTTAAACATTCTTTTGAATTGCTAAAGTCTGAACAT
>CAZQQD010000041.1:22329-26372 GCA_964595355.1 uncultured Ignavibacteriaceae bacterium | reverse complement strand
TATTCATATTTTATTGCCTCAACCGGATTACCAGTTGCCACTTTAATTGCCTGGTAACTCACAGTAGCAAGGGCTATTATTAATGTTAATACACCAGAAAGGACAAATATCCACCAACCTATATTTATACGATAAGCAAAATTCTCCAGCCACTTGTTCATGACATAATATGCTAGTGGGAATGCCAGAATATTAGCAATCAATACTGATTTTATAAAATTCCCGGTAAACAATTTCATAATGCCGGGTGTTGAAGCTCCTAGTACTTTTCTTATCCCTATTTCTTTTGTCCTTTCCTTTGCCGAGTAGGCTGAAATTCCTAATAATCCAATACAGGCGATAAATATTGCAAGGAATGCAAATGAAAGAAATATCTGCAGGAATTGTTCTTCTTTTAAATAAAATTGATGAATCTCCTCATCCATAAATGTGTATTGCAAGTTCCTTTCAGGAAAAATATTATTCCATGTACTTTCTATAAATTGAATCGTTGAAGCTATATCCCGGCTGCTACATTTAATTGCCAGGTACCGAATCGGAGTTGTCTTTGACGTACTTAATGAAAATACTGTTGGCTGAATCTCTTCTTTTAAGGAAGCCATATTAAAATCTTTAACTACACCTATAATATTGGCATATTTATTATCCCACACACTTCCTGTAAATATTCTACCCTCAATTGATGTACCAACAGGATTTTTTAGATTAAGAAATTTAACTGCAGCTTCATTAAGTATGTATGCATTAGTTGAATCAGTCCTGAATTTTCTGTCAAAATCTCTTCCCTCTTTAATTTTTGCATCGAGTGTTTTAAAGAAATCATAAGTCACAACAATTGTTGGTATCACAATTGCTTTGTCCCTTCCTTCAAGTTCATATTCTCTCCAGTTTCCTACCCTGTCTGTTAACCTGTTATTACTTCCGGCCACTGATTTAATGTTATGATTTTGTAAAAGTCTGTCGCGAATTTTATCAAATTGTGTACCTGCCTTTTTTGTCTGAAGTGGAACGATCATAACCTGATCCGGATTTATACCAAGTTTTTTATTCTGCATAAAAGTTAACTGGTTATAAATAACAAATGTGCTGACCATAAATGCAGTTGAGGCCGCAAATTGAACTGTAATTAAAATCTTTCTAAGTCTTTTTGAATCTCCCCCGGGATTAAGGAATATTCCTTTTAAACTTTGTATCGATTTTAATTTAGAAAGTAACAAAGCTGGATAACTTCCGGCAATCACTCCGACAATTATTGAAAGCAGAAATAATCCACCTAAGAATGTTAAATTATTAAAAACAGATGATTGAATAGATTTGCCGGTTAGCGAATTAAAAAATGGTAATCCCAGCTCAACAATAACTATTGATAAAATTAATGCAATGATTGAAAGGATTACTGATTCCCCCAGGAATTGCAAAATTAGCTGACGCCTCTTAGCGCCGACAACTTTTCTAATACCTATTTCCGCAGAACGTCCGGCAGATCCTGCAATGCTTAAATTCATATAATTTATACAGGACATTAACAATATAATTAATGCAACTGCTGCCAGTAAATAAACATAAAGTATGTCACCGTTTGGTTCAATTTCATTACTTAAATTTGAATGAAGATGTATATCACTAATCGGTTGCAGGAAATAAGTTCTATCTTTCGCAAATCTTTTATTGAATTGATTAGATATATATTCTGAAAGTTCTTTTTCAATTGCCGAAGGTTTTACATCTTTTTTTAATTCGATGTAAGTAAAATGGCTTGTACCGGTTGGATTTGTAAGTACCCATTTAGGGAAAGTAGGTTCTATGGTTTTCATAGAAATAACAAAATCGCCATGGAAATGGCTGTTTTCAGGAATATCCTCCATAACACCGGAAACTTTGACAGGTGTATCATTTACTTCAAGTACTTTTCCAACAGGGTTCTCATTTCCAAAATATTTGTTTGCTGTTGATTTGCTTATTACCATCGATGACGGACCGGATATTGGATTATCTTTATTGCCATCAACTATTTTAAAGCTGAACATCTTGAAAAAGTCCGGATCTGCAAATATCAGCTTATCTTCATCGAATTTCTTATCACCATATTTCACTAATCCTCCCCGGAAAAAAAGTCTGACAGTTCTTTCAACATCGGGGAAAGAAGTATCAAACCAGTCCTTCATCATATATGTTGTTTCTGCACTACGATTTCTTTTATCTCCACCCTGGTCATAAATACCAGATACTCGATAAATCCTGTCACCATTTTTATGATAATTATCGTAGGATAGCTCACTTTTAACAAATAACATAATAAATACAAACGAAGCAATTCCGATTGCAAGACCTGCAATATTTATAAAAGCAAATCCCTTTTTTCTCTTTAGTTTTCTAAGTGCTATTTTCAAATAATTTTTAAACATATAAATCCATAATATTTATTCGTATTTAATTGATTCAACAGGATTACCAGTTGCTGCTTTTATTACCTGGTAGCTCACTGTAGTTAAAGCTATTATTAATGTTAACCCTCCTGATAGAGCAAACATCCACCAGTTTATATTTATACGATAAGCAAAACCCTGAAGCCACTTGTTCATTACATAATATGCAACAGGCCAGGCGATGAAGTTAGCAAGTAATACAAGCTTTAAAAAGTCTTTTGATAATAATATTGAAACATTTGTAACACTTGCCCCAAGCACTTTACGAATCCCTATTTCTTTTGTACGTTGTTCCGCTGAAAAGGAAGAGAGGCCAAACAAACCCAGGCTGGCTATTATTAGTGACAGAATAACAAATCCCATAAACATATTTCCCAAAAGCCGTTCCTGTTTATATTGTCCTGCCAGCTTTTGATCCATAAATGAATAATCTAAAAGCGAGTTGGGAAAATATTTTTTCCAGTTTGTTTTAATGAAGTTTATTGTCTGTAAAAGATCAGCGGTTTTAAGCCGAACTGTAATGTTTGAAAAAGCGTGAGGACGGGCTAATCTTATCATCACCGGAGAAATATTCTCTTTAAGCGGAGCAAAATTAAAATCTTTTACTACACCAATAACACGACCTTCCCTATCTTCGGTTTTTAAAGTTTTATTCAAGGCATCCTGAGGATCACCCCACCCAAACATTCTGACAGCAGCCTGGTTAACTATATATACATTTTGAGAATCAGATTGTGTAAAATTCCGGCCGGCTATTAAATCAATATTATATACTTTTAAGAAATCCCGGTCTACACGATGCAGGTTTATATTTGTTGAAATTGTTTTACCTTTACCGTCAATTGTTTGCAGGTACCTGCTTCCCAGGCCGAATCCGATCAGGCCGCGTGAAACGGACACGCCGCTGATTTCACTGTTAGAAAGCAATTTGTTCCTGAATGGTTCTATTCCCTGGCGTACCTCGGAAAAACCGTTAACTTTTAATGTGAATAAAGACTCTTTATCAAATCCCAGGTTTTTATTTCTAATGTAATCCAACTGTGACTTTACAACTAATATTCCTGTGAGCAAAATAATGGCTATTGCAAACTGTACGATTATAAGCCCTTTACGTAAAAGGATACCTTTGGTTGAAGATTTGAAACTGCCTTTCAGAATATCCGTCAAACCAAACGCTGAAATAAAAAAGGCGGGATAAATGCCGGCAAGAAACCCGGTTAATACAGTAACACATAAAATTAGTAAAACAAGCTTAAGAGAAAAAATATTATAGAAATGTTCTCCAGTCCATTGGAAGAAAACGGGCTGTAACAACTCGACCAGTAATAATGCAACTAAGGAAGAAATCACCACTATGGCAGTCGATTCAACAAGAAACTGCCGGACAAGCTGAAATTTATCTGCTCCCAGTACTTTTTTTACCCCCACTTCTTTTGCGCGTTTAAGTGATCTGGCAGTTGATAGATTCATATAATTTATGCAGGCAATAAGCAGTATAAACAAACCGATTGTAGCAAAAATATAGATAGTTTGTATATTCCCGTTTGACTGTATCTCATAACGCAGGTCAGAATATAAATGTATATTTTTAAGCGGTTGAAGCGCGAAGCTATATTT
>CAZQQD010000041.1:1335-22229 GCA_964595355.1 uncultured Ignavibacteriaceae bacterium | reverse complement strand
GTGGAGATATTGCCTTCGACTAATGGATAAGTAAAAACATTAAAAAAGCTGCTATCAGCAAATAAAACCCCGTCTTCCTGAAATTGTTTTTCTTTGTATCTCACAATACAATCATTCATATCCAGGCGAACAGTATTTTGAATTTCAGGATAATCGTTCTGTAAGGCCTTAGCGAGAGGCGGCGAAGTAACGGCCTGTTTCAAAGTTTCTGATTCCGATTTGACAGTACTAACTACACGAAATATCCGTTCGTACTTTGAATTAAACCGATCGTAACTAAGTTCATTAAAAGTCCACGCAGCTATAAGTATTACACAGGCTAATCCTATAGCAAGTCCTGCAACATTTATAAACGCAAAGCCCTTTTTTCTTTGAAGATTCCGTAGTGCAATTCTTAAATAATTTTTGAACATAAAATCCCTTTAATTTTATTCATATCTTAGTGATTTTACCGGATTTGCATTAGCAGCTCTTATTGCGCGATATCCAACTGCGAGCCAGGCAACAATCAGACTTGCAGCAATTGTGGCCAGGAATATTCCGAATCCTAAATTTATCCTATAAGCAAATTTCTCCAGCCATCCTTGCATAATTAAATATGCGATTGGTGATGCAATAACGAATGCTGCAACAATCAGTAAAGTAAATTCTTTTGAAAAGAGATAAATTATATTCCCAACTGATGCACCAAGCACTTTTCTTATTCCAACTTCTTTTGTCCGTTGGATTGTCATAAATGAAATAAGTCCGTATAATCCAAGACAAGAAATTAAAATTGCAATACCTGCAAAAATTGTATAAAGTATGGACAATGTTGTTTCATTGCTATAGAAATTATCAATTTTTTCATCAAGAAAATTATACTTATATAAAAATTCAGGATAAGTGGATTCCCACATTTTTTTAATAGATTGCATTGTTGAAGAAATACCTGCTACAGATATTTTGATGTTAAGAAGACTGTAAAAGTCCTTCCGACTTGCAATAACCACAGGTTTTATTTCATTACGAAGTGGTGAAGAATGAAAATCTTTAACTACGCCGACAATATTAGCAACAATTCCACCATTCCAGAAATCTATCTTTTTACCGATTACATCATACGGGCTTTTATAACCAAGTTTTTTTACAAGTGATTCATTAACCACGAATCCTTTCACTGAATCAGATTCTCTGAAAGGCTCCCCCGCTATAAATTTTATGTTATATGTTTTAAAATAATCAGCATCTGCCCATTTAAGATCTGCATTAAAATCGGTACTGGTGGGAGAATTATTGAATTTAAAATCGCTGTTCCAGTGATCATCACTTATAGGACTAAACGCACTTAAACTTATATTCCTAACCCCGGGTATTCCTTTTAAACGATTCTTTAGGGTTGTTGATTTATAAACACTTACGCTATCTTCCGGGATAGGAACTTGCACAATCGAATTTGTATTAAATCCAAGAGAGGCGTTCTTAAAATAATTCATCTGGCTAACAACTACCAGCATAGCGATTATCATAACCTGGGCAATAACAAATTGGAAGATAACAAGTCCTCTCCGGAGAGAAACTCCACCGAAAGTTTTTAAGGTTATTTTATTTTTTAGGACGGAAACCGGGTTAAAACCTGACAATACCATAGCAGGGTAAATCCCGGAAAAAACTGTTATCCCAATAGTAAGAACAGCTAAAAACATTAGTAAAGCCGGATCACTCAAAAAGTTAAGATTCAAATTCAATTTCAATAAATTATTCAGATATTTAATTACTACTTCAGAAATTACGGAGGCAAGAATAATTGCAAAAACGGTAATGAAAAAAGTCTCACTAATAAATTGCGCAGCAAGTTGCAGCTTTCCGCTTCCAAGTACTTTTCTTACTCCAACTTCTTTGGATCTGTTTACGGCCTGTGCCGTCGAAAGATTAATAAAATTCACACAGGCTATTAGTAAAAGGAAAACACCAATTAAACTTAAAGCTGTAATTAATTCCCTTGAAAAAGTATGATGGTTATAATTTCCAAAGCGGCTGTCAAAATGAATATCGCTCAGTGCCTGTATTTCCAATCCGTCTTTCTGGTATTCGGGAGGTTTATGTTTTTTCACAAACAGTTTCAGAAATTTTTCAAACTTCACTTTTGTCAATTCAGGAGGAAACAGTACATAGCAATTGAAATTGCTGTAAGTACTTACCCAATCATTTAAACTGCGTTTAAGTCCGGTTTCTTTTAACGAATTGAATGAAATGACAATTTTAAAAGGAAAATCTGAATTTACAGGAACATTTTTTATGATGCCTGCTATTTTGTAAATATATTTGTTATTGAACTTAATAGTTTTACCAATAGCATCTTTCCAGTTACCAAAATATTTGTTTGCTATAGCCTCAGTCAAAGCAACAGAATTTGGCTCAGTCAAAACAGTCTTAGGATTACCGTAGAGCCATTCAAAATTGAAAATATCAAATATTTCCGGTTCGGCATAAAACACACCTTTATTTTCTTCAAATTTTTCATTTTTGTTTTTGCCATCCAGCAACCTTATCAATCCATCAGTTTCATAAATTCCACCAACTTTTTTTAATTGAGGATAGTCGATTCTAAGTGCTTTTGTTACAGGAAAAGGAACACCGCGTGTGTATCCGATACCGTCAGGATTTTTAAGGACCGAAACTACACGATAAATCCTGTTCCTATTTTTATGAAAAGTATCAAAACTTTTTTCAAACCGAACAACAAGGAAAATTAATAAGCATGCAGCAATACCAATCGATAAACCGATGATATTAATAAAAGTATTGCTCCTGTTCCGTAATATATTTCTGAAGGCAATTTTAATATAATTTCTTATCATTTTTCACTTCCTTATTTTATTCATATCTCAACGCTTTTATCCCGACAAGCCAGTATCTCCGCACTTCTTGATTATTCATAACGAAGCGCTTCGACAGGATTCGAATTAGCCGTTTTCAACGCCTGGTAGAGCATAGTTACAAATGCAATCAATAGTGAAATAACTCCGGCTAAGACGAACATCCAAATATTCAAATTTATCCTGTAAGCAAAATCCTGCAGCCAATTGTTCATTAAATAATAGGTAGCCGGCCAGGATATTAACACAGAGATACTGATGATCGTCAGGAACTCTTTTGACAGAAGTAAAATAATTCCGTTCGTTTTTGCCCCGAGCACTTTTCTGATACTAACTTCTTTTTTCCTCCTTTCTGAAGAATATGCTACTAACCCGAAGAGCCCCAGGCATGCAACAAATATTGCAAGCGAGGCAAAAAGACCGAAAATATTCATCATTTCTGTATCAGACTCATAAAGCTGCGCAAAGGTTTTGTTCAGGAACTCGTAATCAAAAGGATATTCCGGATCGAATTTCTTCCAGGTACTTTTTATAAAGCTTATTGTAGATGAAATATCGGCAGCCTTTACTTTAACTGAAACAGTTTTCGAATATTTACTCCTGAAATAAATCGCTGTAGGGCCTATTTTATGATGGAGCGAGCTCATATGAAAATCCTTTACAACACCAATTACCTTCCCATCGTTTACCTCGCCCCTTATATTTAATTTTTTACCAACGGGATTTTTCCACCCTAATTCATCCGCCAGAGTTTGATTAATTACTATGCCGTTTGTTTGATCCGTCGGGAAGTCTTTGGAAAAATACCTCCCTTTCAAGACTTTTATATCGTAGGTATTAACAAAATTATCATCTCCCACCCTCACTGTTTCCGATGTATAGTCAACATTTTCAGGTTTATTCTCCGGCTTAATATTAAAACTCATTGTACCCTGTCCCGGCACTGTACTTGTTATACATGCAGAAACAATGTTCGCATTTTTTAATAATTCATTCTTAAAAGCATCTATTCTTGGAGATATTTTGGTACCCGATGTTTCCAGCACTATCACCTGGTCGGGATTAAATCCCAGGCTTTTATTCTGCACATAATTCATCTGGCTGTAAATAATTATTGTTGAAGTGATCATAAAAGCAGATATTATAAACTGCAGCCCGACAGAAATCTTACGAGGAATATTCTTCCCTCTTTTCGTTATTCCCGCACCCCTGAACACATCCGCTGAGTTAAATCTTGACAGCAGCAATGCAGGATACAGCCCGGAAATTATTCCAACTGTAAAAGTCAGAACGCCAACGATTAAAAGGAATTGCTGATAATTTACCTCCAGGTAAACCCCGGCAAGTTTATTAAACAAAGAAAGTGATATCTCGATGAAAATAGATGAAATCAAAATTGCAATGAATGTAATTAGAACAGATTCAGTTAAAAACTGCTTGATAATCTGATTCCTTTGCGCTCCGAATGTCTTTCTTACTCCCACTTCTTTTGATTTCTTTAAAGCTCTTACAGACGTTAAATTCATAAAATTAAAGGAAGCTATCAGCAGAATAAGAATAGCGGCAAAAAATAATATTCTCACATAAGATTCATTTCCAACTCGTGTTCCCCTTGTATACATCAGATCGGAAGAGCCAAGGTAAATATCTTTCAACGGTTGTAGATATAAATGATACTGGTCAGCTTTTTGTGGCAGATGTTCTTTAATTTCATTCTGAAGTTTACTTTCAAGAGATTTATAGCTCACGTTTGGTTTTAATAATAAATAAGTAAATTCAACCTGTGTAAGCCAGTTATTTGCCCACGACATTCTCCATCCTTCCGCTCCGTTTACCGTGGTACTCCAGGAAACTAAAATATTATATTTTAAGTGCGATTTTTGCGGAACATTTTCTACTATTCCCGTTACGTTAAACGGATGATTATCCGAGTCATATATTGTCTTTCCTACAGGATCTTCGTCTCCAAAGAATAATTTTGCTGTACTTTTTGAAAGAACAACAGACATAGGATCAACTAATGCAGTCTTTGAATTCCCTTCCACTAATTTATAATCAAAAACATTAAAGAAATTTGAATCAGCGAAAACAACATCGGGTATTTTTATCTCTTTATTATCTTTTTTGAACAGGACATCAGAGAACCAGGGTAAGACGCGTACAGATTGCTCAACTTCAGGAAAATCTTTTACAATTGCTGGCCCCATCTGTCCGGAACTTATTGCGTGCCGTTCCTCGACACCCAGGTTTGGTGTATTTATTTTATCCAGCCTGTAAATCCTGTCCCCCTTTAAATTAAAATTATCGTAGGAATATTGATTCTGCACATAAAGGATGATCAGTATAAATGAAGTCAGTGCAATCGCCAGCCCGGTAATATTTATGAAAGAATAAAGCTTACCTTGAAAAATATTCCTGAAAGCGATTTTAATATAATTCCTTAACATTAACTTTCCTCCTGTTTATTCATATCTCAAGGTCTTAACCGGATTCGAGTTTGCGGCCTTTATTGTTTGAAAACCAATTGTTAAAAGGGCTATTAACATCATAGCTATTCCTGCTAGCAAATAAATATATAGCCCCGGGTTTACGGCGTAAGCAAAGTTATGCAACCATTTATGTGTCAGGAAAATTGCAAGTGGAAGTGCAATTGTATTGGCAACAACAATAAAAAGTGTTATCTCTTTAATGAACAGCAAAGTAATTTTCAGTGCTGAGGCACCTAAAACTTTTCTTACTCCTATCTCCTTTGTCCTCATTTCTATTGCATGAGAAACCATCCCATAGAGCCCGAGACATGCAATTAGTATTGCAAAAAAAGTAAAGACACTTGTAATACGGGAAGTTCTTTCATAAGAGAAATATTGTTTGTTCACTTCATCTTTCAGGAATAAAAATTCAAAAGGGACACCAGGAATATATTTTCTCCATATATTTTCTAATTTTTCTTTAAAGGAATTAAAATTTGAGAGATCAGCATTTACAATAACATACGGGAAATGCCAGTGGGTTTGCAGCATAAAAACAAGCGGCTGAATTTTATTTTCCAACGATTGATAATTAAAATTTTTAACAACTCCAATAATGTTATATGTCATTAATTTATCATTGAATGCTGCTTTTACTTTTTTCCCTATAATATTATTCATAGATAAACCCAGAGCTTTTACAGCAGATTCATTTAGGACAATACTTGATAATGTGTCAACAGGAAAATTATGTGAGAAAGCTCTGCCTTTTAACATATCAAGATTCAGGGTCTTAAATAAATCATAGTCCGTAAAATTGATATAACATGATACTCCTCCTTCTTTTACATCATCACCCTTCTTATAAAACTGGTTATCGTTTAATATAAAAATTCCGGGATAGAATGATGTAGCGGCAGTTGATTTAACTTCAGGAAGCTGCAGTAACCCATTCCTGAGCTGTGTCTGTTTTTCCTGGGCAAACCTTGTTCTTAGTGGTATAATAATTTCGTTTTCTTTACTGAATCCAAGGTTCTTATTCTGGATATAATTTATTTGTTGTACTATAACCAGCGTAGCACAAATAAAAACGATAGAAATGACAAACTGAGATACAATCAATATTTTCTTTATCAGGCTGTTTGTAAACTTATCGAATATTTTTCCTTTAAGAGTTTTAACCGGCTGAAAGGAAGAAAGATAAAAAGCAGGATACATACCTCCCAATAATCCTGTAATCAAAACGATTGAAAATCCGCCTATTACATATTCATAAATAGTTTCACTTCTGATTGACAGGTGTAATTTTAAAATCTCGTTAAACACTGGCAAGCTCATTTCTACAATCACACATGCAACTAAAAAGCTTAAAAGTGTAGTCAGAATTGATTCACTTAAGAATTGAATAATTAGTTTATGCCTTTGAGCTCCTAATACTTTTCTTAAACCGACTTCTCTTGCCCGGCCACCTGCTTTGGCAGTGGATAAGTTCATAAAATTTATACACGCAATTAGGAGTACTAATAATGCAAGGGAAGAGAAAATGTAGATATAAAGTATATTCGTATTAAGATTAAAGTCCGCATATAAGGAAGTTGTTAAATGAATATTTCTTAAAGCCTGTAAATGGTGTTTCTTGCTAAAGCTTGCCTGTTTTAATTGTTCACTTGCATATTTGTTTAATAACGCAGGAAATTTTTCTTCGATGGATTCAGGAGAGGTATTTTTTCTTAACTCTACAAACGTATTTACAAAGTTATTGCCAGCCCAGTTATTATTATTTAAAACATAACCACCAATTCCTCCGCTGTTCATTGAAATAAATATGTCAGCATTAAATGTCGTTGGTGTCTCAGCATTTTTGAAAACACCCGTTACCTTATATTGTTTCTTACCTGAGTTGTTTTCTATAAAGAATGTTTTACCGAAAGAATTAACTTTACCAAATAATTTTTGAGACAATTCTGCTGAGATTACAACAGAGTTTGGTTCTGAAAGTGCTTTTAATGAATTCCCCTGTAAAAATGAATAGCTGAATATTCTAAAGAAAGTGGAGTCAGCGTAATAAATTTGGCTGTCAAAAAATGAATTATTTTTATAAGAAATGATACTCTCCTTTGCACCAATTGTACTTACAAGTCTTGTAGCATTTTCAACTCCAGGAATTTCTCTTTTGATGGCAAAGGCGAGTGGAGGCGGAGAAGTTGCCATCTTAAGGGTTGAATATTTTTGAGTTATATCAGTGGTAACCCGATAAATTCTATTTCCATTATTAAAACTTTTATCATAGCTTAGTTCTGATTGGATATAAAGAATAATCAGAAAACACATTACTAATCCAATGGACAAGCTGAATATATTTATAAAAGAATGAATCTTATTCTTTCTAAAGTTCCTGATCGCAATTTTTATATAATTCTTTATCATTATTTAGCCCTTCTTTTATATAGTATCTCATTTTTTGTGAGAAAAAAGATTTCTGCTTTTGTTTGCAAGCACTATTGTACGGATACGGACTGTATTCTGTTTTGACTATAAATGTTAACAAGTTTCAAAAACAATAGGCTATTACTAATAGAAAATTATTTTAGTTTAAAATGTGGATTTTCAATAATCCCGAAAATGTTTCCAAAAGGATCTAAAACCGTAGCTATTTTGATCCCTCCACCTACATCCTGAATATCATCATTAAGTATTGCACCCAATTTAATTAGACGATTTAAAGCGTTTTCAATTTTATCAACACCCCAATAAGCAACCAGGTTATTACCTTTAAGTAATCCTGTAGTATCAGGATCAAGGCCTAATTCATAGCTCCCAACATTAAATCCAACATAAAAAGATTTATCAAAATAGGGCTCATATCCAAGAACATTGGAATACCATTCCTTAGCTTTTTGAATATTATCAACATGATATTTAATAGTATATACTCCCTTGAACATATTAAACTCCGTAGTTCTATTTGAATTTCGATTGCTATTTTGCTCTGAGAATAAAGGATCATTGGGTATTACCTGTGAAAAGGTTGTTACTATTACTAAAAGACTGAATGACAATGTTAGGATTATGCTAAGTTTCATAATATTTACCTTTTTAAAATCATGTTATTTTTATTAGCTCAATAAAAATATTGATACAATCTTTGCTTACTAATTTCAAATAATTAGACTAACATCGCTGAATATATGTTTATTAAATTATTTTCTCTTACTTTTTTTATTTGATGTTTCTTAACTTATTCTCAATTTCCTCAATCTTTTTACTGTACCATTGCCTATTCTCATAAAATACTACTTCCTTTCCAGGCATATAATCAGTTTTCATACCGTAAGCGATGCTAAAATATTTTAAAGCATCCAGTAACTCCCCCCTTATTTCATGAATCCTTCCGGTTAAGGCATATGAAGATGCAGAATAAGGATATTCACTCAATACCATTTTCATTATTTTAACTGCTTCATCAGATCTCACTGAATCACGAACTAATGAGAAAGCAACTTTTGTCATTTCAAATGCATCAAATACTACCAATGAAGTGTCAGCCTTTTTCATCTCTTTATATTTTTCAATTCCTTTATCGGCTCCTTCTTTTTTGATAAGACTAATTAATTCATCCTCTCTCATTGGTCTTGGAATATTGTCGTGGGACATTGTTTCGGCTATTAATGGATTTGAAGACGTTACCGTGTAAACAGTTGTATCTTTTTCAATAAGACAATGAGAGAAAAAATTCTGCGTAACCTTAGCAAGAAAAGGATAAAAAAATGAGAAGCTGTTTTCTTTGTTATTTGAATATTGGTTCGATAAATATGAATAAACATTAAAGTCACCGTGATCAACGGAATTTAGTGCAAGATATGTAGATTTTGAATATAAAATCTTTTCATAATATTTCTTTACTCTGTTTGCAGTAGACGAAGTCAGAGATATAAAAAAAGTAGGGACAGTAATCTTTGTTATAGAATAATATGGAAGCGTCCGTATCACATCTTCATAGCCAGCAATTGAGCCATCAAGTGAAAGGTATGCTTTAACAGGAAAATATTGAGTTTGGAGATAAAGACCAGCCAATGCCCCCCAGCTCCAACCAAAGACACCTACTTCATCAGTTTTAGTGTAACTCTGTTGATTTAAATAACTAATTATCGAAAGAAGATCATTAGTTTGCGTAACCAATCCTTCTTTCGTTATTTCAATTTCATGAATATAGGTCCCAATTGAAGGAATAGCAGCAACAATAAATCCCTCGCTCGCTAACAATTCACAAATGAGAAAGTTTTCAAAACTTTCACCTTGTCCTCCCGCAGCATATAGAATAACAGGATACTTTTTTGAAAGCGAAATTGGTGTAAATGTTGCCAGAGCATCAGAGTTCCATAAATCATCAAAACTAAAATTATTTTTATCTGCTGAAAACTGGTTTGCCCAGAAAGATTTGTTATTCTTTGGCAGGCTCAGAGAATTATCTTCGGATAAATATAGATTAAAATAATCCGAAAATTTTAAGCGTTTTCCGATAACATTATCAACAGGGTACCAGAGTGCAACTTGAATTTTTCTAAAAGCATTGTTGTAAATTCGTGAATAATCTACAACCGCTACTTCTTTAAAACCAACTTTGTAGCTACCAGCATCAAAGTTTTTATATATAATTTTATTTTGTGCTACTGACAGAATATTTAACAAAAAGATAAGTGGTATTATTATATTTCTCATTCTGATTGTATGTAATTATTAAATATTTGAATTATTTTCCGTTAATAGTACGGTGGTAAAACCGGCCTAACAATTTTATTTTCGCTTCAAAATAAATGAAGATAATAAAACAGCTAAAGTTGTTACTTCTTTAGAACTTCAATAAAAGTATGGCTTATAATTTCAATTTATTTTCATTTAATAAATTTTTCTTTAATTGCTATTCATACCTCAACGTTTTTATCCCGACAAGCCGGGATCTCTGCACTTCGTTATTATTCATAACGAAGCGCCTTGACAGGATTTGAATTTGCAACTTTCAGAGCCTGGTACATCATTGTTAGAAATGCAATCAAAAGAGATAAAACCGTCGTAAAAACAAAAACTGAAATACCGATATTAATTTTATAAGCAAAATCTTCCAGCCACTTATTCATAAAGTAATACGCTACAGGCCAGGAGATTATATTAGCTATAAGGACAAGCAATAGAAAATCTTTAGACAGCAATCTTAAAAGAGAGGGGATGCTTGCACCAAGAACTTTCCTGATCCCGACTTCTTTAGTTCTGTTAACTGTTAAAAATGATACAAGACCAAACAATCCCAGGCATGCAAGTAAAATTGCAAGTCCGCTGAATATATATAGAAAAGTTAAAATCTTAGCGTCATCTTTATAGAAAGATTTCACTGTCTGGTCTAAAAACTCGTAATCGTAAATGTTATCCGGAAAAATTGAAGTCCAGGTGGCTTTGACCAAATTTAATTCTTTTTGTGTGTTACCGGGAGCAAGTTTAATTGCTGCCTGATTGTAAATTTTTCTTGCCGATGTCATTACCATTGGTTCAATTTTGTCGTGCAGGCCGGTAGCATTGAAATCCTTAAATACACCACAGACTGTTCCCTCAATTCCCCATATTTTTAATTTTATCCCCATTATTTTATCATAATTTTTATCAAACCCGATCTGCTTAACAAATTCCTGGTTCACAATAAACCTTTTCTCAGATGAATTGTCTCTAATATTTTCTCCTGCAAGCAATTTTACACTGTAGGTACGTAAAAAGTCTGAGTCTATAAATTTTATCATCGGTTGAAGTTTTTTAATCTCGTCTTTTGTTCTTACTTCACAGGTCCCTCTCCAAACATTAGGTGATGCAGTTCCTGTACTCGAAAAGCTTACATTCTGTATAAGTGAGCTGCTGAGCAATTGGTTTTTAAAGGTTTCTACTTTAACAGAATCTCTTATGGGCAGTGAAACTTCAACGACAGAATTTTTATCAAATCCCATATCAGCAGTCTTTAAAAAATTCACTTGTGAAAGTACAATAAGAGTAGCAATGATCAAGGCCTGGGATATTCCGAATTGAAGAACTACAAGGACTTTACGAAGCGAGAAAGCTGATCTTTTAGTTGTAAAGTTTATATCGCTCTTAATAGCTTTTACAGGATCAAACCTCGACATAAACAGAGCCGGGTATCCACCGCCAAAAAATACTATAAAGGTCAAAATCACCAATGAAAACAAAACTAAATGTACCGGATTAATTAAAATCAGGCTCAGAGAGAATCCTGTAATGTCTTCAATCTTTGGTAATAGTAATTCAAAATAAAGTGCTGCTGCCAGAAAGCTGAAGACAGTTATTGCTATAGTTTCCATCATAAAGCGGGTAAAGATTTGTTTTCTTGTCCCCCCTAAAACTTTTCTTATTCCTATCTCTAAAGAATTTTTTGATAAAAGAGCTGTATTCAAATTTATATAATTAATACAGCTTATCAGCAGAATCAGAAACCCGATAATACCAAGAGCATATAACTTCTTTTTTACAATTGTAGAATCAGAAATGCTTAAATATCTATCATCAAAATGAACCTCTGAAAAAGGCTGAAGCAAAACATTATAGACTTCTCCGGGTTCACTCATCTTTTTTTGAGATTGCTCATTAATTTTCTTAACAAGATCAGTAATATTTATCCCTTGCTTCACAGTAACCATGCATTGAACGCTTGCAGGAAAGCTTGTCCAGTTATCACTCCATCTTTTGGGCTTAAATTTATCGTAAGAAATTATCATCTTTAATGGGAATTCAGTATTGAGAGGCGGATCTTTTACAAGTCCCGTGACTTCAAGTGTATATGTATTATCTATTAAAAGTGTCTTCCCTATTGGATTTTCTTTACCAAAATATTTTTCAGCTAATGACTTTGATAAAACCACGGAATTATTTTTTGAAAAGGCCTGTTTTTTACTACCGGTTATCCAGTTATATTTAAATATCTTAAAAAAATCATCACCAACATAAGCCACCCCTTTTTCTTCCCGGAACCTGTCATAATTTCCGTACTTGTTTTTAACCGCAACTTCAACCTCACCAAAATTTGCATCTATTATAGCATCGTATTTTATTTCCGGAAAATTGCTTTTCAAAAAAGGCGGTAATGGATAAGGCATAGCGGGTGTATAATTTGTCTTGCCGAATTCGTCATTTTTTATAACAACCCTATAAGTATTCTTATAATCAGGCTGGTATTTATCGAAGCTGAATTCATAGGAAATAATTATAAATATCAAAACAGCGGAACAAATACCTATCGACAAACCTGCGACATTAATGATCGTATAAAATTTTTTTCTCTTTAAATTCCTGAAAACAGAAAGAAAATAGTTTTTAAACATTTGTTTATCCTGCTTTAATTGTAATAAATTACTTCTTGGCTAGAACAGGCTACTTTTAACTAATAAAGGCAAATTTTATGCCTTTCAGTTAAATGCTTATTAGAAGAATATAGACTAAAAAGTGGGTAATTATACAATTTTTAATTTACCAAGCGTTCGTTACCAAACATATCTGTGCGAAACCGAACACCGACATTATCATGTTATAATCAATTTCTTGTAGTTAAAGAAGAGTTATTTTAAGGATTATGTTTCTCAGTATGAAATTTTTTGAGCTTTAAATGTTCCTTCATTTCTGACAATTATTGAAGTGCCGGTATCCAGCAAACGGTCACCGGAAAAACTTCCGTTACTGAATTTTCCCTTAAGGATAAAATGAGCAACAGAATTAGGGGTGAGTGTAATGCTAATCTCACTATTGTTTATAACTCCGGATATATCCCCCTTGCCATTTTCAAAGCCATCACCATTAAGGTTTCTCGAACCACTTATTACATTATTTGTAATTGTTATAATAATTGTACCAGAAGATAATAAGTTCCCATCAAGATCATAGCCCGAATATTGATATGAGCCCTCTATAGGTGCCGGGTTTAATGATAAGTTAGAATTATCGTTAGGGCCGGAAAGATTATCTTTACTGGTATCTGAACAACCAATTAAGGCTAACGAGAAAATAATGGCTGGAACAAACGCTTTAAATTTCATATTACCCCCAAGCATTTATTTATTATATTTTTGATAATGATATCCTACAAAATAAAAAGATAAAATTCAACCGATTTTTTTAAAAAATAATTTATTTTTCAGTTTTTGCAAAAGCTTTTACAATATCAACAATCTGAACTACCAGCGGTTTTGCATCCTTTTTTATTTTCGGTCTTTTACCCCACCAGTTTTGTAAAATTGTAACCACTATTCCATCTGATGGGAAAACCCATAAGTCCGATTGGAAAGCAGGAAAGGAACCGTTTATTTTTAAATACTTATTTCCATTTTCGTCTTTTTCAACAAACCAGCCGTAGCTCCAGGGTGATTCAACTCCATTTATTACTTGATTAGTATATAACATTTTAAATTCCTTTTCAGGAAGAAATCCGGGTTTTAATAATGCCTCCCCATACTTAATAAGATCGTTTGACGTTGATAATATATTTCCTGCTCCTGCATTATAGCTAAAGTCCAGATACGGAATGCGGTAAAGTTCGTCGTGCTGGGCATAATTATATGGGTCATAATAACTATAGCTTTGTGCCCGGTTGGGAATAATAATGCGGGAATCGTCGTACCTGGTATTAGTTAAATGCAAAGGTTCAAATATTTCCTTTTTCACATAATCCTGAAATTTAACGCCAGAAGCAGACTGAATCACAGATGCAAGCAAATCATAACCATAACTTGAATAATTATATTTAGTACCCGGAACGGCAATTAACGAATCATCTTTGAAGATATTTATTGCATCCAGAACATTGTCATAATGCTTTGAGAAAAAATTTGCATCTCTTTCAGTCCATCCATAATGCCTTATTCCGGAAAGATGTGCCACAAGCATATTGACAGTGATCTCTCCTTTTTTCTTTACTGGAAATTGCGGAACATACTTTTGAACCGGAGAATCTAGATTGATCTTTCCTTCACTGTACAATTTTAGTAAGGCAACTCCGGTAAATGCTTTTGTAGCACTTGCAATTGCAAACAACGTTTTTGAATCAACAGGAACCTTGTGTTCAAGATTCGCATACCCTGAGTTTTTATAATAAATAAGTTTTCCATACTGTGAAACGGCAACTGAATATCCTGCCCTGTCATCAGAATTATATATCTTCAATAAGCTATCTATCCTGCTTTGAATATCCATTTTAGCAGAAGAATTTTTATTGGCAATAGAATAATTTGTAAAAGGAGTGAATATGAAAACCCCTACAATTACGATAACGGCAACTTTAATTTTTTTCATTTGCTCCCTCTAAATAGTTAAAACTATAGGCTACTGTTATACATAAAGTAAGATTTTTACAAATAATCTGCTACGTATTTGTGATAAGTTCAAAACAAATTATTTATTATTTTTCCACGCATCAATAGGACCTATTTTCTTTACCAGTGGCTGGATTTCCTCAGGCTCAGCTACAAAGTTCTTATCTATAAAATTCCTTAACGAACTTGAATCGTTGCTTTTTAATAATTCCTCAAGCTGCCCTTTTGTGTAAAGTACGTTTAAACGTCTTTCCAACTCCGGTTTGAATTTATCCGTATAAATAAAATCCACCATAGCCGTCTGGTGAAGTTCTTCAAGAGAGGCTAAAAAGATAAATGCATCGTAAGCGTCATACATTGTCTGACCGGGTGCCACATTTAACATATGATTTCCAATATATTTTGTTTCCCCGAAAGGTGTATTCTTTAAATCAAAAGCTACCGGCCTGTTTCCATATTCCTTAAATGCACTGTCCCATAGACCTTTTTCCATACGCACCCACTTTACAATTACACCTTCTAAGCCCTGGGTTGTAACGTGTGTGGTGGAATCTATCTGTCTCCTGCCTTCGAAACTTAAAGTAATATTATGGAAACGAACTGAATAAGTTTTACCCGGACTAAATCTGTGAAAGAATGTTCCACAATCCCAGTAATATTGATTATCCTTGTTTTTAATTCCCTTGTATGCGTGGCGTGTATTTGTTAAGAATATTCCTTTTTCTCCCGATTTAAAATTATCCAGATAAGAAAGCATAATTTTATACATTGTATAATCATTTCCACTTAACCCCAGCCCGAAAAGCTTCAGATCTTCCGGTGTTTTGATTTCATTCCAATATACAGGCGCATTAACAGCTTCTACTTTAAAGCGATCTTTTACCGGCAGAGTGGAGTTAACTTTCCAGATTGTTTCAAGCAAGTCAAAATAAGTTTTATATGTCCACCCTGTTCCGCTAAAATCATTCTGAAAAGCAGGATACAAAAGCTTTAAATCATCAGTCTTTGAATTAAAGTAAGCGTCAAGCGCCGGTTGTTGAGTTATTGAAACCACCTCCAGAAAAATATATTTTACTTTTTTCTGAAATTCTTTGTTTTTAATCAGCTTTTGATAAAATTGAAATGGCTCAACCGCAGTATGCAAACCGTCATCGAAAAGGATGAGATCATTTTTATCTAGGCTCCCAAGAATGAATTGGACAGGATTTTCTCCTTTTTCTTTTAATGTGCTAATATATGGCGATAATTTATCATCTATCCTGCTTTGAGAATAACCGTAATTGAACAGAACAACCAACAATAAGAGATATGATATCTTTTTCATAATAATTGACCCCTTCATTAGAAATGAACATTTATTCTTTAGACGCACCTGATATTAAAAAGTTTTATGAAATTTCTCATCTTACTAAACTATCATAATTATCTTTGTTTAATCTTATCACAAATAAGTAGAAATATTTATTTTAGTTTATTATAATTAGACAAATTCATAAGCTATAAAATTATTGTCTACTTCTATTGGTTGGTTCCTTCCAGAGCCTGAAATATTTCCAATGCAGTAAGAGGGCTTTTATATAAAGGATAAATATCATGAAAATCAATAAAAATGTTCTACTATTCTTTTCACTTATAGTTATTGCGATCTTATTTATAATTCAGCCTGCATTAGCGCAGAATTTCCCCGATATCTCTAATAAAAATGACCATAAATACGAAGGAGACTATTATTTCAAAGATGGAAATTATTTCAGCGGGGGCCCGTTTGATGAGGTAAAAGGATTATTATTTATGGACCCCATAAATTTAAGCAGAGGAGGCGTATTCAAAGAAGTATCTAAAACAGTTTTTAAATCGGCGCTTTTTGACAGTACTCAACTAAGATTTGATTTTGACAAAAACGGGGAAGTAAAAGGACTATGGTGGAAAGAGAAAGGAAAAGATTCATTGTATGCAACCAGGAAACACCCCTTTACAGCAAAAGCAGTAGAATTTAAGAACGGGGATGTCACCCTTTCAGGGGAACTTTATCTTCCAAAAACTAGGGGTCCACATCCCGCGATCATTAATGTGCATGGTTCCGGTAAAGAAACCCGGCACATGGGGACCTGGAATACAGTTTTTGCCAAATACGGAATTGCTGTGCTCGCTTACGACAAAAGAGGCTCAGGAAAATCCACCGGCGATTTTTCTACAGCCGGTTATAAAGACTTTGCAAGTGATGTTTTAGCCGCTGTTAAATTTTTAAAGCAACGCCCCGATATTGATAACAGTAAAATAGGATTACACGGCTCAAGCGAAGGCGGATGGGTTTGTTCCATTGCTGCATCAGAATCGAAAGACATCTCTTTTATGATGGTCAGAGTTGGTTCGGGTGTAAGCGGATCTGATACATATATGTACGAAATTAAAAATGATTTACATAGAGAAGGAATTACCGGCAAGGTTTTTACGCAGGATATTAGATTTGAAAGAACTATACAGGATATGGCTGCTGAAGGAAAATCTTTAGAAGAAGTAGATGCTTATATAAAAAAAACCAGGAAAGAAAATAAATGGTTTTCAAAAATTTACGGAAGTTATGATCATATGAGGCCGGATTACTGGATAAAAGTAAAAAAACAAGGCCCCATAGATCCTGTAAAATATCTTCATAAAGTTTCCAATATTCCCGTTCTTTGGTTCCTTGCAGAAAAAGACGAAAATGTACCTTACGAAATAAGTAAGATAAGATTAAAGAATGCTTTTCAAGAAGCAGGAAATAAAGACTTCGAGTTAGTTTCTATCCCTGATGCTAAACATTCTTTCTTGATTACAGAACCGGATGGCACAGTAAAATATGCCCAGGGTTACTGGAATAAAATGATTAAGTGGCTGCAAAAACATAATATTGCAACAAAATAAATTGATACTGTTTTTAATATAGAGATAGTTGGTTTCAGGCCAATTATTCCCAGTCAATAGGACCTGATCGAACTCTTTTGATTAGGTTTTTAAATGTCCAGATATTACCTTTGAGAAATTTTTCGTAAACAGCATCCCATTCTTTTCCCTTTCCCCACCCGAACATTGAAAAAGTAAGCCTGGTTCTGTTATAGGATAGTGAATCAAATTTTACAATATACTGAAGCGGACCATCTTCTCTCCTGCATTTTTCAGGAAAAGCTTTAGTAAGATTAATATTAAAATTGATCATCTTCAGTGGCATATAATTAAGGAGATCCTGTGTGATTGTCCCCTCATCACCAATCTTAGCATTTTTATTGTAATTAGTCTGAAGTTTACCTCCGATTCTAAAATCCAGCCTTACTACCGGAACCATCCAGGTTTTAATTTGATCAGGATCAGTAAATGACTTCCAGGCTGCTTGCTGAGTAGTGTCCAGAACAATAACTAACCGTTGGATTTTTTCACCTTTTTCTGTTATATAAGAGGTATTATAAACGGAGTCAGTTGTCATTTCACTGTTCACTTCTTTATTTATTACTTTTGAAAATGCACTGTCAAGCTTTTTGTTGTTTCCTTGTGCATAAATCTTTATAAATAAAGCAGAGGATATCAAAATAAAGACTACGAATATTTTAGATTTTTTTTTAGCATCGTTAAGATTTAACAAATATGAAAGAAACATAGTTTATAGAATTAATGATAAATTGTTTAATGCCAGGCACCTAGGATTGCCCCCATTACAGAAAATGCAACAATCATATAGCCGCCGTTTATTAACATATACTTAATCGACCTTTTTTCAAAAAGCGTTATTATGCCAATTGAAAAAAATACAAACCCAAAACCTGTTAAAAATCCTGCCATAATTCCAAAAGTAAAATCAGCTTTTGCTCCAAGAAACATTGCAAGATTAAACGCCATTATTAAAGAAAACAGGAAAGATAATTCAAATACCAATAGCATTTTTCTTTTCTTGAGATATTCTTTTGTAAATCCGTTTACATCCATCCACTGTTTTTCAAATAAGGAATACCAGACACCACCAATCAAAAAATTTGAAAGTGCTGCAACAAATATTGCCAACCAGTTGAGTTGTGAAAAAACCACCTGCATTTCCATATTTCCTCACTTTTTTAGTTAAATATAGCAATACAATCAGTTCTTATCATTGTAAATAATTTACCTTATAAGGCAATGGTTTTCATCGAAGGTTCGCAGAGCCAAATATTCCTCTGGAGTGAAGGAGGTAAGCTTCTTAAAATCATGAACAAAATGGGCATGATCATAATAGGAAAACTTATAAGCTATATCTGCCCAATTGATATTTCTCATCCCCTTAAGATTACTGATAATTTTTTGAAGTCTAACAATTCGCTGAAGAACTTTTGGTGTAATACCGACTTGTTCCCAAAACAATGAAATAAAATGTTTATGCGAATACCCTGTTTTAGTTATAAATTCACTTACAGGAAACAACTGAACAGAAGAATAAATTTGATTTACTACGTATTGTACGGAACTATCTGTTAAAAAAGCATACTTATATTTTATCTTCAAGTATTTTTCTATTGCATAAATTTTACATTTATTATCTGGTAAGCCATAAATTATGTCCCGCAGTTCCTCCAGTTCCGGCCTTAACCACTCAGCTTCTATAACTGAATCAGAAAGTTCGCAGACAGGAAATTTAAAAAACGGGTATGCGCCGCCGGGTAAAAATCTGATCCCAACTAAATTAGTATCACATTCAGATTGAATAATAATAGGTTGTTGCTGTAGACCAGCGATCCAATAATCTTTGAATGTGCTTTTTGTTTTGAAAGTTTTGTCTTCCAGTGTTTTTTGCTTTTGCCCAAAATTAATAATTAGTTCTATCGCCCCGTTAGGAAGCACTTTGGATTTTGTAGTATCGCCCTGACCTTCTGATATCCATATAAACTGGATCCATTTATTAATCGGTTCGGAAGGGACATATGTATAAAATTCAGATTTCAATTCTAAATAATACCCTTAATTCTTTAATCTTCTTGATGTTCCCAGCAGATCAAAAATATTCCAGCCTTTTACTATTTTATTATCCTTTACCTCCGCTATCCAGATGCCGTACAAAGTAGCTTCTTTACTTGTTTGTTGATCTGTCCAGTTTGCCGTCCATCTCACTGTAACCTTGTCGTCAATTGACGGGAAAATATCATCAATTTTAATTCTGAAATCCGGATGTACTTTAAGTTCATTTTCAATTCCTTTTATCTGGTATTCCGGTCCTTTTTGTTTATTCTTTATACCATTAGAGTAACCTACATAGTCTTTCGAAATAGTTTCATAAATAACTTTATTATTTCTGGCTGCATAACCATCAAGAAAAAAATGTTTTACAATTTTCAAGTTTGATTCAGGATTTGTGTTTTGGCAATAAACAGTTAACGCCATTAGAAACGTAAAGATTAAACAAACAAGTACTAAAGTTTTTCTATCAATTCTGATCATTTCCCTTCCCTATTCTTGTTTAGTAAAATAGATTTTCCTTATCTTCTTTAGATTTATTCAACCTTGCTTAAGAAATTTTCCAGTAAAATAAAATATTCATTTTTATCTTCTACAAATGGGAAATGCCCACAGTTTTTTAAAATCACTAGTTTTGAATTCTTAATGTTCTTTTGCAGAATATTATTTGACTCCTGAGTCATAAGGTCGTAATCACCTGAAACTATCAATACAGGACAATTTATTTTTTCAAGCTTATCGGTAATATCATAATTCATAATGGAAGAGTCTTTGTATAGATAATTAATCAATTTACTCTTAATCGAATAATCATCCGGAAAGTGAAGAGTTAAACTGTCTATATAGCTTTTATGGTAAAAAGAGCTTGCAAATAATAGTCTGAAAAAATTTCCCATTGTTTTTGGGTCTCTTTCAGCAAACTTTTTAGAGTGAATTAATTTTGTTTGAGCAATACTGTCTTCCCTGCTTGTTCTTTCAGCCATTAATTTAAAGGAAGCGTTTCTCAAGTCCGAAGTGGGTGGTGTTGGATTTGACAGAATAAGGGACTTTAAATTTTCCGGATATTTAATAGTATAAAACATTGCTACCAATCCGCCCCAGGAATGTCCCAATAAATTCATTTTTTCTATTCCAAAATATTTTCTTATCCCTTCGAGGTCTTTTACAAAGTTTTTCATCGTAATTGAATTTGTATCAACGCTTGCAGAAGATAACCCGCTTGCACGCTGATCGTAAAAGATAAGTTTATAATATTTTGCCAG
>CAZQQD010000041.1:0-1235 GCA_964595355.1 uncultured Ignavibacteriaceae bacterium | reverse complement strand
ACAACACATAACCACGCAAATGAATCACCAATCATCCCGTAAATTGTTTTTACCCCTTTTACGGGTATTTGTGATACCATTGTATTATTATCTGAAGTAAATTGATCCATAGTTGTCAGGGTGCGTCCTTGGTAGTCAACCGCAATTGATAAGCCGTTCCCGGTTTGACGAACCATCGAGAAGCCGTTTTCAATTGCACGGAAAACCGCCATCCTTGCATGAAGCGGATCGATCGCTTTCCAGTCCCAGGCAGGAACTAGCATTATATCAACATGCTTTGCACTAGCCTGATGGATCAATCCGGTAAAATCCATATCGTAGCAAATTGCTGCACTAATACGACCGAACTGAGTATTTGTAACTGGCAGTTTTCCATTGCCAGGTTTATCAGTAGAACCTGGTACAGGATGTGTTTTAAGATACTGCCATTCGATATCACCTTTTGGATTAATAAAGACCGCTTTATTTTCTCCCAGCCTGTTAGGAATTTCTTTGGGAATTACAAAATATGCAAGCAATAAATAAATATTTTTTTCTTTTGCCAGATCTTTGCCTCTTTCAAGAAATGAAGGTTCCTCTTCTTTAAGTACTTTCAGCATTCCTTCAGGCCAGATTGAAATCGAAGTACCAGGAACGATGATTGCTTTATTATGTTCAAATACTTTATCGTAAGTATTATTTAGAATGGCAGATTGTTCACTTCTGTTTTTTGATGCCATTTCAGTTGATAATTGAAAACCACTTTTTTCAATTTCATTAGAATAATTTTCTATTTCTTTTGTCGCTGTAAAAGATGTGACCGTAACTGTATTCGAGTCGGGTGGAAAAGCCCCAAGACGAATTCCTCCATAAATTAAAACTGCACATAAAATAGATGAATAAATAAAAGCGCCGATTTTGATTTTATTCCACTCAAATTTATTATCTATTACCCAGTTTGCAACGGAAGCGAACCACATAACAATAAAGGTAACTCCCCACATTCCGACAACCGATGAAATTTGAATTAGCGGCAGATTATCGAATTGTGTGTAGGCAACAGATGACCATGAGCCAAAAACAATTGTATTTATAAATTCCGCGGAGACAGCAGCAGCTGGAAAAATAAGAGTTGAAATAAATCCTTTTATTCTGCCGGCAAGTAGTTTATCTGCCAGATATGGAATGAACCATAAAATTGCATAATAGATTGTTAAAATGTAAGTCAACGTTCCAAGCAAAGAAGGAATTATGCC
>CAZQQD010000040.1:23309-26456 GCA_964595355.1 uncultured Ignavibacteriaceae bacterium | reverse complement strand
CGTAAACTATAAAAATGAAGTCCTTTTTTCCTAAACCCAATTTTAAAGTTGATGATATAATTTCTTATGCAGAATTAGTTGCTGCTGAAAACGCTAACGTGCAAAAAGGGATGAACTTTCAAATCAAACCAGAGTATTCGATTTTTCTTATGTCTGTTCGCAGAAACGCTCCTTACGCAGATGAGTGGGATGAAAGTTCAGGGACACTTATTTACGAAGGGCACGATGTGCCGAGCAACATTGCAAAAGAGCCAAAAGATGTAGATCAGCCTTTAACTACTCCCAAGGGTACATTAACAGAAAATGGAAAATTTTTTACCGCTGCCCAATCTTACAAAATGAGAATGGTAAAAGAACCACACAAAATAAAAGTTTACGAAAAAATAAAGGATGGAATTTGGTGTTATAAAGGTTTCTTTAATTTGGTAGATGCTACGCTTGTTACATCGGATAAAAGAAAAGTTTTCAAGTTCTTTCTTAAACCTGTAGAATTTGTTTCAAAGAAAAAACAAATTGAATTGCCACACTCACGCCTAATTCCAACTTCCGTAAAATTAGAGGTTTGGGCTAGAGATAAAGGACAATGTGTGTTGTGTGGCTCAAAGGAAAACTTACATTTTGACCACGATTTGCCATTTTCAAAAGGTGGTACTAGTTTAACTGCAGAAAATGTTCGAATTCTTTGTATGAAACATAATCTTAATAAATCCGATAAATTACTAACTATCCCGCCTATCTTTCTTTCATAAAATTTCCCTTCCTACTCTCATTTATACTCCTTAACTTTATAGTGTAAATCTTGTTTTTGAAGGGGCAAACAAAAACAACTGAGATTTTTATGAAAAGCGGGGATTTCTTAAAATATTCTCTCATATTTATTCTGCTTGCAGCCGCTGCAGCATTTCCACAGGAAAGAAAGATAACCATAAAAGCGGAAGGCCCCGCAGTGCCCGGGGATTCGGTTCTTTACATCTGCGGCAATACAGAACCGATGGGCAACTGGAATTTTATGCAGAAAATGGAAAAGGATACATCCGGCTGGTGGAGCTATGTTGCTTCGGCAAATGTCGGCGATACGCTTGAGTTCAAATTTACACGCGGCAACTGGGACAAAGAAGCTGTGGATTCAACCGGAATGGAATTTCCTAATTTTGTAATCGTTGTAAAAAAGGACACAACCGCTCAATATAAACTGCCCGGCTGGCGGGATAAAGTTCAGCATAAAGTAATTATTACGCAGGAGCGTTATTTAAACAAAGCCGCCCGCATCGATCTTGCGGAAGGATGGAAATACAAACCCGGCGATGATACCGCGTGGGCAAAACCCGGTTATGATGACAGAAGCTGGAAAAGTATAAATCCTCGTTTAAGACCCGAGGATATTAAAAAAATAAAATGGACGGGAATCTGCTGGTTCAGGAACCATATTTATGTTGATACAACTTTCCGGAATAAACCTTTTGGTTTTTACTTTGTGTGCACAGGTGCCGCGGAAATTTATCTTGACGGAAATCTTTTATACAATATCGGCAAGGTCAGTGCATCAAAAGAAGATGAGGTAATCAGTTTAGATTATACTCCGAAGTTCATTCAGTTTGGCCGGGGAACAGATCACGTGCTTGCGGTGCGTTATTCAAATCATAATATGGATGAACTTTCTAAAAGGAAAATATTCGGCGGTTTCATTACAGAGATAAGGGATTTAAATACGGCAATAACAGATCACGCTGCAAATGTAAGAGATACGTCGGTTCATCAGTTTCTTTTTTCTGCTTTTATTTTTGCTTTTGCAATTATGCACCTTTTGCTTTTCCTTTTTTATCCCAAAGCAAAGGAAAACTTATTCTATTCAATTTCTATGTTTGCTTTTGCCGTGGTTATTTACACTTCGACGCAGGGATATTTTTCTGGATCGGTTTTAAAAGCAATTGATATAACAACTATTAACTCAATTGCTGTTCAGGCTGCGTTGCTTTTCGGTCTGCTCACAATTTATGCAAGCTCTTATAAAAAAATACCCCGTCAATACCGGGTATTTGTAATATTATCCGTTTTGTTTGCAATAGAAACGATATTTATACCGGAAGTACATGGTATAGCAGATTATTTCTTTTACACGTACGCTGGAATTGTAATTCTTGAAATGGTGCGCGTGGTAATTTATGCAAAAAGAAATGAGCCGGGTGTTTGGAGCCGGGTTATTGGTGTGGGAATTATCATTGCAATGTTGGTAATTGCCTACCAGGTTTTAATTCTTACAAATGTTGTTACGCATCCGCTGTTTGGTTTAAGAATTGTTTATATGTACGGAATTGTAATTCTTGCTGTTACGGTTTCGATAAATCTTTCAAAAAAATATTCTGATACAAATAAAAACCTGGAAAAACAGCTCGTGCAGGTGAGAGAGCTCTCGGAGTTGAAAATCGAGCAGGAAAGGAAAGCAAGGGTGGAAGAAGTTACAAGAAAAATTCTGGAAGCAGATAATGAAAGAAAGACGAGAGAGCTTGAGGAAGCACGCAATTTACAGATGTCGATGCTGCCGCTTACTGTTCCTTCAATGCCCGGATTGGATATTGCGGTTTTTATGAAACCGGCAACGGAAGTCGGCGGGGATTATTATGATTTTAAATACAACAATAACGGTGAGGTGATCATTGCGGTCGGTGATGCTACGGGTCACGGAATGAAAGCCGGAACTATGGTTGCCACTATAAAAGGTCTTTTTACGGCAGAAAATGTTAATTCGGATATTGTTTCTTTCATGAATAAAAGTAACTCCGTTATAAGAGATATGCATCTAGGAAGTATTTTTATGGCAATGATGCTGGTGAAGATTGATAAAAATGTTGCAACGATAACTTCTGCAGGAATGCCACCTACACTTCTTTACAGGAAAAACACAAAAACTGTTGACGAGATCAGGCTGCAGGCTTTACCTCTTGGTGGCGCTGCGGATTTCAGGTACGCAAAACAGGAAACGAATCTTTACAGCGGGGATACTTTGTTGCTGATGTCGGATGGTTTCCCCGAACTTTTTAATAAGCAGAAGGAAATCCTTGATTATCCTAAAGCGAAAGAAATATTTGGTACGGTAGCTGATCTTCCACCAGATGAAATTATAAAGAGATTATACAGCGAAGCTGAAAG
>CAZQQD010000040.1:20810-23209 GCA_964595355.1 uncultured Ignavibacteriaceae bacterium | reverse complement strand
TCCCCTCCCCGGAGGGGATTTTCCCGAAGGGATTCCTTTGGAAAGGGGTGGGTATAAATGTTAAAATTACCTCAATCCCAATATTCCCATTTCCTTTTTATTCATAACTTTCTATTTTTACTCAAAACAAATCTGAGGTAGCCCTATGAAGAAACTATTTTTATTTCTTCTGAGTATTTTGTTTATAACAGGATGCTCTGAAAAAAAGGAAAACTCTATGAGTAACGCTTCACCAATTGTAACAAGAGAAGTTACATATTCATCCAAAGGTACAACACTGAAAGGTTTTCTTGCTTACGACAGCACAAAGGCCGGAAAGATGCCGGGAGTAATTGTAGTTCACGAATGGTGGGGACTGGATCAGTATCCCAAACACAGGGCTGAAATGCTTGCAAAGCTCGGTTACGTTGCTTTTGCAATTGATATGTACGGCAATGGCAAGATTGCTGATAATCCCAAAGACGCAGGAGATTTTGCAGCCGCTTCAATGAAGGATATGAACACAGCACAGGCAAGGTTCGATGCCGGGGTTGATTATTTAAAGCAACAGCCGGAAACAGATGCAAACAAAATAGCTGCGATAGGTTATTGTTATGGTGGTGGGGTAGTACTGCAAATGGCTTTAAGAGGTGATAACCTGAACGGAGTTGTAAGTTTCCACGGCGATCTGCCAACGGAAAAAGTAAGCAATCCGCAAGACGTTAAAGCAAAGGTCCTGGTTTGCACGGGTGCAGACGATCAGTTCAATCCGAAGAAAAAAGTAGATGCGTTTGAAAAAGCAATGGATGCAGCAAAAGTGAATTATAAAGTAGATATTTATCCGGGAGCGACTCACAGCTTTACCAATCCTGCTGCTGATAGTCTTGGTAAGAAATTCAATATTCCTATTGCCTACAACAAGGCTGCAGATGAGCAGAGCTGGGTAGCAATGCAGAATTTCTTTAATGAGATATTTAAGTAGCTAATAATTCTGTAGAGATACACTCCTGTCCTCCCTGGATGGATAGTGTGTCTCTACATTAAAAAAATTCCCCTCTTTTACATATTATTTTCCGAATATGTTTATATTTGTAAGCTAATTTTAGCGATATATTTAAACCTTCAGCCTAAGCAGAAACAGTACTTTCAAACCGGATGAAAATAATTAACGAAAAAGTTTTCGGAATCGATGTTTGCATCGGTATCCCTACCGGTGAGCTTGCCGGCATAGTGGACCGCTTTTTTGAACTTAAAGGGAAGCCATCTTTTATTGCTCACAGATTACTTCCGGCTGGATATTCGGAAATACTGTTTAACCTGGGCGATGTTTTATACGCGAGCACCAGCAGTTCAAAGAATGAAAATGGTCAAATTAGCTGTAAACAGTTTCTTGTCTCAGGTATTAAAACCGGTTACTTTGATGTGGCTTCGCCTGAAAATATGCACTGTGTGGGAGTCAGGTTTAAAATAGACGGAATAAAAAGGCTGTTCGATATTTGTCCCGCTGAACTTGCCGATAACGATTTCAATCTGGATGATGTAATTGCACAGAGAACAGCTTACAATTTATATGAAAAACTTGCTGAATGCAGAACACCTGCCGAAAGGTTTGAGCTTCTTAGCGGTCTTTTAATTAAAAATTTAATGTTAACTAAGAGTGACTCTATAGCAGAGTCAATAGTAAAAGAGATAGTTTCAAGACCCGGACTTTCAATTAATACGATGCAAAAAGAAACTGGTTACTCACGGCAATATCTTCACAGAGTTTTTAAATCTTTTACAGGAATTTCAATTAAAAAATTCCAGCAAATAAACAGGGTTACATCTATTCTGGAATCATTAAATAAAAAGCGCGATAATTTAGCCGGGCTGGCTTATACAAACGGCTACTTTGACCAGAGTCATTTTATTAGAGATTTCAAACAGCTTACAGGGTATTCTCCCGCTTCATATCTCTCTTCTGTCCGTTCCTTCGAGCCTGATCCATACTTCTTTTAGTTTACATTTTTACAATACACCGGGTTCATTCTTTTTTAGTTTTGCGTCCAAAAAAAGGGACTGAATATGAAAAAGATAATATTGTATCTGTCCATTAGTTTCATGGCTGGAGTGCTGTTTGTAAATGTCTATAATTCAATTGTGGATGCAGTTAGTTGGGGAAGCAACATCCCTTCTTCAGTTGATGTTATGCGACAATATTATATTGCTACGAACCCGGGAAAGTTTTTCAGATATTTTTCTCCGGTAAATCAATTGCTGGCTTTGCTTGCATTAATTTTTTTCTGGAAATCCTCTAAGCAGGTCAGAATATATCTGGCAATTGCATTCCTGCTTTCAGTGTTAACCGATGTTTTTACCTTCTCATATTTTTATCCAAGAAATCATCTTCTGGTAACTCTCCCCTTAACTGAAGTATCAAA
>CAZQQD010000040.1:0-20710 GCA_964595355.1 uncultured Ignavibacteriaceae bacterium | reverse complement strand
AAGGAAAACAATATGTCGTTTTATACTATCGTACTATTTTTTCATATAACAGGTGCTCTTGGATTGTTTGTCGGCCTGGGGCTTGAATGGTTGATAGTTCATAATTTTGTGAGAGTTACTACTAGGTCCCTGGCAATTCATTGGACTGAATCATTTAAGGTTTTACCTAAAATCTTTTTAACCTCCGGAATTTTTATCCTGGTTTCCGGGATTTACATGTCTATAGAAATTTGGGGCTTAAATTCGTGGATAATTTCGGGACTGATACTTTATTTATTTCTGGCTGTTTTTGGAGGAGTAGTTGTAGCTAAAAGAATCGGTGTAATAAGTAGCGAGCTTAACTCTGAAAAAGAAAACTTATCGGAGTCTATTTTAATAAAAATTAAATCACCCTTAATTTCTGAATCGCTCAAGATAAGAACAGCATTGGCCCTGTCAATTATTTTTTTGATGACTATTAAGCCTGATTGGATAATAACAATTATAGTTATTTGTATTGCTTTGCTTGCAGGTTTTTTGCTAGCAAGGATTTTAAAGTGATATATATCAGGATATCGATATGAAAAAAATTCAATGGTGGTTTCGCATAGTGTCCGGGTTTTATCTCTTGCTGGCTGTTGTCAATCTCTATGCAATTTTCGTAAACCCTCAATTCTTAAAGGTCGATATTCCCTTTCCAATTGCCGATGCAGGTTTCAGAATAACACTTGACTTCTGGCTTACGTTTGTGCTTGATCTACTGGTAATCGGTGCCTTTTTGATATGGGCTTCGCGCAATCCTTTAAAGCACCTAAACCTGGTCTGGCTTGTGATTTGGCTTGAAGCCATCCGGGGAGTTGCGGATGACTTTTATCTGGTCGCCAGAGGATACAGTTTTATGTTTTACTCAGGTTTTACACTAATTCATATTGTTATTATTATCTCAGGGTTTATTTTGGCCAGGCAAGTTTCGACACAATGTCCGAAAATCAACTAAAATTCGGATCATTTCCCTTTGTTTTTCACAGATTCCATTACTATATTTAAAGTCATTTTGTTATAAATTTAATCAGAACAGGACGATTTTACGATGAAAAAAGGTATACACCCAAATTACAGGCCGGTAGTTTTTCAGGACGGTTCCTGTGATTTTGCGATTTTAACGCGTTCAACAATTAAAACAGATGATACTATTCTCTGGGAAGACGGGAATACATACCCCCTGGTAAAGCTTGAAATTTCCAGCGGTTCACATCCGTTTTTTACTGGTAAACAAAAGCTTTTAGACACTGCAGGGCGAGTAGAAAAATTCAATAAAAAATACGCAAAGAAAAAGTAAGTTTTCTTTTGGTTTGAGCCAACAATTTTCTGTCTTTGTGCGTATGTGATATTTAGCCAGCGTTGCCTGGCTTTTTTTATTAATAAGGCACAACGCGGCCTGGAAGATTATTTAGAAGGGATGTAATCAAAAATCATCTGAATTCGGTTCGTCACAATTGTGTTGTATAATTCAATATATTTTTTCATTTTGTCCGAACTTATTTCAAAGAAGCCTTAGGTTAACTAAGTAAACATTAATTTTATTCAAAAAATTTATGAATAAGAAAACGAAGACTATAATAATTACAGCAGTTGTTGTAGTAGTTCTGGCTTTGATAATTATTCCAAAACTCAGCTCTTCTTCCGGAAGTGGAAGCGGTCAGCAAAATATGGCTGGTTTCGGTCCTGTTCCTGTTAAGGGTCATGTTGTAAAACCACAAAAGCTGGACAATAATGTAATCACTACCGGAACCATTCTTGCAAATGAATCCGTTGAATTAAAAAGTGAAATTTCAGGCAAGGTAGCTAAAATATTATTTAAGGAAGGAAGTCGTATAAAAAAAGGCGATCTTCTTTTAAAGATAAATGATGAGGAACTTCAGGCGCAACTGCTTGGTGCAAAGTCCGCTTTGAAACTTGCAGAAGATAATATGGAACGTGCTAAAAAATTATTGGCTCAGCAGGGAATAAGCCAGCAGGACTATGATGCAGCGATGAATGACCTGAATGTAAAAAGAGCAAATTTAGACCTGATAAATGCTCAGATAGATAAAACGGAAATAAGAGCTCCTTTCGAGGGAACAATCGGTCTGAGATATGTGAGTGAGGGAAGTTTTATTAATTCATCTACTGTAATTGCAAGCCTGCAGGATATCGATCCTGTTAAAATTGACTTTTCAATTCCTGAAAAGTATGTAGGCTATGTAAACAAGGGAGATAAAATGAACTTTACGGTTTCCGGTTCGGAAAAAACGTTTACAGGAACTGTTTTCGCGATAGAACCTAAAATAGATGAATCAACAAGGACATTAAAGATAAGGGCGATTGCTCCTAATGCAAGAGGGGAAATTTTGCCCGGGTCTTTTGCAGATGTAACTTTGATATTAAAAGAAATCCAGGATGCTTTAATGGTTCCTACACAGGCGATTATACCGGTATTAAAAGGACAGAAAGTATATTTGTGTAAGAACGGTGTGGTTGCGCAGGTGGAAGTAAAAACAGGGATAAGGACAGATACAGATGTGCAGATAACCGAAGGATTGAGTCCGCAGGATACTGTTATAACAACAGGAATTCTTCAGCTTGCACCCGGAATGCCGGTTAAAATTACAGAGACAAACTAATAAAGATTTTTATTTATGAGCCTTTCATCTCTAAGTATAAGAAGACCTGTACTAGCAATAGTTATGTCTATAGCTATTGTGCTGTTCGGTATTATTGGTTACACATATCTCGGTATCAGGGAATATCCTGCGGTTGATCCGCCTATTATTACTGTAAGTACAACTTATACAGGTGCTAATGCAGATGTTATTGAATCGGAAATTACAGAGCCACTCGAAGAATCAATAAATGGAATTGCAGGAATCCGCTCGCTTACTTCAGTAAGTCGTGATGGAAGGAGTACGATTACAGTAGAATTCGGGATCGATGTAAATCTTGAAGTCGCTGCAAATGATGTGCGGGATAAGGTATCAAGAGCTATCAGGTCTTTACCACCGGATATAGAAAGTCCGATAGTATCAAAAGCGGATGCAAATTCTTTTCCAATAGTTTTTATGAACCTGCAGAGCGATACAAGAAATCTTCAGGAAATTTCCGAGGTGGCAAATAATCTTTTTAAAGAAAGATTCCAGACAATTCCCGGAGTAAGTTCAGTGCAAATATGGGGAGAGAAAAAATACTCAATGAGGTTGTGGCTGGATCCCGCAAAACTTGCAGCCTATCATTTGAGCCCGCTCGATGTGAAAACAGCGCTGGAAAGAGAAAACATTGAACTCCCTTCTGGAATAATAGAAGGAAATAACACGGAGCTTTCAATTCGTACGATCGGGCGACTTACTTCAGTTAATGAGTTTAATAACCTGATAATATCCGAAGATAACGGAAGCGTTGTCAGAATGAAAGATATCGGTCATGCGGAACTCGGTGTAGAAAATATGCGCACAATATTAAAACGTGATGGTATCGCGATGGTGGGCGTTGTGCTTATAGCGCAGCCGGGTGCTAACAATATTGAAATAGCAGATGAGTTCTATAAACGTCTCGACCAAATTAAAAAATCAATGCCTTCAGATTTAAAAGTCGGAATAGGCTTTGACGTTACAAAATATATTCGCGATTCAATCGACGAAGTAGAACAAACCATCTTTCTGGCATTCTCACTGGTTGTGTTAATTATTTTCCTTTTCTTAAGAGACTGGAGAACAACTGTAATCCCTATAATTGCAATACCGATCTCACTTATCGGTGCATTCTTTATAATGTATATTGCAGATTTCTCGATAAATGTTCTGACATTGCTTGGAATTGTGCTTGCGATCGGTATAGTGGTGGACGATGCTATAGTTGTGCTCGAAAATATTTATGCGAAGATTGAAGACGGAATGAATCCCATTGATGCGGCCACAAGAGGCTCAGCGGAAATTTTCTTTGCAATTCTTTCCACAACAGTTGCGTTGGCATCTGTGTTTCTACCGATCATATTTCTGCAGGGACTAACAGGAAGGTTATTCCGGGAATTCGGAATTGTGATTGCCGGTTCAGTAATTATTTCTGCTTTTGTTGCACTGACTCTTACTCCGATGCTTGGCGGGAAAATTCTTAAATCTCGCGATAAAGAATCACACAGTTGGTTTTATCTTAAGACAGAACCATTTTTTCTAGGTATGAACAAATGGTATCGTGAAAAGCTTTCTACCTTTCTGAATAGAAGATGGATCGCCTTTGTTATTATGGCAGTCTCAGCTGTGATTATCTATATTTTATTTATCACAACTCCGTCAGAACTTGCACCTCTTGAAGACAGGAGTAGCCTGATACTTTCCGCAACTGCACCCGAAGGAGCAACTTTCGATTATATGGATAACTTTATGGATAAGCTTATAGCTCTTATTAAGAAAGATGTTCCTGAAAACGAAGGGATTATATCTGTTACTTCACCCGGATTTGGTGCATCCGGTTCAACAAATTCAGGCTTTATTTATATGATTCTTTCGCAACCAGACCAAAGAAAGAGAACACAGGGACAAATTGCCAATGCCCTTACTGGTGAGGTTAGCAAATTAACGGCTGCACGGACTTATGTAGTTCAGCAGCAAACTATTGGGCAGAGAGGATTTGGTTTGCCAGTACAGTATGTTTTGCAGGCTCCTAATTTTGAAAAGTTGAGAGATGTTCTACCAAAATTCGTTGCAGAAGCACAGAAAGACCCCACTTTCGTTTATATAGATGTTAACCTGAAATTCAACAAGCCGGAACTTCGTATTGAAATTGATAGGGAACGAGCAAGAAATCTCGGAATTTCTGTTGCAGATATCGCACAAACAATACAGGCTGCGTTCAGCGGACAGAGATTCGGATATTTTATAAAGAACGGCAAACAATATCAGGTTATTGGTCAGGTTGACAGGGTAGACAGAGACGCACCGATTGATCTTCGTTCTCTTTCGATTAAAAATAATAAAGGCGAATTGATCCAGCTAGATAACGTTGTGCATATTAAAGAAGAGAGTGCACCGCCACAACTTTACAGGTTTAACAGGTATGTTTCTGCAACAGTTAGTGCTGCTCTCGCACCTGGTAAAACTATTGGTGACGGTATAGCTGAGATGGATAAGATAAAAGCAAAAGTTCTCGATGAAACATTTTCAACCGCACTCGATGGTCCTTCAAAAGATTATGCTGAAAGTTCATCAAGCCTCATTTTCGCATTCTTACTGGCGATCGTACTTATTTATCTTGTGCTTGCAGCACAGTTCGAGAGTTTCAGGGATCCGTTTATTATTCTTTTCACTGTTCCGCTGGCTATTGCCGGTGCTTTAATTTCACTATGGTACTTCAACCAGACATTAAATATTTTCAGCGAGATCGGAATAATAATGTTGATAGGTCTTGTAACAAAGAACGGAATTTTGATAGTTGAATTTGCAAATCAGAGAAAAGCTCAGGGTCTCACAAAAATGGAAGCTATAGTGGATGCTGCCGCCGCTCGTCTTCGTCCGATATTGATGACAAGTCTATCAACAGTACTTGGAATTTTACCTATTGCGCTGGCTCTGGGTGCAGGTTCAGAAAGCAGAACTTCGATGGGTATTGCAGTTATTGGCGGACTTATTTTTTCAACTGTGTTGACACTGTTTGTAATCCCGGCAATTTATTCGTATTTCTCCCGTGCTACAGCTACGGTATCGAATATTACTGAAGATGTAAAATCGTAATTTTGAAAAACAAAATTTTGAAATAATATGAACCAGATTATAAAGAAATATTTAAACCTGATTTTACCTGTGTTTTTTATTCCCTGTTTAGCAAATGCACAGGATATTTTATCTCCACAGGATGCTGTAGCTATTGGATTAAAAAACAATTACTCTATTAATATTGCTAAAAATTCGCGTGATATTGCTGAAAATAATGCTTCGCTTGGTAACGCCGGTGTTCTCCCGACACTTGATGCTACTGGTTCAGCCTCCCGGTCGGTTAACAGCACAACACAAAAATATTCAAACGGAGCTTCAGTAGATGTTACGGGAGCCGTTTCAAAAAATTATTCGGCAGGTGTAAATCTTAACTGGACAATCTTTGACGGGTTAAAAATGTTTGCCTCTCTCGATCAGTTAAAAGAACTGGAGAAAGTCGGAGAATCGAATTATAAATTAACTGTTGAACAAAATATAAATGATATACTTTCAACCTATTATGATATTGTCCGGCAGGAACAGGTACTCGAAGCAACTCAGAGAAGCGTTGCAATTTCGGAAGAGAGATTGAAGCTGATGCAATCAAAAAAGGATGTTGGGACTGCTTCAAAGTTCGACGTACTCAGAGCACAGGTAGATCTGAACGGTGATAAATCATCACTTATGAACCAGGAATTAACTTTACAGCAGGCCAAAACAAAACTTAATCAATTACTCGGTCGCGATGTAAAAACAGAATTTGATGTGATAGATACTATAGATGTAAAAACCGATCTTTCATATAGTGACCTTTTTTCGATTACAATGCAGAAAAATAATCAACTGTTGCTAGCACGGCAGAATAAAAATGTTGCAGAGGCGCAGCTCAGGCTCGAAAGAGGCGATCTCTTTCCTGTTATTTCGCTCAACCTCGGCTATAATTATTCCAGATCCGAATCTGGTGCGGGATTTTTTGTATCGAGTAATACAACCGGAATTACTTATGGTGTATCAGCTACATTAAATCTTTTTGATGGCTTAAACACCAGAAGAAAAATTGAAAATGCAGAGGTTTCAATAGAAAGTAGTGAACTTGCATTTAAGCAAACCCAGGATCAGGTAAAAGCAGATTTTGAAAATACATATTTAAAATATAAAAACAGCCTGCAGCTTGTTAAGCTTGAATCCGAAAATTACAAAGCAGCAGAAGAAAATGCGGGTATCGCCCTTGAAAAATTAAAAGTTGGCAGCATCACACCGGTGGATTTCCGGCAGGTACAGCTTGATCTTATGAATGCAAAGAGCAGGTTGCTTTCTGCAGAATACGATGCAAAAACTTCTGAAACGGATCTTTTGCAGATTAGTGGGCAGTTAGTAAAATCAACCAAATAATGCATACCAATTTTTGTGTCATTTCCTTTAGGAAAAAAAGGGTGAATTTTAAGCAAATTCAAACAAAACGCCATTTTTTCTAAAGATTATTACCTCAAAAAGTGCTAAATTAAAGCTTTGTATTTAGTAAGTAATAACTATGCAAATCTGCATTTTTGAGGACAAGAACTACATTAATCTCGAGCCTTTGATATATTCACGTCCGGTTTATCAACTGGTTTGTGGGATTACAACTTTAAGGGAAAAAATACTGCGGAGTTTTCCCGGCAGGAAGTATTCTCTTCATTGCAGGACTTATCTTTGTGATATATTGCAACGGGAATTCCCCAAGACTCTGATTAATAAAATAACGGATGATGAGTGTCTGTTCATTAATGGCAGAATTCTATCTGATGTAAACCTTTCTAAGTTGTTCACCTCAAAAGAAGATAAATTATTTTTATCTGGTAACGTAGTTGTTGCTGCGAAACTTTCAGGAGAGAGATTAAGTTATTTTAAAGATAAAATGCCAGAAGTTTTTGGGGCGGAAAATTTCTTTGGATTACCAACACAGCAGCTAAAGATAAAATTTGTCGATTATGTCTGGGATCTTATAAATAATAATGGAAAGGAAATAAAAAAAGATTACATCTATTTAACCGGGAAAGGAAGAGCTGTAAAGAAGGGACTAAAAAGAAAAATTCATACCGGAGTTCATTTTGTAAATAAGAAAGAGGTATTTATTGGAGATGGTGTGGAAATAAAACCCGGCTGTGTAATAGACGCTTCTCATGGGCCGGTTTATATTGATAAAGATGCTTTACTCTATCCAAATGTAGTTATAGAAGGTCCGGTTTATATAGGAGAGAAAACAAAAATAAAAAGTGCAACAACTATTTATGAAAATGTGAGTATCGGAAAAGTTTGTAAAGTTGGCGGAGAGGTAGAAGATATGATTATGATGCCTTATAGTAATAAACAGCACTCAGGATTTATTGGACATTCTTATATAGGAAGCTGGGTTAATCTTGGTGCCGGTACAAACAATAGCGATCTTAAAAATAATTATAGCACAATAACAGTTGCAATAAACGGGAAAGAAATTGACAGCAATGTCCAGTTTCTTGGACTGATAATGGGAGATCATTCAAAGTCAGCAATTAATACAATGTTTAACACAGGTACAGTTGTCGGATTTGCCTGTAATGTTTTTGGTGCAGCTTTTCCTACTAAGGAAATTCCCTCATTCAGCTGGGGCGGTAGTGAAGGATTTGTAACTTACAAAGTTGAGAGATGTATTAGGACAGCAAGAAAGGTTTTAGAAAGAAGAAGCATAAAAATGTCAGTAGCGGATGAAAATTTATTCAGAGAAATTTTTAACCTGACAAGAGAATCAAGAATGAAGAAAGGATTTTAACCGTGGAAACAACGCAGTTTGAAGAGCATAAAGTAAAAAATCTTTACGAAGGTGTAAGAGGACTCGCAGTAAGTATTCTTAATAAAGTCGAACGAACAGATGCTTATCTTGAGAAACTTTTGGATAATCAATTAAGAAATTCTGAGCTCAGTGGATCGGACAAAGCATTGCTGTATGAAATCGTTCACGGAGTAGTACGTTGGGGTGGACGACTTGACTGGGTATTGAATGGTTTTTATAAAGGACAGTTCTCGAAAGCAATACCTAATTTGAAAAATGGTCTCAGGGTTGCGCTATATCAGATTTTATTTCTTGACCGCGTTCCAGACTATGCTGCCGTAAATGAAGCAGTGGAATTCGTTAAAAGATTACAGGGACAGAAACCTGCGGACCTTACAAATGCTATTTTGAGAAATATAATCCGCAGTAAGAATTCTATAAGATATCCCGATGCTGAAAGTGATCTCCCTGGTTATATAACAGCATATTATTCTCATCCTTTGTGGATGGTGAAAAGATATCTTAAAAGATTTGGAAGAGAGGAAACAGAAAGACTTTTGGCAGCTAATAATGAAAAGCCTTATCTGACATTAAAAATCAACGCTTTAAAAACAAACCCGGAGGAATTTAAGGGTCTGCTCAACTCTGTAAATCTGAAATTCAATCAGGGAAAATATTTGCCGGAATTTTTTCAGCTTCAAAATCTTACCAATATTACTGCATGGGAATATTTTGCGAAAGGATATTTCAATATTCAGGACGAGAGCGCAGGCCTGGCTTGCCGGTTGCTTGATGCTTCTCCGGGGATGAGGGTTCTTGATCTTTGTGCTGCACCCGGAGGTAAAACAGCTTATCTTGCTGGCCTGATGAAAGATCAGGGGGAAATAGTTGCTATAGACAGGTTTGCAAGCAGGTTAAAAATTTTTAATAAAAACATTGAGAGACTCGGTTTTAAAAGCATAAAAACAGTAGAAAAAGATGCGCTGGAATATGAAGACGAACTTTTTGACAGAGTGCTGGCGGATGTTCCATGTTCGGGTACAGGAACTCTTTCAAAAAAACCTGATATAAAATGGAAACGCGATTTGCTTGATATAAGAAATTTGACCGAGATTCAGTACAAACTTTTGTGTAAAGCATCCGAGCTGGTTAAAAAAGACGGCGTGCTTGTTTATAGTACCTGTTCAATAGAGCCTGAGGAAAATTATGAAGTTGTGAAAAAATTTTTAAAGGAACATCCGGGTTATGTTCTTAAAAACGCAACAGAAACTCTTCCGAAAGAAGTTGTTGATGAAAACGGTTGTATACAAACATTTCCGCATGTCCACAAGATGGATGGAGCTTTTGCAGCAAAGCTCATAAAGATAGAATAAATTTTAGTAATCAAAGTTATTATGTTGGATAAATTTGCAGAAGGATTAAGAAAAGCACGTAAAAAGAGTGGAGTTACGCTGCAGCAGATAGCTCAGAAATCACGTATTGATCTTAAGTTTATTGAAGCAATAGATAAAGGGGATTTTGGATTTCTACCTGAACCTTATGTAAAGGCATTTATTAAACAATATGCTATAAATGTCGGGTTAGATGAAAATGATACACTTGAAAAATATGAGGACGCAAAAGAAGAAAGTTTACTTAAGGATCAGGCAGAAGAAAATTCTGTTGTCTCAGAACAACAGGAACAGCCTTCTGAGCAAAACAAACATAGAAAGAGATCCGTTTCCACTGCTCATGCAAAATCTTTTCGTCGTAATTTTCAAGACAATGATGAAGATGAACCTACCAACCTTTTTGAAGGGTTAAAAAGAAATAAGATTTTACTTGTCAGTGTAATTTCTGGAATTGCCGTTATCTTGTTTGTAATAATTTACTTTCTCTTTTTAAAGTCCAGCTCAGATATTGTAGTTGCTGAGAAGCCCTATGATGAGGTCAGGAAGGAGAATCAAAGATATGTTAAGGAGTATAAACTTCCTGAACCTGAGAAGCCTACCTCTAAGGTCGATAGCCTGACGTTAGCTATTCAGGCAGCAGATTCTTCTTGGTTCCAGATTAGGGTGGATAATAGTATGATTCTTGAATTTGTACTTTATCCCAACACCACAAAAATTATAAAGGCTGCTAAGGGTTTTAAAATGATAATTGGTAATACCGGCGATACCCGGCTGAAACTCAATGATAAGGAACTGAAGTTGACCGGGAAAAAGAAAGAAGTAAAATATGTGTTTATTGATAAGAGCGGATTAAAATACCTGCAACCCCCTAAAAACCCTGATCAGGAATAGATGACCCAGAATATCAAAAAAAGAATAGAACAGTTAAGGGAATCGATAAGAGAGCATGATTACAATTATTATGTTCTTACAGAGCCATCTATAAGCGATTATGAATATGACAAGATGATGAAGGAGCTTGAAAAGCTTGAAGCTGATAACCCTGAATTGATCACACCTGATTCTCCTACGCAAAGGGTCGGAAAAGATCTCACAAAAGATTTCAAACCAATTATACACCAGGTACCTATGCTTAGTCTGGCGAATACTTACAACGAGGAAGAGTTGTTTGATTTTGACAGAAGAGTTAGGGAAGCTTTGCCTTTCGGTGAAAAAGTTGAGTATGTAGTTGAAATGAAAATGGATGGTGCTTCTGTCAGCATTAATTATGTTGATGGCTATTTGAAAACTGCTGCTACAAGGGGCGACGGAACCGTGGGTGAAGAAATAACTACTAATATAAAAACGATCAGATCAGTACCACTAAAGCTTAAAAAACCAGCTTCTGTTTCGTTTAACCTAGATGATATTGAAGTGAGGGGGGAAGTTTTCATGAAAATTGAGGACTTTTTTAGGCTGAATAAAGAGAGGGAAAAAGCAGGGGAAAAGCTTTTTGCAAATCCAAGAAATTCATCAGCTGGAACACTAAAAATGCAGGATCCTAAAATTGTTGCAAAAAGACCTTTGAATCTATTTGTATATACTCTGCTCAGTACAAAGGAAGAGTTCAATACTCAATATGAAAATCTTCAGATTTTGAAAAAACTTGGTTTTAACGTAAACCCTGAACACAAGCTTTGTAAAAGTATACAAGAAGTTTTGAAAGAATGTCAACAGCTCGAAAAAAGAAGAAATTCACTCCCTTATGAAATTGATGGAGCTGTTATAAAAGTAAATTCAGTAAAACATCAAAAAATTCTTGGAAGTATTGCTAAATCTCCGAGATGGGCTGTAGCTTTTAAATTTAAGGCAAAACAGGAATTTACTTACATTAATAAAATTAATTGGCAGGTTGGAAGGACAGGTACTGTTACACCTGTAGCTGAATTGGAGCCTGTTTTTCTCGCAGGTTCAACTATAAGCAGAGCAACGCTTCATAACTTTGACGAAATACAAAGGAAAGATATACGTGAAGGTGACAAGGTTGTAATTGAAAAAGGAGGAGATGTAATACCTAAAGTTGTTTCAGTTGTCCTTTCTGAAAGGGGAAAGAATGTTAAACCGACAAAACCACCGGAAAAATGCCCGGTTTGTAAGTCTCCTTTGTTCAAGCCGGAGGGAGAAGTTGCTTATTATTGTCAGAACATCGAATGTCCTGCACAAATAAAAGGCAAGCTTGAACATTTCGCCTCGAGAGGTGCGATGGATATTGAAGGTCTTGGTGAAGCATTGATAGATCTTTTTGTTGAGAAAAAGTTTTTGAAAAATTATGATGATATATATGATCTCAAGGAAAAAAGGAAAGAGTTGGTTGCTATCGAAAGGCTTGGTGAAAAAAGTGTGGATAATCTTTTAGAGGCGATAGAAGAAAGTAAAAATAAGCCTTTCGACAAAGTTTTGTTTGCAATAGGTATCAGATATGTAGGGGCAGGTGCTGCAAAAAAGCTTGCAGAAAATTTTGGTTCAATAGACAAGCTTATAGCCGCTAAAGAAGAGGAAATCAACGGAATTTATGAAATCGGGGAAAGTATCAGTAAAAGCGTTTGTGAGTTTTTTTCAAAAAAAACTAACCTTAAAATTATAGGAAAGCTAAAAAAACAAGGGCTCAAGTTTTCGCTAGGAAAGAAGAAATTAAAAAACACTATCTTTACAGGCAAAACTTTTGTTATTACAGGAACACTTACAGATTATTCAAGAGAAGAGGCTTCTGATATAATAACTGATTTTGGGGGAAAAGTAACGTCAAGCGTCAGCAGCAAAACTGACTTTCTTATTTGCGGTGAAAATGCCGGTTCCAAATTGACAAAGGCTGAAAAGCTAGGCGTAAAAGTTATTAAAGAGAATGAATTTATAAAACTGGTTAAATCAGAGAAAAAATGATAGATAAGATCCGAAATAAAATAGCAGGTCGTATAGTAAAGAAAAAACTAAGAAGTAAATTTATTCCCAACCGCTCTTTTAAAAATATTTTAAAAGATTGTTCAAGTTTTTTTGTGATTATGCCTGAAACGGAAGACGATTTTCAGAAAAGCAAACCCGTACTTACTTTCCTGGAAAAACATGAGAAAATAATTACCCTTCTCACCTTTGATTTTAGAAGGAATACGTTTCCCGAAACTTTTTTTCGTGAAATTATAGAATATGGATTAATCGATTACTCCAAATTAAGCCTTCCTTCGAAAAGATTAACTAGACAATTGAAGCAGAAGGAATTTGACGCTGTAATTGATCTTAACAGGGGAGAAAACCTTTTTTGTAGTTTTACCGCTAATCTTGTGCATTCCAATCTGATTATTGGATTCTCCAAGAGCAATTCTGATAAATATTACAATATTCAGATAGACGATAATGAAGATAATCCTGAGATTTCATATAAAAATTTCATAAATTGCCTACAAATGTTTTAAGGATAAATATGAATTTTGAAATAAAGAAAATTGACGATATAACTATATTTAAGTTGAATGAGATAAGGCTTGATACTAATATATCGGGGTTAGTAAAAGGTGAATTTACTCTGCTTCTTAAAGTTGAAGGAGTATCGAAATTAGTTGTCGATTTAAGCGAAGTTGAGTCCTGTGATAGTTCCGGATTAAGCTCACTTCTTGTAGCAAACAGAATTTTAAATTCAACAGGCGGTAAAATGAGAATAGCCGCCCCTTCCGAAAAGGTTTACTCACTTATAAAGATCACGCAACTCGAAAGAGTCCTGCCTGTCTGTAAAACAGTTGATGAAGCATTCGCAGAATTAAATAAAGCATAGAGAAGTCTGTTGAAAGGCACAGCACTCGATTACATAATTATAATTGTTTATTTAATCGGTGTAGCTGCTTTTGGAATAATTTCCGGCGGGAAGCAAAGATCCGTAAAAGATTATTTTGCGGGGTCTAAATCCGTTCCGTGGTGGGCGGTTTGTTTTTCAATTGTTGCTGCAGAAACAAGCACTCTTACTTTTATCTCAATCCCTGGACTGGCATACATTGCAAACCTGAATTTTCTACAGGTTACGGTCGGATATCTTTTAGGGCGCATAGTAGTGGCCTATCTTTTTCTCCCTGCTTATGATAAAGGAGAATTGAAAACGGCTTATACATTTCTTGAAAAAAGATTCGGGGGGAAAACGCGTTCTTATGCATCAATTGTTTTTCTTTTTACACGAACTGCTGCTGATGGTGTTAGGCTATTTGCAACAGCAATTCCACTAAAGTTGATGCTTGATATTAATTATCCAACAGCAATAATTATTATAGCTCTTGTATCGTTTGTTTATACTTATACAGGTGGAATGAAAGGAATAATCTGGGTTGATGTTGTACAGATGTTTATTTATATCGGCGGGGCAATAATTGCAGGAATATTTATTTTTCATCTTTTACCAGATGGATGGACAACTGTGGTTAATGCAGCAGCGCCAGGAAATAAGTTTAATATTTTAAATATCGGATTTAAGAACGGACTTTCGGGGTTTTTCAGTCAGCCTTACACTTTAATAGGAGGATTGGTCGGAGGAGCATTTTTATCGATGGCTTCACACGGTACAGACCAACTAATTGTACAAAGGTTACTATCTACGAGGAACTTAAAGGACAGTCAAAAAGCAATTATTGGCAGCGGTGTGATTGTGGTACTTCAATTTGCAATATTTTTAGTGCTCGGTGTTATGCTTTATGCGTATTATGGAATTATTAATGCAAAATCAGATGAAATTTTCCCGATGTTTATTATTAATGTCCTGCCACCGGGTGTAACCGGAATTATAATAGCAGGATTATTTGCGGCTGCAATGTCAACTCTCGCGGGTTCGATGAGTTCTCTGGCATCTTCTACGGTTTATGATTTATATATCCCGTTTTTTGGAAAGGGTATTAACGAAGAGAAAAAATTAAAAATTTCAAGAGTTTTTACAATTTTCTGGGCTTTGATGTTGATTATTGCTGCGACATTTTTTATGAATACTTCGGGAGCCGTTGTGGAACTCGCCTTAAGCATAGCATCATTTACTTATGGCGGGCTCCTGGGAACTTTTCTGCTTGGTGTTTTGAACAAAAGGGCAAAAGAAAAGGATGCACTTTCCGGGTTCACAGCTGGAATACTTACAATGATTGTCGTTATTTCATTAAAGCTGGTTGCGTGGACCTGGTTTACGCTTATCGGTGTAATTGCAACTTTAATAATCGGCACATTTTTGAGTAGATTTAACAAGAGAAGTATTAATGGTTAAGAGAATTATGAAGAAAATAGCGGTTTTGATATTTCTGGTTTTGGTAGCGTTTGCATTTCCACAAAACAAACAATTAAAATTCAATCTGGTTAATAATACAAGTATAGATTCCCTTGTCTCTTTCAGAGGAATATTTGCTGTTGATAGCAATTCTGCATTTGTCAGCGGAAGCAAGGGATCGGTTTATGTAACTCATAATGGTGGAAAGAACTGGCAAAAGTTAGAAATTCCTCAGAGTGACAGCCTTGATTTTAGGGATATTGAGGTAATTTCGCCAGGAGTGATAATATTAATGAGTGCCGGAGGCGGCGGAAATTCCGAGATCTATAAAACTACAAATAATGGTAAAATCTGGAAAATTGTTTATCAAAATTTGTATCCGGATGGATTTCTCGATTCAATTGAATTCTGGGACGAGAAAAATGGAATAGCTATTGGCGATCCGATTAACAATAAATTTGATATTTTGCTTACTACAGATGGAGGTAATATCTGGAAAAAGACACAACAGGAAAAAGTTCCCGATGCATTTCCGGGAGAAGCACAATTTGCAGCAAGCGGAACCTGTATTTCGGTTTTTGATACTAATGTAGCTTGGATCGGGACTGGTGGGCTTAAATCCAGAATTCTAAGAACTATAGATAAGGGAAAAACCTGGAATGTTTTTCAGTCGCCGCTTATGCAGGGAAAATCTTCTACAGGAATATTTTCAATTCATTTTGTTGATAAAAACAAAGGGGTTATAGTTGGCGGAAATTATTTAGGTGAGAATGAAAAAGACAGCACTTCTGCTTATTCAATTGATGGAGGTGAAACCTGGGAATTAAATTCCTCGGGAACTCTTCCTTATCAATCGTCTGTTAAATCAGTTAAATTTCATAATTTGACCTATTTTATTTCAACGGGACCTGCAGGAACGTTTTATACCAATGATTTGAAAAGTTGGAGGTTTGCAGAGGAAGCAGGATTTCACTGCATTAGTGTTTCTAAAATAGATAAATCGATTTGGCTGGCTGGTTCAAATGGAAGGGTAGCAAAGCTGATCATTAAATAGGAATTGAAATTATGTCAGTTACGAAAGATAAATTATTAAAAACAGCCTTTGTATTAAGCCTTATTACTATTATTTATAATTTGCTGGAAGGTGGAGTTTCGGTATTCTTTGGCGCAGGAGATAATTCTCTTACACTTTTAGGTTTTGGTGTGGATAGTTTTGTAGAAGTAATATCCGGAGTCGGAATTGCCCACATGTTGATAAGAATGAAAAGAAATCTTGATATTAAAAGAGATGAATTTGAAAAACAAGCGCTGAAAATAACAGGAATTAGTTTCTACCTCCTAACTGGTGGATTAATAATTGGGGCCGTATTGAATGTAATCAAACAAATTAATCCTGTTACAACAATTCCGGGCATGATTATTTCAATAATTTCAATTCTTACAATGTATTTCCTTATGAATGCAAAGATGAAAGTAGGGGGAGAATTAAACTCGGAAGCTATAATTGCCGATGCCAGATGTACAAAGACTTGTCTGCAACTTTCCGTTATTTTATTGTCAGCCAGTCTGTTATACCAATTATTTCATATACTATATATAGATATAGTTGGATCGATTGGGATTGCATATCTTTCCTTTAAAGAAGGGAAAGAGTCTTTTGAAAAGGCGAAAACCAGCGCTTTTGACTGTTGCGATGATGATTAGCAAAAAGTTTTTAAAGATTGCAAAAGACCATAATTTGTAATGAAATTGTCGGGAAAAATTTACCGATAAAAATTCTTGATTATTTCAACTGGATCAGACTCCCAAAGGACAAAATTTTTTTTGTTCGGTGAAATAAAATTTTTATAAAAAAAATTAAAATTTTCCTTTTAAAATTTTGTCTCTCGAAAAAAAATTATTAGATTGCGTCCGTTCTATTAATTGAAATTATTGGGCTATTAAATGGATCAACTCTATCTTTCGTTTAAGGAAGAAATTTTACTTAATTTAAAAAAGACCGAATGGGATTTTAAAACTAAACCGGACGACCTATTATCCGGCAACACTAACGAAAAATTTATTGAGTTGGATAAAAGTTCATATGATATGGCCCCCCAAAAATTTGATACCAGAGATATCCTGAAAATTGAATATTAAAATTTCTGCTATTCTATTTTTATCCAGTCTGAGACAACGAAGAGATATCAATATAACTAACAATATTGTTTAACAAAGGAACAAAAGTTATACCTATATTTTCAAGTGTGAATTAATTAAAGAAGTCAGGCACAACTCCAATTAAAAACAGGGGCTAAAGATGAAAACTAAATCAATCCTTTTTTATATGTTGTTTATTCTGTTTCTTTTGAATATCAACATCTATTCACAATCATCAGGACAGTACGATAGTTTGTTTGAACAATTTGTAAGCTTGCATGCCGACTCCAACCGGACAGCTGACGTTGCTGGATTTACATTAAAACGTGATGTCGGAATTTTTAGGTTTGAAAAAGGGAAATTCTATGCAGCAAATGTTATAAATGATAAAGTTTGTGCTGTAATATTCAGCGGGACAGGAACTTTTTTATTTAGTCCGCCTAATAATGTTGAACAAGATCAACTCAACAGATTTTTTGGCAGTAAAAATCTTAAGGAAAAATTTCACTTGGCTGCGTTTATTTTTGCTGATTCTACGTTTAAACAGTTATCATCGGAATTTAATTTTCATAAAGAAAAGGTACCAGGGGAAATAGATAAATATCTGAATGATGGACTAAGTTATTTAACTGCTCCGGAAGAGAAGTATGCCGATGTTTCTTTTATGGAAACTTTTCTGGAAAAAGTTAACAATGATTTATTTTTGGCATATTTTAAGGATTCAAACGATAATGGTATGATCTTTAGGCTCGATCCTTTTGAGGATGAGGAAATCACTTTATCCAGGGAAAATAAAACACCCAGAGTGAATTTTAGTAACACTCTTTCAATAATTAAAAACAACCCTCTTCATATGAGTTACAGTGAAGTTATCTGTAGTTTCAGAAAGGAAAGTGAGGAGCCTGCAAATTATTCAATTAATTATATAAAAAATGATGAATTAAAATTGAATAAATATACTATTGACGCGATAATTGGTGAAAGAGGTAGTTTTAATGCAAAAGCAAATGTAAGTCTTACACCACAATTTTCAGGGCATAACTGGATTAATTTTAGTCTATACACCGGGCTTACAGTAGATTCTGTAACAGGACCCGGCGGAAAGATGGAGTTTTCCAAAGGAGAAAACAGTCCTGTTTTATGGGTAAAATATCCTGAAGCTTTTGTAAAGGATAAGGCTATTTCAATGAGTATTTTCTATCATGGTGATCTTTTGCTGAAGATAGAAGAGTATTCCTGGCTCGTAATAAAATCCGCAGATGCATGGTACCCGAGATACGGAGACAGGCAAAAATCAGATTACGAAATAACTTTTCACTACCCAAGTAAATATTTATTGGCCAGCATAGGAAATAAAGTATCATCGGAAGATAAAGATGATATTACCACTACAAAATGGGTTACGGATTCTCCGATCCGAAATGCATCATTTAATATCGGATTTTTTGATGATTTAAATTTTCCCGGTAATGGTATTCCGGATGTTGATGTTTATATCGGAGCTGAAGGACACGGTAACAGTACTGAGGATAAAGCCAAGGATGTCGGTGCAGATATTGTCAATAGTCTCCTGTTCTTTTCAAAAATTTATGGACCTCTGGGATTCAAAACACTATATGCTACAGAAATTCCACAAGCACACGGGGAAGCTTTCCCAGGGCTTGTTCACCTTGACTGGTCAACCTTTCAAAATACAGGCTACCGGGGTTATGATGAAGTTTTCCGTGCGCATGAAGTGGCTCATCAATGGTGGGGAATAGGAGTGGACTTTGCAACATATCATGACCAGTGGCTCAGCGAAGGTTTTGCTGAATATTCCGGGTTATGGTATATGCAGACTGTCCTTAACGATAACGATAAATTTTTCAAAATACTGGACAATATGAAGGATGATATATTGAGCGCCAGGAAATACCTTTTTGAAAAGGGACAGGAACCAGGACCGGTTTACCTTGGGTACAGGAACAACACAAACGAAACAAAAGGTGATTATAATAGAGTTGTTTACGAAAAAGGTGCGTGGATTTTGCATATGCTAAGATTGATGACGATAGACCTCAAATCTATGAAAGAAGACACATTTAAAAAAATCTTGTCAGATTTTTATCGAACTTACAAAGGTTCAAAAGCTTCAACGGTTGATTTCCAAAAGATTGTTGAAAGAGACTTAAAAAAAAATATGAAATGGTTTTTCAACGAATGGTTTTATGGTAATAAAATTCCGCATTATGCTTTTGCCTATAAATCTGAGAGGGGGCCTGATGGTAAATACCATGTTAAATGCCGAGTAAAATCAGATAATATTTCGCCAGATTTTATTACTACTCCCGTCATAAAAATAGTTTTTCCCGGGGACAAGCTTGCGAGAATACGTGTAGGTATTAAAGGTGGTGATTACGAGTTTGCACTTCCACCTCTTCCGCTCGAGCCGCGGGAAATTATTTTTAATGATCTTCATTCAGTGTTGTGCGAAATAGATACGGAAGACTGGGAATAAAATAATTTATTTATAGTGATAATTTCGCATATTACATTAACCATAATTGGGAGATGTAATGCTGTTATTAGATTACCTGATCGTTCTCGTTTACTTTACTTTTTCAATCGGAATTGCACTTTATTATTCAAAACGTGCAAGCAAAAACACTGATGAATTTTTTCTTTCCGGGAGAAATTTACCCTGGTATCTTGCGGGACTTTCAATGGTCGCAACCACGTTTGCTGCAGATACACCGTTGGCGGTTACAGAGCTTGTCGCAAAAAACGGGATAGCAGGGAACTGGCTGTGGTGGAATTTTGCATTCGGTGGTCTGCTTACAGTATTCTTTTTTGCAAAGCTCTGGCGGCGTGCAGGAATAATGACGGAGGTAGAATTTGCAGAAATCCGCTATTCCGGCAAGCCAGCTCGGTTTTTAAGGGGTTTTAGAGCTTTATACCTGGGCCTTTTTATGAATCTCATAATTATGGGCTGGGTCAATAAAGCTATGGCTTCAATTCTGGTTGGAATGTTCGGTATTCCGGAATCACAGGTACTTTATTATGTTTTGGGTTGCATGCTACTAGTTGCAATATACTCGGCACTTTCGGGATTATGGGGAGTTGTTGTTACGGATGCTTTCCAGTTTTTTATTGCAATGGCCGGTAGCATAATTCTTGCAATTGTGGTAGTTGGTTCAACACAAATCGGAGGTATTGCAGGGCTTCAATCAAAACTACCGGCATTTACATTTAAATTTTTTCCGACTATTACAGATGTAACATCAATGGGTGGAGCTTTTGCTCTAACTGTCGCTTCTTTTCTCGCTTATGTCGGAATAATCTGGTGGGCTTCGTGGTATCCGGGTGCAGAGCCCGGAGGAGGAGGCTACGTTGCACAGAGAATGATGTCGGCAAAAGATGAAAAGCATTCTTTGTTTGCAACATTGTTTTTCCA
>CAZQQD010000039.1:0-26756 GCA_964595355.1 uncultured Ignavibacteriaceae bacterium | reverse complement strand
TTTATACTTTCAGGTTTTGTTTTTCCGATTGAAAGCATGCCGCCGGTAATTCAGATATTAACGAATATAACACCTGCTAAATTTTTTATAATAATTTTGCGCGATATATTATTGAAAGGAGTTGGATTGAGCGCTTTCTGGCCACAAATAATTTATCTTTTAATTTTTGCAGCGTTCTTTCTAGGGCTGGCAATAATAATAAATAAAAAAACGGCAACGGCATGAGAATATTGTTAAACATAATTATAAAGGAATTCTTACAGTTAAAGCGTGATCCCCGTTTATTTGGAATAATCTTTTTTGCGCCGGTGATGCAATTGATATTACTTGGTTACGCCGCTAACCTTGATGTAAATAATGTTCACACCGCTGTATTCGATCAGAATAAAACTGTTGATAGCCGGAAGTTTATCGAAAAGTTTTCTGCTTCCGGATATTTTTCAATAGATGATTATGTTGATAACTACCAGGAAGCAACTGATCTTATAAATAAAGGGGATGTACTCTGGGTTTTGGTTATTCCTAAAGATTTCGGAAAAAAGTTAGCTAGGAATGAAACCGCAAAAATTCAGGCTATATTTGACGGGTCGGATGGAAACACAGCTGGAATTGCTATGGGATATTTGAATGGGATTGTTTCGAATTATTCTAAAAACATTCTTGTTGAACAAACAAATAAGAGAGGAATGCATACGGCTATTGTTGGCAACGTTTCGCCTGTGCTAAGAGTCTGGTATAACCCTGATCTGAAAACGAGAAATTTTATGGTGCCTGGTATAATTGGGTTGTTATTAACAGTAATTACAACTGTTTTAATGGCTATGGGGATTGTAAAAGAAAGGGAATTGGGAACACTTGAACAAATAATTGTTACACCGATAAAACCACTCCAATTAATGGTTGGCAAAATTATTCCCTTCGTATTAATTGGATTCGTTGATATTCTGATTGTAATTGCAGTTATGGTTTTCTGGTTTGGAATCGGAATTAAAGGCGACTTCTTCTACCTGATTTTTGCATCGTTTATTTATATCCTTTCATCGCTGGGGCTCGGGCTTTTTATTTCCACGGTTTCTAAAACGCAGCAGCAGGCAATGATGGTTGCTATGTTTGGAATTTTACTACCGATGAACTTTCTGTCAGGGTTTGCATTCCCAATTGAAAATATGCCAAACTGGATTCAGCCAATTACATATTTGATTCCGTTGAGGTATTATATTACAATAATAAGAGGAGTAATATTAAAAGGAGATGGACTTTTGCAATTGCTACCAGAAACATTTGCTTTGCTTGGTATAGGGATTATCATTTTGCTTGCCAGCTCATTGAGATTCAGTAAAAGACTTTCATAAAATATATTTATTAAGAAAATTATTACTATTTTCATATTCTATAATTTTTAAGTATAGATTAATTAGGTCGGTATGAAAAAAACTACAAGTGAGACAAGGAAATATCGTTCTGATATGAACGACAAAATTCTTAACTCCGGGTTCCGCGATTACAATAAATTTTTCGCTCTGGATAATAAAGCCTATATCGATGGAGCCTTAAATGCCAAAACAAAAGAATTGATGGGGCTTGTTGCATCGATGGTTTTGCGCTGCAACGATTGTATTTTTTATCATATCGACAGATCAATCCAGGAAGGTGCCAACCGCCAGGAGTTGATGGAATCTTTCAACATTGCGTTAATTGTTGGAGGATCAATTGTAATTCCTCATCTTCGTTATGCCTTTGAAATAATGGATAAAATTTTTGCAGAGTCCTCTTCTGAAAAGACTAATGAATAAAAAACTAATTATACCGCACCAAATTGTGACCTGTGACTCAAATAGAAATATCTATGAAAGACATATGATAGAGTTGTGGGGAAATGAAATTCATTCAATTAGAAGATATGACGAAAAATTTGTTCAAAATTTTGAAGGCGAGGTTCTTAATGTTAATGATCTAACGGTTTTGCCGGGTTTTGTACAGACTCACATCCATCTTTGCCAGACTTTGTTTCGTGGTCTTGCTGATGATCTAGAATTGCTTGACTGGCTTCAACTTAAAATATTTCCTTTTGAAAGCGCTCATGATAAAAATTCACTTCGAATTTCTGCCAGACTGGGAATTAATGAACTTATTGCAGGTGGGACAACAACAATTCTTGATATGGGAACTCTTAATCATCAGGAGGTAATTTTTGAAGAACTGATTTCATCGGGAATGCGTGCAATCGCAGGCAAATGTATGATGGACATAAATGATTTATTTCCTGAGTTTAAAGGATCAACCAAAGCGGAAATTGAAGAAAGTTACAAGCTTGCTAAAGAATTTCATAACCATACTAATGGAAAAATAAAATATGGATTTGCTCCGAGGTTTGTTTTATCTTCTTCAGAAAAACTACTTCGTGAAACAGGTGAATTAGTAGGTGATTTTGAAGGAAGTATTTATCATACGCATTCCTCGGAAAACAAAGATGAAATTTCAGAAGTAAGGAAAAGATTTAATAAGGAAAACATAGACTATTTTAATTCATTAGGAGTTTTAGGAGATCATTCAGTGCTAGCTCATTGTATTCACGTTTCTGATAATGAAATTGAAACATTAAAAAATAAGGATGTGCGTGTTTCCCATTGTCCTTCTTCAAATCTGAAACTTGGTTCTGGGATTGCAAATATTCCACGTTTTATAAATGAAGGAATTTCAGTTTCACTTGGTGCTGACGGTGCTCCATGTAATAATAATCTCAGCATATTTGAGGAAATGCGTTTAGCCTCTCTAATACAGAAACCGATTCACGGTGCGTCGGTAATGGATGCAGAATCTATCTTCAGAATGGCGACGATTGAAGGAGCTAAAGCACTACATCTCCAAAATGAAATAGGAAGTATTGAACCAGGCAAAAAGGCTGATCTCGTTTTTATGGATTTAAATGATCCTGAACTTCCGGTATTAATTTCTAAAGAAGAGGTTTATTCTAACATAGTTTATTCGGCTTCAAAGAAAAATATTCATTCTGTTATGATAGAAGGTGATTTTGTTTTCAGCAAAGGTAAATCTTTAAAGTATGATCAGGGTGAGTTATTATCCGTTGCTAAAACTGAACTTGGAAGACTTTTGAAAAGGGCTAACAAATAATTTAATCAAATAGTGTGGAAAGAATTTCCTTATTTATTAACTTTAGGTTAAATTGAAGTTAAATAATTACTTACAATGGGGTATTTATGTCGTTGTGGAACTGGCAAATTGAAAATGAAGCATTTTTACAAAACACGATAAAAAGATGCAGAGATAAAAAAATAATCCTTCCAACTTTTAACCAGCTAAAGCATCCAGACAAAATTCCTGCACAAATTCTTAGTAGTCTCAAAAAAATAGATATGCAGGAACTTCATCCTCTTAATTTATTCAGAATAAACTGGAGGAATGATCCAGTTAATGGTGGGATAGGAAATATAAATTTTCTTGAAATACCAAAGGAAATTACAAATGTAAAAGCCAGAATTATTGGACTCGTAGGAAAATTTTTTCCAACCGGTGCTCATAAAGTTGGTGCAACGTACGGATGTCTGGCTCCATATCTGGTAACCGGCAGATTCAATCCCGAATATCATAAAGCTGTATGGCCTTCAACAGGAAATTATTGTCGCGGCGGAACTTTCAATTCAGCATTACTTTCCGTCCATCCGGTTGCAATTTTACCTGAGGAAATGAGCCAGGAGAGATTCGATTGGCTGAAAAATCTTGGTGCTGAGATTTATGCAACACCCGGCTGTGAGAGCAACGTAAAAGAAATCTATGATAAATGTCACGAACTCGAGGCAGAAAGTGATGAATATCTGATCTTTAATCAATTTGATCAGTTTGGTAATTCTATCTGGCATTATGAAATTACAGGATCAACAATAGAATCGCTTTTTAATGAGATTAAAAATGACAGGCAAAGAATGTCAGGTTTTGTAAGTGCAACGGGTTCTGCCGGAACAATTGCCGCAGGCGATTACCTGAGAAAAGTTAACCCGTTAATAAAAATTCTGGCATCGGAGGCGCTACAGTGTCCTACTTTATTGTTAAATGGATTTGGTGGCCATAGAATAGAAGGAATTGGTGATAAACACGTTCCGTGGATTCATAATATTAAAAATCTAAATAATGTTGCAGCAATTGATGATGAAGATACATTGAGGGTACTCCGGTTATTCAATGAAGAATCAGGAAAGAAAGTTTTATTAAAATTAGGTGTTGATAAAAATACTGTCGATAAACTTTCTTATCTTGGAATATCTTCAATATGTAATATGCTTTCGTCAATTAAGATGGCGAAATATTATGACTTCAATGAAAATGATATCATCTTTACAATTTTTACAGACTCTGTTGAGTTGTACTATTCACGCTTGAAAGAAATGAATCAAAACTGGGGAAAATATTTTGAAAACCAGGCAGAAATAGATTGGAATTCAGTTATCAAAAAACAGGGTAAGGATAATTTTGCTGAGCTTACTTATACTGACCAAAAGAGAATTCACAATCTTAAATACTTTACCTGGGTTGAACAACAGGGAAAGGATGTAGAAGAGTTGAATGCACAGTGGTACGATGAAAATTATTGGGATGAAAGATTTTCAATTGTTCCTGAATGGGACAGACTGATTGATAATTTTAATAAAGAAGCTGGAATCACTTTGTAATTAGTTCTAATTCTTATGAAAATTAAAAATGCCTGGATTTGCCAGATAAAAGACAATTCAATCAAACCTGTATTTGGCAACATCAGTTTTATCGATGATAAAATAGTTGATATTTCTGAAACGGACTTTTCCAAATATAATTATAACACTCAACCGGAAGAAGATACAATAGATGCAGGCGGAAGAGTGTTAACAGTTCCCTCCATAAATTTTCACGATCATTTTTATTCTAGATTAGCAAAAGGACTTCTACTTAAGGGTCCTATAGATAATTTTTACAATATCCTTAAAAATCTCTGGTGGAAAGTTGATCTTGCTCTGGATGAGGAAATGATTCGCGCATCGGCTCAGATGGCAGTAATGGAATCGATAAGAAATGGCGTTACTTATATTTTTGACCATCATTCATCTCCAAATTTCGCGAGAGGAAGTCTTGGTATAATCTCGGATGTATTAAAAGAGTCTAATTTGAGAGGGACACTTTGTTTTGAAATAACTGATCGTAACGGGAAAATAAATACAGAAAATGGATTCAATGAAACAGAGAAATTTTTGGATGCTCACTTAAATGATAAACACATAAAAAGTTTGATAGGTTTGCATGCTTCTTTTACACTTTCAAATTCATCACTTAAAAAAGCAGCAGAAATTAGGCAAAAATATAATTGTGGTATTCATATTCACCTTTGTGAAGATAAAATCGATAAAGAGAGAAGTTTCAGCAAATTCAAAAAGTTTCCTGCTCAAAGATTGAAAGATTATGGATTGATAAATGAAAAAAGTATTCTGGCTCATGGAATTCATTTAAGCAAAAAAGATTATAAAATTATTCAGGAGAGTGGATGTGCTCTGGTTTTTAATCCGGATTCTAATATGAACAATGCGGTTGGTTTGCCGAAGTTTGGCATTATTCCGAATGACATACCAATTCTTTGTGGAACAGACGGAATGAATTCTAATCCTTCACGTTCATTAAAACAACTATTTTTGCTCGGAAGGCATTCAGGAATGTCATTTGATTCGGCATTTAGGTGGATTCAGAAAATTTATTTTGACCAGGTAAAATTTATAAAAAAATATTTTCCTGATTTTACTTCTTTACAGAAAGACAACAGGGCAGATTTCATAATCTGGGACTATATTCCGCCCACACCTTTTTTGATGGAAAATTTCTGGGGACATTTCATTTACGGAATTATTGAGAGACCGATTCACACTGTTATTCAAAACGGACAAGTTCTAATGGAAAATTTTGTGCTGAAAAGAGATTATCATAATTATGTTGAAAATATTAGCAAGCAGGGAATAAGGCTATTTAATAAATTGTTGAATAAATAATAGTAATAATTATTGGTGAAAAAATGGAATTAGCAAAACAAATACTAGAAAAGGCAGAATCTTATAAAGATTATACTGCCGAGAATTTATCTAAAATAACCAAAATAAAATCCTTGAGCGGTGAAGAAAAAGCAGTAGTAAACCTGATAAAGGGAATGATGGAAGAAGCGGGTTTTGATGAAGTAAAAATTGACGGACTTGGAAACGTTATAGGTAGGATAGGTAATGGTAAAAAAGTAATTGCAATTGACGGTCACATCGATACTGTTGATCTCGGTAATTTGGATGCGTGGGAGTTTAATCCTCTGGGTGGAGAAATTAAAGACGGGTTTGTGCACGGAAGGGGTACGGCAGATCAGAGCGGTGGACCAGCTGCATTTATTACTGCAGGCAGAATCCTCAAGGAGCTTGGACTTCAAAATGATGCTACTGTTTATTTTACAGCAACTGTTTTGGAAGAGGATTGTGACGGGCTTTGTTGGAAATACATTGTTGAGGAAGATAAAATTAAACCAGATTGTGCGATTGTAACTGAGCCAACCAGCTTGAATATCTATCGCGGGCACCGGGGCAGAATGGAAATTGAAGTTTCTTTTTATGGTCTATCGGCTCACGGTTCTGCTCCGGAAAGAGGTAAGAATGCAATTTATATGGCTTCAAAAGCAGCACTGGAAATTGAAAAGCTCAATGAACGAATAATGTCTGATCCATTTCTTGGTAAAGGTACAGTTACAATTTCTGAATTTATGTCTTCTAGTCCTTCTTTATGTGCCGTCTCAGATTTTGCAAAAATTCATCTTGACAGAAGATTAACCTGGGGCGAAGATAAAGAATTGGCTCTCAACCAGGTTAAAGAAATTGTGAAAGGAATGAATGCTAAAGTTGAATTACTTAATTATGAAAAGACATCGTTCACCGGACTCAGTTACGGAATGGAAAAATATTATCCTACCTGGAAAATTGAAGAGAATCATGCAGTAATTCAAAATGGTGTAACAGCATTTGAAGCATTGTTTGCAAAGAAACCGAAAGTTGATAAATGGACATTCTCAACAAATGGGGTGATGATAAACGGTATGTATAAAATTCCTGTAATTGGTTTTGGTCCAGGAAATGAAGAGTTAGCTCATGCACCAAATGAAAAAGTTCCGATTGATCATCTTGTAAAAGCATCAGCGTTTTATACATATTTTTGTCAGATCTTTTAAAATATAAATAACGGTTTTTAATTTAGAGGAATGTTATGGAAGCTAAATTTAAAGGAAAACATTTTCTAACCTGCGATAACTGGAGCAAAGAAGAACTCGATTCAATTTTTGATTCAGCATTTGAACTTAAACAAGATTTTAAGGATGAAGTACCAACACGATATCTCAGAGATAAAACTCTTTTTATGATTTTTTTTGAGCAATCTACGCGAACAAGAAATTCAATGGAAGCAGGTATGACTCAACTGGGGGGACACGCACACGATCTTACTGCAGATAAAATGCAGCTTTCTCACGGCGAATCCGCAAAAGATACTGCGATAATTCTTTCGCGTATGGGTCACGGAATTGCTTCCAGAAATTGTTTTTATGGAATTGGTAATAAATATCTAAGTGAAATGGCTAAAAATTCCAATAAACCCGTTATGTCACTTCAGGATGATATTTATCACCCGTTTCAGGGTCTTGCAGATCTAATGACAATTTTTGAATATTTTGGCAAAGATCTTAAAGGATTAAAGGTTACAGTTTCATGGGCTTATGCCGACACACATTCAAAACCACTTTCAGTTCCTCAAACACAGGCATTACTTTTCCCTCGCTACGGTGTTGACCTGACAATTGCGAATCCTGTTGATTTTCCATTGAGTGAGGGTATTATTCAACGGGCCCATAATAATGCAAAAACCGGAGGGGGAAATGTAAAGATTGTTAATGATATGGACGAAGCCTTTGAAGGGGCACAGATTGTAATTCCTAAAAACTGGGGAGGATTCGGAAAATATCCTGTTGATTATTTCTTGAAAAATGAAAACGATTGCAAGAAGGAAATGAAAGAAAAGCTCGAGATGAACAAACACTGGATATGCGACGACAAAAGAATAAAGTTAGCAGATAAAAAAGTTAAACTTATGCATGCACTTCCAGCTGACAGAGGGCACGAGGTTACTGATGAGATAATAGACAATCCTGAAATATCAGTTGTATATGATGAGGCTGAAAACAGGCTGCATACTGCAAAAGCAATCATGGCACAAACTATGTAAAAAATATGAATGAATATTTTTACAAATGCTTTAATTGCGGCAAAGAATTTTCCAATGTATTAATTGAAAAAGAATTTCACTATTTATGTCCTGAATGCGGAACGGCAGATAAGAATAAACCTCTCACAGGTGTGCTGGAAGTTGTTTACAATTATGACAAATTAAAAAAGAATATTTCCCTTGATAAGTTTCTTAAAAATGAACCTGGCAAATTCTGGCTTTATCCCGAATTATGGCCACTTGAATTTTTAGCAAATGAAGAAATTATAAAGGGAATTTCTAATGAAAAATTAGAAAGGCTTGCTCTTAATAGTTCTTCATTTCTGAAATTTAATTTTGAAGATTATCCGATTATTATTTTGGATGAAACCCGCAATCCGACTTTATCATACAAGGATCGAGCGTCAATAATAACTGCGATAAAATGCATTCAACTAGGAGTGAAAGAAATTGTAGCCGCATCAACTGGCAATGCAGGATCTTCTTTAGCAGGAATTTGCGCAAGACTCGAAATAAATTCACACATATTTGTTCCTAAAAATATTCCTGATGCAAAAAGAATTCAGATACAATCATTTGGCGCTAATATTTACAAAGTTGATGGGAGCTACGATGATGCCTTTGATTTATGTCTTGAAGTATCCTCTGCAAAACAATGGTATAACAGGAATACTGCTTATAATCCACTGACTATTGAGGGAAAGAAATCGGCAGCTTACGATATTTTTATTTCTTCAAATGGAAGTATTCCTGACATAATTTTTGTACCTGTTGGTGATGGAGTAATTTTGTCGGGGATTTATAAGGGATTTAAAGAATTGCTTTCGCTTGGCTGGATAGAAAAACTTCCTCAATTTATTGCTGTGCAGGCAGAAGGAAGTAATGCCCTTGTTCGATATCTGGAATCGGGACAGTTTGAATTTATTCCTGCGAATACAATTGCTGACAGTATAAGTGCAGGTGCTCCAAGAAATTTGTTTATGGCTGCTGATGCAATAAAGCATTCGGAGGGGAAAGCAATTTCAGTTACTGATGATGAAATAATTTCTGCACAAAAAATAGTAGCTCAGAATTTTGGAATATTATCTGAGCCTTCTTCTGCGGCAGCAATGGCCGGATATATCAAACTTAAAAATTCAAATAAAATTAGCAAGAAGGATGAAATTTTATTACTTATTACGGGAAACGGATTAAAAGATACAAATTCCTTGCAAGGATGGAATGTGTCGCCAGAAGGCTTATCCTATAATGAATGGCTGGAAAAGCTCGAAGTAAAATGAAGAATCTTAAAATTACCGGTTTAATTGTAAGTGCCGGTAAATCTGGCAGAATGGGAAACTTCAAACCTTTGATGGATTACAAGGGGGAGACTTTTCTTCAGAAAATTGTCTTAAACCTGAATACAGTTTGTGAAAAAATTATCATTGTTACAGGTTTCAAATCTGAGATATTACAAAAGGAGACAATCAAAATATTCAACAACAAATCTGAAAAATTTTTGAATGACAAAGTTCAGTTTGTAGAAAATGAGAACTATGAAAAAGGAATGTTCACGTCCTTACAGAAAGGCCTGTCTGTTATCGGAAATTGTAACTGGGTTTTATATCATTTTGTAGATCAACCGGGGTTGCCACAGGAATTTTACATCGATTTTGTAGATCAGATTGATAACATTCATAACTGGATTCAGCCATCTTATGATAATAGAAACGGTCACCCGGTTTTATTTAATGCTGAAGTAATTGATTTGATTTTGAATTCAGATAAAAATTTGAATCTACGCGAACTCAGCAAAATCGCTTGCGTTAAAAAGAAAAGCTGGGAGTGCTATTACAAAAATATTTTGCAGGATATTGACACACAGGAAGATTATCTCGAAAGTATAAATCCCGTAGATTAAAATTATTATTCTATTTTCTTCACGAACGAATTTACTTTTTCACTATCCACATAAAACCCCAATTTTTCAAGGTAATTCTGATGCTTTGCTATTGAAGTTCTGGCGACAATTTCCTTATAACCTTTTGCTTTGAGAAAATTTGATTCGGCATAATAAACAAATTGTCCGTTTTTAGTGTCGCGAAAATCGGGAATTGCATAATCAACTATTACCTCTATTTTCTCTGGTGATATTTCCCTGTAGATAAAGAGTCCGGCCGGCATCAGATTTCTTAAAATAAAAAAGCAATTTGCTTCTTTTATCTCATCTCTTGTGAAACCCGGAAAGTATTTTGCTATATCATTTTTATAAAAATCGAGAAATTTATTAAGATAAAGATGATTTTTATCCAGAACAGGCATTAAACTAAAATAATCCTTTTTCTTATTCATCTCATAGAGATAGTAAACATCAACAAGAGCAATGAACCCATTTAATAAAAAGACAGGATATGCTTTAAGCAACAAACCATAAAGAGCAAAAGTTGATGACCCGATTAAATTAACGTTTCGTAAATACCGGATGTTTTTCATCATTAGTGAAACAGCGACAATTACAGAACCGGCATAGCCTATTATTTCATATAAATTCATATCGCTTTAAATTTTTGAAATGATTAAAAAATAAGATGTGAATATAAACAAAATAGGAATCAGATTTATTTTACTTTATTTCTTTTTTTGATTGGCAATTTATAATATCTTGTTCCATCAAACTGGTAAAATGCGTTTGCAACTGCTGCTGCAGTTGGTACCAATCCAATTTCACCAACGCCTTTAACTCCATAAGGACCATGAGGATCAGGAACTTCAATTCCTATAACTTCCATTTTCGGTGTTTCTTTTGCACGGAGTACTCCGCATTTTCTTAGTTTCGTGCTTTTAGGGACACTGTTTTCTAATTCTAAATCTTCTGTTAAAGCATAACCAAGCCCCATATGGATCGATCCTTCAATCTGTCCTTCAAATAATCCGGGATTAATTATTTTACCTGCATCGTGCGCGGCATACACTGTATCTATTTCACCGTTTTCGTTAAGAACGACAACCTGAGTTGCATAACTGTATGAGTAATGAGTTATAATTTCATCAACGTTTTTTCCGGGTTTGGTTGTCCAGTTGCACACCCATTCTCCGCGGTAGGTCTTTCCCGATAAATCATCAAGTGATTTTGTCTCAAGATCTTTTTTTAATGTAATGCAGGCGTTAGCAATTGAGTTACCTATAATTGAAGTTGCTCGTGATGCGGTCGTCATTCCTGAATAAGCATCTTCCATTGTATCTACTTTAACTTCTACTATTTCGGGATTGATTCCTGTTTCATGGCAAAGGAACTGAACAGCCATTGTATTTACACCCTGACCCATTTCAGTCCAGCCGTGATGTAAAATTACTTTTTGTGTTGAGACAATTTCAATTTTCACCTTGCCATCATCCGGCATTCCGTTTCCGATTCCAGTATTTTTAATTCCACAGCCAATGCCGGCATATTTTGCATTCTGAAAAATATCTTTAACGGCAAGCAATGTTTGTCTTACTCCGCTTCCTTTATGAATTATTTGTCCTGTCGAAGTCATATCGCCTTCTTTGAGAGAATTATCATAACGGAACTGCCACCTGTCAAATTTTCCTTTTTCACATAAGTCGTCAATGCACCCCTCAATTGCAAAGGTAACCTGGTTAACACCAAAACCTCTCATTGCGCCGCAGGGAAGGTTGTTTGTGTAAACCGCACGACTTATAATGTCAACATTTGGAATATGATAAGGACCGGCTGCGTGTCCGGCTGATCTTTCAAGCACTTTCATTCCGACAGATGCGTAAGCTCCGCTATCGCCGAGAATATCGGCTTTGAGCGCAGTTAGCTTTCCATTTTTATCACATCCTAAAGTGTATTTCATTCTTATCGGATGACGCTTTGGATGCATTTTGATTGACTCAACTCTGTTCAATAAAACTTTAACAGGCTTTTTAAGATGATAAGCAAACAACGCAGCATGACCCTGAACAGAAAGATCTTCTTTCCCTCCAAAGCCACCACCGTTTGGAACAAGTATTACTCTGACTTTTTCAAGAGGTAGCCCAAGCATAGCAGCTATCTGCTTTTGATCTTCGTACACACCTTGTCCTTGTGAAAGTATTTCTACACGATCATCTTCCATTCGCGCAATTGAACATTCCGGTTCCATGTAGGCATGTTCAATCATTTGTGTTTGATATGTACCCGAAGAAATAAAATCAGATTCCTTTAATGCCTTTTCAGTATTGCCGCGGTTGACGACCGTTTCAGATAGTAAATTTCCGGAAGGTTGTACTTGTGGGGCATCTTTCAATAAAGCTTTTTCCGGATCTGATAAAGGTGTGAGAATTTCATAATTTACATTTATCAGTGCAACAGCTTCGCGAGCAATTTTTTCTGATTCAGCAACTACTCCGGCGAGAATGTCTCCAACATATCTGGTTTCTTCACCTACTTTTATCATTAGTGGCCAGTCTGGAATTATTAGTCCCTGGAACCTGCTTCCAGGTATATCCTTAGAGGTAAATACTCTGATTACTCCGGGATATTTTTCGGCTTTGGAAGTATCAATCGATAGAACCTTTGCCCGTGGGTGTTCGCTGAATTTTAATACGCCGTGAAGCATTCCTGGAATTTTCATGTCTGCTACAAAGGGACTCTGTCCTAGAGCAAGTTTGTCAGCATCGTATTTCGGGTGTTTCCCTCCAACTCTGCCATCGCTTTTTGGTTTTGGAATTTCACGATTGTTTCGGATTGCTTCTGCAGCATATTCAATTGAGTCAATTATCTTTTTATATCCTGTACATCTGCAAAGATTAGGATTTAAAGCTTTGGCTATTTCATCCCGCGAAGGTTCCGGGTTTTTATCAATCAGGACTTTTGCCTGCATCACAATTCCCGGTATACAAAATCCACACTGCACGCCGCATTTTTCTACAAAAGCATTTGCAATTGTTCTTTGTTTGTATTCACCGAGTCCTTCTACTGTAATTACTGTTCCGTTTTCTACTTTTCTCATGGGAATAGTACAGGAAAGCATAGCCCTTCCATTCAATTCTACCGTACAGGCGCCGCAAGCTGCCTGAGGCGCGCACCCGTCTTTTACTGAAATGATTCCTTCATTCTCTCTCAAATAAGTTAAGAGAGGGAGCTCGGGATCGCCGTTAAAAGTTTTTTCTATTCCATTTAGATTGAATTTCATCATTTATTTCCAGTAAAGACTATACAAATATCGCAAAATTTTTAAGACTTTTTAGAAGATAAATCATTTCAGTCGCTTTTCGCAAATCTGCATTTTTAATAGAAGAATCTTTAAAATTGATTTCCGAGACTGTTAAATTTTCTTTATCAAAAGTTGCACTTAATATTTCGTTTTCAAAGACAAAATGATCTTTTGTTTCACTCAATGAAGAAATTCCATTTTTATCCTTATACTTCATTGAGTTACCCATTAAAATATACCCCGATTCTTCCATATTAAAGCTTTCTTCAGTCAGGTGAAAGCGTGGTTTTATTTTATATGGATCTCCGCTTGTAGGACAAAAAGTAGTGCAATTTCCGCACTCATTACAGAAATCTCCTATATTCAAAATTTGATTCTTTTGTTTGACCGAAAGTTTATCTACAACATCAATTTTTACGGAACCATTATTTTTGATCACCCGATATATTGGCATCTCAAATTCTTCTGAAGTAAATGACAGATTTGCAAAATTCGGGCAAACCCCAACGCAGGTATTGCAAATATCATTACAATAAAGACATCTTTCCGCCTCTCTCATTGCTGAGTTATCATCTAATACAGGGTGCACAAGTTCAAATGTTAATCTCTTTTGGGGATCTATTGTTGGATATTCTGCCCCGAACTCTCTGTAGGCCTGTTTTTTTTGAAATTCAGTTGGAGACAATTTCTTTTCATTCAATTCGGAATTTTTGTTTTTGATAATTCCGGATTTTTTTGAAATTGTTTCTGCGATCCTTTTGCCATCGCCCATTCCATTTATTAATGAATCAGCTCCTCTTACTGCATCACCGCCTGCAAAAACATTTTCAAATTGAATTTCATTTGTATCATTATTTAAGATTAATTTATTTCCCGGAACAAAATCCAGTTCAAGATCCTGTCCGATTGCCGTTATTATGTTATCAAATTTGAGATCAAATTCAGATCCTTTTTTCATAACAGGTCTAGGTCTACCGCTTTGATCCGGTTCTTTTAATTCCATTTTAATTAGCGTTATTTGAATTCCCTGACTATTTTTTTTGAAACCTACGGGCGTGGTTAGTTCCAATAAGTTAATGTCTTCTTCAAATAGGTCGTGAATTTCTTCTGCATCGGCGGGCATTTCCTTTTTTGTGCGGCGATAAATCATTGTCACATTTCCGTTTTTGCCTATCATTCTTTTGGCGGTTCTCGCGGCATCTATTGCTGAAAGTCCTCCACCTATAATTGCAACGTTATTATCCAAATTTATTTTCTCCTCCTGTCGCATTCTTGAAAGAAAACTTAATTGATCAAAAATTCCTTCAAGATTTTCCCCGGGCACACCAAGCTTTTTGCTCTTCTGAGCTCCGATTCCTATATAAGCAAAATCGAATTCCTTTCTTATTTTATTGAATATTTCAGAGTCAACTTTTTTGTTAAAATGAAATTTTATTCCGAGATTTTGGAAAACGCTCAAATCGTTGGCTACACTCTGATCGCTCAACCTGAAATAAGGTATCAAACCGGAAACCATGCCGCCCGCAAAAGATTTGCTTTCAAAAACATCAACTTGAAAACCATCAAGTGCAAGAAAATAAGCACATGATAAACCAGAGGGCCCTGCCCCAATAACTGCAACTTTTTTCTTGGTATTTTTATTTTTTGAAATGGGAATTCCATTTTCAAATTTTTCAGAAATGAATCTTTTAATTTCCCTGATTAGTAAAGGGCTATCGTAATTTATTCTTGTACATTTTGTTTGACAAAGATGATCGCATACATTTCCCGTCATATTGGGCAGGGGATTATCAGCTAAAATTGCTTTATAAGCTTCTTCGAAATTACCGTTGGTAGTATGAAACATATATTCCGGCACATTTTGCTCAACAGCACAGGATTCAACACAGGGGGCATGAATACAATCGTATTCTGTCAATTTTCTTTTTGTCTTGATATTTTCGTAAGGGAAATTTGATTTGTGATATGTTTTATTTTCCGAAACCGAAGCGGCGTAAACTTTAAGATTTTTTAATCCTGCATCATTTAATTTTTTTGATCCCCCTGATTTTTTTAATATGAATTCTTCTATACTGTGAGCTTCTAATACTGAAAATTCTTTTTCAATTTCTTCAACGTATTGCGTTAATCTTAGATAGCCGCCAGGTTTTAAAAGATCTGAACAGACAGTGATCGGACGAAGATTACAGCTCAAAGTGTTTGCCACATTAAAAGCATCAACTCCAGCAGAGAATGAAATGTCAAGATTTCCATTAAATTCATTCTGAAGTTTTTCGGCTAAATTTATTGTAATCGGATGAAGCGCTCTTCCGCTTGTGTAGACCATCTTTTCTTTTGAAGGCAACCATTTAGTTGAATTTAATGATTCCAGTGTGTTTGTTAATTTTAAGCCAAACTGAACCCCTGATTCTTCAGCCTGTTTTGATAAGCTTTTTATAATCCTGATAGCATCCGGGTATTGTAGATCGTGATCAAATGTTTCATCAGGAATAGTAGTTTTATAACTAAGTTTATCATTTAATATCCACCTTAGCTTTTCCGGTCCCAGTAAAGTAGGATTCAATTTTACGGCCGTGTGGAGTTTTCTTTCTTTAATCAGGTAACTACAAATCTTTTCAATTTCAGCCGGCGGACATCCATGCATAGTCGATAAAGTTATGTTATCCGAAATTTGGTATGGAATGCTTAAATCTTTTATCTCTGGATAAAGTATGTTTATCTTTTCAAGCTTATTTTCCAGTTCTATCTTACAGTTTTCTATTTTATCAAAAAACCATTGAACGTTTGGTTTCAGAATTCCGGCATAATCGTAACCAACACTCAAGTTAAAAATGAAACCATTATCATTTGAATTCCATCCAAATTTATGTTTGAGCAGGTGAATGATAATCCAGGCATTTAAATATTCGTCGAAAGATTCCTGCACTTTAAGTTCCTGTGACCACTCACAGTTGTAGCCTTCATCTTCCATATCAATGCAGGGTTTTGTAACTTCGATTTCATCAAGTGTTTGCACAGTTTTTAATTCAATATATCTTGCTCCACAAAGCCAAGAAGCAATTATATTGTGTGCTAGTTGTGAGTGAGGACCGGCTGCTACCCCTATAGGTGTTTCCAGCAGTTTCCCATAACGATTCATTTTGAAGGGATCGTCCTTTCCGGGCTTAAAAAACAACTCTTTATAAATTCCCAAAATTCTCCCTTGTTTCTCTTCTTCAAGAATCCATTTGAGAAGTTTTTCAATTCCTATTTTATGAAACCTGTCACTCATCTGCTTTTTCTACCGGTTTTTGATTTTTAACTTTTATAATCTCGGCGGCAACACTTATTCCTATTTCTTCAGGTGATTCAGCTTCAATTTCTATTCCAACTGGGGTATGAACTTTTTTCAACAATTCCGGATCAACTCCTTGTTCAATTACCTTACTGAATATGCTTTTAATTTTTGCTTTGCTTCCCATCAGGCCTATGTATTTCAGCTTTTTATTGATTACTGATTTTAAGGCCGCCAGGTCTGTGTCGTGCTCGGAGGTAACTATAACTGCAAAAGAACGGTCCCCTTCAATTATATGTTTACCGACTTCATCATAAGGAATAAATAATTTCTTGTTTGCATAGGTATTATTCACCATTGTAAAAACATCCTTACGTGGGTCAATTGTTATAATGAAGAAATCCTGAGTTGACATCACTTTTGATACCGCTAATCCAACGTGTCCACCACCAATTACATAAACAGTATAAGGTTGGCCTGACGTTTCCTGGTATGACCATTCATTGTCAGATCTGAAATCAAAGGATATTTTACTCTGATGGGTGTTGGATTCATTAAATAAAATACCGGATTGATCTATTTTTAATGTTCCACTTTCCAGGTTGTCATAATGCTTAATTATTTTTGATATGGAAGTTTTATCTTTTTCTTGAAGCGATTTCAAAATAATTGTTTCAGTTCCCCCGCAAATCAGGCCTGATTTTTCTCCCGGGGAAGTTTTATTGTGATATAATTTTTTGACTAAATTTATTTTTTTACCGCTTTCAAAGTATCTCTTGCATTCTTCAAGTAGTCTGTGTTCCATAATTCCGCCGCCGACTGTTCCGGCAAGTTTATTATCGCCTGAGATTGCCATCTTAAAACCTGCTCTACCGGGTGAAGATTTACTTGATTCAGCCACAACCATCAAAATAACTTCTAAGTCTGAGTTAAGCTTTTCTTCAATAAATTTCCATAATTCAATTTCTTTCATAAGTAGTTCCGTTAAATTGGACTCGTATTGCTTGTTTTAGTTTGGAACTGTTACGCGTTTTTTAGTTTTGCTGTAAAGTGATAATAAGACTCTTTCGGGAGTTATAGGTGCAGCAATTTCAAAATCTTCATTCGGACGAAATGCTTCCATTGCATTGAGTATTGCAAAATAAGCGCCTATTCCATACATCAAAGGAGGTTCGCCGATAGCTTTGGAATGAAATGGGCCGTATGGATTTTCAGAATCCTCAAGAAATATAACTTCAATTTCTTTTGGGGCAGCATAAATATCAGGTACTTTGTAAGTTGATAAGCTATTTGACAGTAATTTTCCTTCTTTGGAATGAGCAACTTCCTCTACTGTCAGCCAGCCGATTCCCTGTGTGATTGCACCTTCGGCCTGTCCACGGTCAACAACGGGACTCAGGCTCTTTCCGAAGTCGTGAACTGCTTTTACGGAATCAATTGTGTAAGTACCGCGCAAACAATCAAGAGTTGCGGTTATTATTGCAGTCCCGTAAACATGATAAGCAAATGGTCTGCCCTGGTTTTTCGTTTTATCAAAATAAATATCAGGTGTTGCATAATAAGCCTGGGAGGATAAACTTATCCTTTTTTGATAGGCCTTTGTAATAAGTTCATTCCACTGAAGACTGGTTTTATTTCCTTTATGAAAAATGAAATCATATTGTATGGAAAGTTCATTTTTATCTTTAATATCTAAAATTTCTGCTGCTGTACTTAGTAATCTATCTAAAAGATTTTTTGAAGCAAGAATTGCCGCATTGCCGTTCAAATCTGCACCGCTGCTTGCCGCAGTAGCGGAGGTATTGGCAATTCTTGTTGTGTTAGTTGTTTCAATTCTTATTCTGCTAATATCTACTGATAAGGTTTTTGCAACTGCGTTTTTTATTTTTACATTAACTCCTTGTCCCATTTCAACTGCAGCTGTGCTGACCCCTATGCTTCCGTCGGTATAAATGTGTACAAGTGCGCTTGCCTGATTCAAAAATGAATTAGTAAATGATATGCCGAAACAGATTGGCATTAAAGCAACACCTTTCTTGAATTGGTGATTTCCTTCATTAAATTTTTTAATTTCGTTTCGGGTTTTTTCAAAATTAAATTCTTTCACTGCCTGATCCCAGCATCTATCAGCCTGGCATCTCTCGGCTTTTTGTCCATAATAAAATGATTGCCCTTCTTTCAATAGATTCTTTTTTTGAATTTCCCAGGCATCAATTCCAATTTTTTGAGTAGCTTTGTGAATAGCTGCTTCGATGACAAATTTTCCCTGTGGACCTCCAAATCCTCTGAAAGCAGTATTTGGTGCCACATTTGTTTTGCAGCTAATAGCCGTTGCTTTAACATTGGGGATAAAGTAACTATTAGTAGCATGAAATAAAGTCCTTTCAAGTACAGCAGGTGAGAGATCGGCTACTGCACCTGCATTTTGATAAAATGTAGCTTCGTAAGCAAGAATTTTTCCGTCTGAGGTAAGCCCGATTTTATAGTCTGAAGAATAGGGATGACGTTTGCCGGTCATTCGAATGTCATCCATTCTTGAAAGCACGAGCTTAATCGGTTTGTTCAGTTTTGACGCTGCAAGTGCAGCCATAACACCCCAATGAGTTGCTTGATCTTCTTTTCCGCCAAAAGCTCCGCCAAGTCTTAAAACATCAACCTCAATGTTATGCATATCAGTACCGAGAATTCTTGCAGCAGCACGCTGGACGGCAGTAGGGCTTTGAGTGGAAGAAATAATTTTTATCTTTCCACCTTCTTCAGGAATTGCAATTGCACCTTGTGTTTCCAGATATAAATGTTCCTGCCCGCCGGTTTCAACTTTTCCTTCGACAATTACATCACAATCTTTCCACGCTTTTTCAGTATCACCCATAGAAAATATTTTTGGTGGTATTATCAATTTGTTTTTTTCAAAAGCTTCGCGAGGATCTGTTATTGCCGGCAGAGGTTCATATTTTATTTTAATTTTCCCCACAGCTTTCTTTGCTATTTCCATTGAGTCAGCAACCACCATACCTATTGGTTCTCCCATAAACCGAACATCATCTTCAGCAAAAAGTGTTTCATCCTGAATTATTCCACCTACCTGGTTGATTCCTGGAATGTCTTTAGATGTGAATACACCCTTTACTCCGGTCAACTTTTCTGCTTCTTCAATATCTATTGATACAATTTTTCCATGGGCAATTGTTGAATCAAATGCTTTGGCATATAGAGTTCCTTCCGGTACTACAAAGTCGTCTATGAATTGTGATTCACCCTTTACGTGTTTTTCTATGTCTATGTTACTTCTCAAACTAGCTCGTCCATTTTTATTAATTCTGGGAATAATTCTATAAAATGTGCTTTAAATAACTGCTCTATTAAAATTCTTTTATATTCAGCACTACCTCTAACATCACTGATTGGAGAAATTTCATTTTGTAGAACCTGTCCCGCCTCTTCAATCAAGTCCGGTTCTATCTTTTTATTAATTAGAAATTCGGAAGTTTTTGTGAGGTAAAGGGGAATTGGTGAAACTCCTCCTCCAGAAACGTGGGCTTCATATATGATATTATTCTTCACTTCCAGATATATTGCGGAATTAGCACTTGCAATATCTAGGTAAGTGCGTTTTGATACTTTTTCAAAATTAAAATATGAATTCTTTCCGGGTAATTTAAACTCTACACTTTCAACATATTCTCTCGGATTAAGGTCAAGATTTTTATATCCCTTGTAAAGATCTTTTAATAGAATCTTTCTTTTGCCTTTTCCATTTACAAGGTTCAAAGTTGAATTTAATGCAAGGAAGAAAATTGTTGTGTCACCTATGGGGGAAGCATTCACAAAATTTCCGCCGATAGTTGCACTGTTCCTAATTGGCAATGAGGCGATCAAATCCATAAAATGCTCTAACCTGGGGAAATGTTTTTTAAAAACAGGTGAAGCTTTTATCATCTCGAATGTTGTAGTAGCACCGACCGTACAAATATTGTTAGATACATTAATAAAAGATAAATCTTTGTTCGCAATTAAATATGTTTCTGTTTCTAACAATTCATCCGGCTGTTGAACAAACAAATCCGTTCCTCCTGATATTATTTGTTGAATTTCTGAACTCGCTCCGTTCGATTTTATAATTTTTAATTCTCTTAAACGCTTAGGTATTTCGGAAAAATACGCAGGCAGGAAATTCATTTTTATTAGTTCAGAAATCTTATCCGAAGAATTATTACTACTTAAAACTTCTTCTAGATTTTTTAATACTTTTTTAATAGAGGTATATCCCGTACATCTACAAATATTTCCTGCAATTGAATTCTCTGCTTCCTGATAATTATAGCTTGAACTGTTTATGATGTATCCTGTTAAAGAAACAATGAACCCCGGGGTACAGAAGCCGCATTGTGATGCGCCTTCATTAATAAAATTTTCCTGAATGGGAGTGAAAGCTTCGGAGTTAATTCCTTCAATTGTAACTACGTGTTTATTATTTACGTTGCCAATTGGCAGCAGGCAGGAATTAACAGATTTGTATTCAACTTTGTCATTAACAAGTGATCCAACAAGAACGGTGCACGCACCACAATCCCCTTCCTTACAACCTTCTTTGGTGCCTGTTAAATGCTTTTGTTTTCTAATGAAGTCAAGTAGAACAATTGCGGGATTTGACTTCAAGGAAACTAATTCATTATTTAATATGAAATTAATTTCTGTGTTCACGGCTTTTAAACCGATAAGTATATTTAGTAATTACTGTAAATCTTTACAGATGGATCAATATAAGTTAAAAAAAAGCGAATTACTTACAAGAATTCTTTAAATAATGTAATAATTTTGGCTATTTTTGTACGTTTATAGCGTTAATTTAATTATAAGTCAATGGAATAATCTTTGAATAAAGTTGTAATTGCAACCACCAATAACGGTAAGCTAAACGAAATTAAAAGAAAATTTTCGGATCTAGGACTTAATGTTTTATCTATATCCGATTTTCCGGGGTTTCCTGAAATTATTGAGGATGGTAAAAGCTTTGAAGAAAATGCAGAAAAAAAAGCAAGGATAGTTTTTGAAATTACAGGAATTCCTGCAATCGGAGATGACTCAGGTCTTAAGGTTGAGCAACTAAATGGAGAGCCGGGAATTTATTCAGCAAGATATTCAGGAGAAGGGGCTACCTATGATTCAAATAATAAAAAACTTTTGGAAGAACTTGAAAAATTTTCACTTCCTCATTTAGCTAAGTTTGTTTGCGTAGCAGTTTATTTTGATGGTAAGAATAATTTTGTTAAGAGGGGAGAGTTATCAGGGCAGATCATTAAAACCCCCAGGGGCACTAATGGTTTTGGATACGATCCTGTATTTATTCCTGATGGATTCAATGTTACTTTAGCTGAAATGACAATGGAAGAAAAAAACAGAATAAGTCACAGGGCAAAGGCCTTTGGAGATATGAGAAGGGTATTAGAAAAAATGTTAAAATAATCTGACAAATTTTATTTCTCTGCAATAACAACCTGCACTATTCCGAATGTAAGATTACGTCTTTCAACTTTGCCAAATCCGGAATTTTTCAATAAAGATGGGACATCAATCTTCTCATCAAATTCTTCTACAGAATTTGGAAGGTAAGAATATGCCTCTCTGTCGCCGCTGATTATTCCCCCTACAAAAGGTAAGATTTTCTTAAAATAAAACTTATAAAGCCATCTGAACAGAGGATTGGGAGGTAGACTGAACTCTATCACAGTAGCTTTTCCTTCCTTTTTTAGTACACGATAAAAAGAATTGAATCCCTGTTGTATATCGTAAAAATTTCTAACACCGAATGCTACAGTAATAATGGTTACTGATTCATCTTTAATGGGCATATTTTCAGCGACCATCTGAACGTTTTTCCCCTTTATCCAGCTACTTTTTTTGTTAAAAAGTTTAAGCATATTATGCGAGAAATCCGCTCCGAAAATATTTGCTACTCCGAGTTTTTTCGCTGTAATAGCTACATCACCTGTCCCACAGGCAACGTCGAGTAATACTGAATCGGGATTAACTTTGGTGAGTTTTAAAGCTTTTTTCCTCCAGTAATAATCAACTCCAAAGCTTAAAAGATGATTGAGGAAATCATAATTGCCTGCAATTGATTCAAAAATTCTTCTAACCTGTTTTTTTTTATCGGCCATTTTTATCTTTCAATTTTATATTTTCATAATGGAATTCTTCCTGACCAACGTATCTTTGCCACCAATTGAAAATATATTTACCCGACCACACAGAAAAGATCATAAATAAAGCTCCTCCAGCAAGGTCAATTACATAATGATACCAAAGATAAACGGTTGAGAAAATAAGTAGCGTCCCTACGGGAATGAAAAAATATTTTGACCGACTTTTAAGCTTTACAGAAAGATACATCACAAGCAAGGTTATCATCGTATGGCCACTTGGAAAAACATCGCGCTGTACAATAGCAGCAGGATTTAGTGTGCCGGGTGAAATAGATTCGCCGATGTTTACAAAATCCCGGAGGTAATTTGTCAGCCAAAGTCCAGGGAGCTGAACATTTATCATCTCAAAATTATGAAGCGTAAATCTTGGTCCGACCCCAGGTAGTGCAAAATAACCAATGTAAGAGAGATAAAATCCATAAATTATTGAGAAAATTGCGTATTCAAAAACAACCCGTTCTTTGTTTCTAAGCAGAAATAAACAAAGCATTATTGGCAGCAGATAGAAAATTCCATAAATCATCTGAAGCAATTCTGTTAAAAGTGGGAAAGCAATTTTTTGCAAAACTTCTGTTGGATTTGCACCAAAGATCCAGTAATCAATTTTTATAAAGAGCCAGTCATAATCCTGTGGTCTGATGGGATGAATCATGAAATACAGTTCTTTAAAAGTTAACAACACAAGCGGTGCAATATACCAGTAATGGAATATAGTGACTAATCTGCTATTATACTTTTCTTCCAGAAATGTTATAATCAATATCAATGATATAACACCCATATTGATTATAATCAGTTGATCCCAGACGGATATTTTCTCAAGGAAGATCAGGTTGACAATGCTCAACATTATAAAAAAGATTATAATGACAAGGTCAAATGCCTTCATTTTAATTATAAAAGCTCTGAAATTTTCCATATCTGGTTAAATTACCTGCTACTTGTTAGGCTAATCAATTTATATAATTGCGGGTAAATTCTGCAAGTCGTAAAAAATCATCCACATCAAGCTGCTCTGCACGCAGAGAAAGGTCAATGCCGGAATCTGCAAAATTAAGTTCTTTAAATATACTATTACTCAACGAATTTTTTAACGTTTTTCTCCTGTTACCAAAAGAAGCTTTTACTATATTTATAAAATTTTGTTTCTCAGCTTTGGATATCTCAATATCGTTGAAACGGATATGAACAACAGCAGAATCCACTTTTGGTTTCGGGTAGAACACATTTGGTGAAACCTTAAAACAATATTTTACATCTGCAAAATATTTCAGAATAACTGAAAGAATTCCATAATCTTTTGTCCCTTTTGCTGCAGACATCCTTTTTACAACTTCATGTTGAACCATTAAAACAGAATCCTGAACGATATCATTAAATTTAATTAGATGAAAAAGAATCGGGGAAGTAAGATTATAAGGAATATTACCAACAATCCTTAATCTTTTATTTTTGTTCGTTCTTAATTCATTGAGATTGATGTTGATAAAATCATCAACTATCAACTTTAATTCAGGGAATTTTGTTCGCAGCTCATCTGACACTCTTTTATCAATTTCTACAGCAATAAGAGTTGTAACTTTTTCCAATAATTTTTCAGTTAAAGCAGCTCGGCCGGGTCCGATTTCAACTATTTGGTCTTCAGGTTTTGGATCGATTTCCAATACGATTTTTTTCAGAATATTCTGATCCAACAGATAATTTTGGCCGAACCTTTTGAGAGGCTTTATTTTTTGCATTGGCTCTAATTTAAGAAAATAATTTATCCAGCATAATGGTAAAATCTTAGAACTTATCAGGAGAATTGGGATTCAATTTTCTGCAATTCTTCTGATAGCCTTGACCATTCTGCCATTTTATAATTAATATCTTGTTTTGCCTTATTATATTCTGATGTTACTTCTTTAGCCATAACAGGATCAGAATAAATTTTTTCATCCGCTAGTTTATTCTCAAGTTCATTTTCTTTCGATTCCAAAACAGAAATTTGTTTTTCAAGTTCTTCTATCTTTTTGATAATATCTTTTGTAGCTCTGAATTTTTTTTGTCTTCGTTCGGCTTCTATTCTTTTTTGCTCTTTTCTTGAAATATTATTCTGGGCAGCATTATTTTTTACAGATAAAAATTCACGCGAATTAATTCCTTCTTCTCTTTTTGATAAATAATAATCTAGCCCACCCTCGTATATTTTTATAACTCCTTTCCTAATATCTGCAACTTTATTAATAATAGGTTTAAGAAAAGCCACATCATGAGAAACAAGAATTAGTGACCCGTTAAAATCGATGAGTGCTTGCTGGAGAATTCCTTTTGAAGACATGTCGAGATGATTTGTAGGTTCATCTAAAATTATGAAATTGGCTTTAGTCAAAAGTATTTTTGCAAGGGCTACTCTACTTTTTTCACCGCCGGAAAGGATCCCTACCTTTTTGAAAACATCGTCTCCTCTAAAAAGGAATGAACCAAGCAATGATCTTAACTGACCAATAGTTTTATTTTCAGCAATCCCTTCAATTGTTTCGATAATATCCAGGTGTGGCTCAAGATTATCGGCTATATCTTGGGCATAATATGAAATAATTGTATTATGGCCCATAATCCTTTTACCGCTGTCATAATTTATAACACCTGAAATTATTTTAGCAAGAGTAGTTTTACCAGCTCCGTTTGGTCCAACGAAAGCTATTTTGTCGCCTCTTGTTACTGTAAAATCGATATTTTCAAATACCTGGTTTTCCTTGTAAGATTTAGAAACTGACTTTAATTCTATGTTAATTTTTCCACTATGAGGTGGAGAAGGAAATTTTATATAAATATCCTCTTTATTTTCAGGCAATTCAAAAAGCTGTAACTTTTCTAATTGCTTTATCCTACTTTGAACCTGTTTTGCTTTCGTTGCTTTATATCTGAAACGCTCGATAAATTTTTCTGTTTCTTTAATTCTTTTTTGCTGAAGCTGGTATTGATTTTCAAGTTGTTCGTCCCTTTCTCTTTTAAATTGAAGATATGCATCATAGTCGCCTTTGAAAATATTGAATTTCCCCAGAAAAATTTCAAGTGTTTTATCTGTTACTTCGTTGATAAAATGTTTATCGTGCGAGACAATTAATAAGGCACCGCTATACGATTGAAGAAAGGTTATCAACCATTCAAGTGAATCAAAATCAAGATGATTTGTTGGCTCGTCAAGTAGTAGAATATCGTTTTGTGAAATCAGGATTTTAGCCAACGCTATTCTCATTTGCCAACCACCCGAAAACTCATTTGTGAGCTTTTCAAAATCATCTTCTTCAAATCCCAGGCCAATCAATATTTTTTCAATCCTAGCTTCGGCGCTATAAGAATCTAATTCTTCAAGGCGGTAATGAACTTCACCGAGCTGATGAATTAAATCGTTATGAGCATCATCAGAAAGCGAATTATCAGATAACCAGTCAGTAATTTCTTTTTCTTTTTTTTGCAGGTAGATAATATCCGTTAATGCTGACTTAGCTTCTTCCACAAGCTTTTTCCCGTCATGAGCTACGTTATCCTGTGGCAGATATCCGGTTGTAATATCTTTTTGTTTTAGTACCTTGCCCGATTCGGGCTGTAGTTCACCTTTTATTATTTTTAGTAGGGAAGATTTTCCCGTTCCATTTGCACCGACGAGTGAAATCTTATCGCCGGAATTTATTTTGAAATTAACATTCCTGAAAAGATATTTACCATTAAACTGAAGTGAAATTTGGGAGAGATCAATCATCTAAAATACAATCAGAAAGTTTAAAATAAATCATCGGCGCAAAACAGCAACTTTGCCTGTGGTAACATTATTCC